>NZ_CP004078.1:3213636-3532727 GCF_000612505.1 Paenibacillus sabinae T27
TTGAAATCGACCTTTCCGTCGTCTTTTTCGAGTGGGCGGCGCTCGTCGTAGTCCATCTTAACACTTAATTCAACGCGCCCGTCCAGACCGTCTACAGGTGCTATTCCTGAAGCGACGGCAACCTTCCCCGAAAGGTGGTTGTACTGCTCCGGATTATTGGCGATACGGGTAACAACATCCCATTGTACGCCATAGCGGACATTATTTTTTTGTAAAAACCCGGCTAACTCGTCGACTGAACAAGAAAATCCTTCCTCCCGCCGAAAAAACTCAAGGTAAGCGACTTCCTTATTCTCCGAGAAGCTGATACTCATGTAATCGCTCAGTGCAGATTGGACGACCATTATCCCCCTCCTAACGCCACTTCCGGCTAATCATTTTGCATCAGTAGATCCCGATTCTTCTCAAGCGTCCCCCGCAGCCTCAGGATCGCCTTGGAATGAAGCTGCGATATGCGGGAAGGGGACAACGACATTACCTCAGCAATTTCGCTCAAAGATAGGTCTTCATAATATAACAGGGACACGACGGTCCGTTCTTTCACAGTCAATTTTTCTATGCCCTTGGTAAGCGTTTCACGCAAATAGAACTCATTCACTTTACGGTCCGGGTTCTTGGCTTTGTCATCTACCAGCATTGACATTCGGGTCTCTGAATCTTCTTCCCGAATCGGATCCTCCAATGAACACAGCGTCATTACGGCCACATCCTGCAGCATGCCCTGGAACTCCCGCTCGGTTATGTCTAAATATTTGCTCATTTCCTCGTCGCTTACAGATCTTAAATACTTTTGTTCCAGATGCTGATAGGCATCCTCAATCTTTTTCGCCTTTTCACGGACCGAACGTGGCACCCAGTCACCTTGGCGGAGAGAATCAAGAATTGCGCCGCGGACCCGCCAGGAGGCGTAGGTTTGAAATTGCAATCCCCGTTTATAATCAAACTTCTCAACGGCATCGATTAGGCCCATAACCCCACTGCTCGCCAAATCTTCCTTCGAAACATTTTTGGGCAAACCCACGGCCAGACGGCCGGAGACATAATCGACGATCGGCAGATATTTTTCGATCAGCCTTTTTTTGGCCTCCGGATCTCCCTGTTCCTTCCACTGTTCCCAAAGGTCTTGATGTTCCAAATGAGAAGCTTTATGCTCGTTCAACGGCTTTCACCCCTCCCAAAGTGTAATCGGCGAGTATTCGGGCCGGGTTCATCGAATTCCACAAATCATTTCCCACTTCACTCGCTTATTCTTTTTTTAGGTGACGAACGGCTTTGGCCAATTCTTCAGGATCTTTCTTGGAGACCAATTGGGGAGGCTGAAGAGGCTTGAATTCTCCATTTCCTTGGTTCCCTTGCCCTGGACTAGGCTTGAGTAAATCCTTCAATTCCTCATCTTCGTCCGGAGTTGAAAGATCCACCTTGGCGCCCAACGTCTCGTTGGTATCCCCCGGAGCACCGGAAGACTTGTCCGGATTTGCGGTTTGTTTAACAATAAAACCCAATACCCATCTCAGGGCAAAGGCAAGCACAAACCAGAGAATAAATCCGGTCAATCCGCGAAACAGGCTCGTTGACGGCAGGTTGTTCCGCAATGAAAACAAAAAGGTGAAGACAAAGCCGACCAACCCGAGAATCAAGTTCATCCAAATCGTTCCGATCATAATTATAATTCCTTAACGCCTTTTTGCACACTGCGGATGTTCAGCAATCCGGTGCTGCAAGCGATCTCGATTGTACGCCCGTAACTGCCGCCCGTATCTTCGGCAACCAGCGGGATGCTCAGCTTCTCCAGAGCCAGCTTGCAGGATTCCACATTCCGCGGACCGATTCTCATCGTGTCATTTCCGCCGGCAAAAGCGAACATCTGGGAGCCGCCGGCCATCTTCGCGATTAATCGGCTGCGAGCAGCACCAAGTTCCAGCAGGCGGGACAAAAGCTCGGGAATGGCCGTATCCGCGAATTTGGCGATATTGAGTTTCCCCTCACGGGCGATTTCCGAGGAAGGCAGCATGACATGAGCCATACCCGCAAGCTTTTTGCCGGGATCGTACAGCGTAAGGCCGACGCATGACCCCAGACCCGTCGTTCGGATCACATTGTTCTGACTTCCCACATTCAGGTCGGCCATTCCTACTTTGATTAAGCTCTGTTCCTCACACATCATCAAACGGCACTCCAAGGGATTTAAATATCTTGGGAAATGACTCCGGATCGGGAATTAAAAAGAACTGGCCTTCGATCTCATCCTTTCCTTCCAGGAAGGTGGTATCGATGAGCAGCGCGTCATCACCCATTTGCCCGAACTGCAGCAGACCGTAGCTTAATATCGCACCAGCCATATCCATGGCCAATGCAGGAACTGTCGGATACATGGATAATGAGGTGAAATCGGCCAAAGACGAAAGATAGGAGCCCGCCAAAATATTACCGATCTCATTCAGTGCGGACATTTCAAGCTCGCTTAGTTCGTCACCCGAAACCTCGGATATGCCCGCAACGCGCCCGAGCAAGCTTCTGGCCGCATCCGGCGTCAGGATGAAAAAGAGATTCCCCGGCGCTTCGCCTTCTACCCGCAGAAACACCGCGTAGACAAGCTCTTCGGTGCCGCCCACTTTTTCCGCAATCTCCTCGAATCCGAGCAGTTGAACTTTGGGAACGGCCATATCGATCGGTTTGTTCAGCAGCTGGGATAACGCGGTGGCGGCGTTCCCGGCTCCGATGTTTCCGACTTCCTTGAGCACATCCATTTTGAAATCTTTCTGGTGCTTGAACAGTTCCACGATGTTAGCCCTCTAAGCTTTCCAGCTGCACGATTTCACTTTTATTGAGGACCTCTGACAAATTGAGCATAATCAGCAGACGGTCCTCTCCGATTTTGGCCACCCCATCCAGATACTTGGCTTTGATCCCGCCTACCACTTCGGGAGGAGTATCGATGATGTCTCTGTTCAAATCGATAACATCATTGGCCGAATCCACGATAAAGCCGACTTCCATCTCGTTAACGACCACGATAATAACGCGGGTCTGATCGGTATGCTCAGCTTCTTCCAGACCGAATCTTCCGCGAAGATCGATAACGGGAATGACCACTCCGCGCAGATTGATAACGCCTTTGATAAAAGCGTACGTCTTCGGCACCCGCGTAATGGGCATCAGGCGCTCGATCGTTTGGACTTTATCCACTTCAATGCCGTACTCCTCGGTGCCCAATTTAAAGACAATTACCTTAATATCTTCAGCCATGGAATAAACCTCCCTGTATGGTCTCTCTTATTTGATAAATGCGTTGGGATCGATAATTAAAGCGACTTGACCGTCGCCAAGGATTGTGCCGCCCGAAATCCCCTGGATTTCCGGCAGGTATTTGCCCAGGTTCTTGATGACAATTTCGTTCTGGCCGATAAAATCCTGCACAGTGAGCGCTGCTAGCTTGTCCCCCTTGCGGATAACAACGATTTCCGTTTCTTCTTCCTCGCTCTCGTCGTACCCTTGCACATCGAAAATGGCGCCAAGAGAAACGACCGGAATATGCGAACCACGGAATTCCACCATCTTGGCCCCGTGGACGGAACGGATCTGGGAACGTTTCACTATCCCCGTCTCCACAATGGAAGACAGCGGAATCGCATACTTCTCCGAACCGAGCCGGATCAGCATCGCCGCGATAATGGACAGAGTAAGCGGAAGCTGCACTGAGAAATTCGTCCCTTTGCCGGGAGTGGAATAAATGGTGACATTGCCTCCGAGCGAAGTGATCTTTGCTTTGACGACATCAAGTCCGACCCCGCGACCCGAAATATCGGAAATGACCTCGGCTGTACTGAAGCCTGCCGCGAACAGCAGTTGATGGGCTTCGTTGTCGCTCATTGCCTCCGCCTGCTCCGGAGTAACAATTCCCTTCTTGATAGCGGATTTTAGCACTTTCTCGCGGGAAATACCGGCGCCGTCGTCCTGGATTTCAATGAAGACATGATTGCCGCTGTGGAATGCCCGCAGATGGATGGTGCCAGTCTCCGATTTGCCGGCCGCAATCCGGTCGGACACCGGTTCGATTCCATGGTCCAATGCATTGCGAAGCAGGTGAACAAGGGGATCGCCGATTTCATCGACGACGGTCCGGTCAAGCTCCGTCTCAGCGCCTGTAATAATGAGATCCACTTTTTTGTCGAGTGACTTGGCCAAATCCCGGATCATGCGCGGGAAGCGGTTGAACACCGTATCCACCGGCACCATGCGCAGCTTCATGACGATATTCTGCAGGTCCCCACTGACGCGGCTCATATGCTCGACCGTCTCGGTCAGCTCGGTGCTCTGGATGTCGGAAGCGAGCTGCTCCAGCCTTACGCGGTCGATCAGGAGCTCACTGAGCAGATTCATCAGAACATCCAGCCGGTCGATGTCAACACGGATCGTCCGGGAAGGAGCGCCGCCGCTTTTGGCGGGAGCCTTCTTGGCTTCTTCCTTCGGCGCGGCTGCCGGTTTCGCTTGGGTTTCCGGAGCCGGAGCGTCCTCCTGCTTGATCTCGGGAGGTGCTGCCTCGGCCGTAGCGGCGACTGCCGCTTGTCCAAGCTGGCTCAGCGATTCCATATCCAGCGCGAGCGACGTTACGCTCTCGATCTCGGACACACCCATGATCAGGGATTGCATTTCTTCAGCCGTTTTCTGGGTTATGTAATAAAGCGAAAAACTGTATTCAAATTTTTCCTGCTCGATATCCTGAACTGACGGGAAGGTCTTCACGACTTCGCCGTTACGCTCAAGCAATTCAAAAACCATATAAGCCCGTACGGCGCGAAGCTGACTGTCCTTGCGGAGCGTAACTTCAATAAACAGCACCTGATTCCCTTCCTGGATCGATTGCTCCAGAACGGAGAATTGGAATTCATCGAGCAGTGCGGGCGTTTCCGCTTGTTGGGGAGCAGCTGCAGACGGTGCAGCACCTCCGGCGGAGGGTACTTCGCCGCGAACGATTGCCTGAAGGGAGGCTACGATGGAAGAAACGTCGGCCTTGCCTTCGCCGCCGGCGGTAATGTCCTGAACCATTGCCTCAAGCGCGTCGAGACTCTTGAACAGCGTATCAAAAATAAATTCCTGCATGACCAGCTTCTCGTTGCGCACCAGATCGAGGACATTCTCCATTTGGTGCGTAAGCGAAGCCAGATCTTCAAATCCCATTGTCGCAGCCATGCCTTTTAACGTATGTGCGGAGCGGAAGATCACCTGCACAATGCTGAGATCGTCCGGACTGGCCTCAAGCGCCATCATATTTTCGTTCAAAGACTGCAGATGATCGTTCGACTCATCAATAAACATGGATAAATACTGATTCATGTCCATGCCTAGACACCTACCCTTCACGTTCGCTTTTCGCTATTTAACGACCTGAACCAGTCTTGGAGCTATGTCTTGCAGCGGCAAAATATAACTGACGCACTGCAGTTCGACCGCAGAACGCGGCATTCCGTAAACAACGCAGGTTTCCTCGCTCTCGGCAAAGGTTGACGTGACGCCGGCGTCGTATAAGGACTTCATCATCTTGGCGCCATCGCCTCCCATTCCGGTCATGATCACCGCATGACGCTCCAGGGAATCGAGCGGGAGCAAGGATTCGAACAACGTATCTACCGATGGCCGGTGCCCGTTTCGCGCCTCCTCTTTCGTCAGGCTGATGGTAAACTGTCCGCCAGCTGCTTCCGTCACTTTCATATGGTAGCCTCCCGGCGCGATATAGGCCGCTCCCTTCTTCAGAATCATTCCTTGCTCCGCCTCCATGACATCCAGCGGGCTGAATGTATTTAGCCGCTGGGCTAGCGACTTGGTGAAGTTGGGAGGCATATGCTGCACTATGACGATCGGTGCGGGAAAATCGGCCGGAATCTTCTCCAGCAGTGCCTTCAGCGCACGGGGACCGCCTGTTGAACACCCGACGGCCACAAGCTTATCCAGCCCCTTTGCATCCGGTTTGCGTTCCTTGGCAGCTGCAGAAGGAATGTCCGGAGCTGTACCTGAGATGGGAGACTTGGGCCTTGGAACATTGCCTGCAGGGGTCTCCGTCTTTGGCTTCAAGAGTGCCTTGCTGAGTCCGGCCGCCGGCGGCTTCGCTGCTGGCGGAACGGCCTTGAACCGGTCCCCGCTCCGGACAGGCTTGTTCTCACTCTGGAGATCTTCCGGTGCTCCGATATCCGGCGAGTGTGTCTCGCGGGGCGTCTTCGCTACTTGCCGCGGCAGTCTCTCCGCTTTGGTCTCACTGCCTCCTACAGGCTTGTCCGCGGGTTTTACTGGCGGCAGCAGAGGAGGAGATTCGGGAATCCGCGGTACGGGAGGAGCTTCGGCGGCCAGCAGCGCGGAGGCGGAACGGGCTTCCCGGCGTTCGCGTTCCAGCATGGCTTCCTTCATTTGCTCCCTTAACGCTTCCCCGACGCTGATGATATCGTGAGAGCTGGAAATCGAAGGTTTGCGGATAAAATCGAAAGCTCCGCCTTCCAGCGCCAATATCGTCTCTTTCATCCCTTCTTCATTTATGCCGGACAGCATAATAACCGGAAGGGGATGGTCAAGCATAATTCTTCTCAACGCCTCCAGGCCGTTCATCTCCGGCATTTCCACGTCCATGGTGACAAGATCGGGCTTTAGCTCTTTTACCTTGCCGACCGCTTCCCGGCCGTTTACCGCCGTTCCTGCGACCTGGAATTGGTCATCTTTCTCAATTAAATCGGAAATGATTTTGCGCATAAATGCCGAATCATCTACAACCAAAACTCGATATGGCTTCATGTCATTTCCACCTCTGTCCTCGAATTCAGAACATTTCTTATTTACGTCGAAGCCACTTGCTGATAAAGCCCTTTATTCCTTGAGGTCCCGCCGGGGCAGGAGGCCGCTGGGAGGACAAGTACTGCAGCGTTAATCTGCGAACATCCTTTGCAGCAACGCTATTCGGATACGCCATCGTGAACGGGATCTGGCGTTTGACCGCCTGAACCACATGCGTGTCGCTGGTGATATAACCGAGAAACGGGATATCCAGCTGCAGGAACCGCTGGGCGGCCATCCGGATTTTCTCGCTAGTCGCATCCGCTTCCCTGGTGTCAAATGCTTGATTGACGATCAGCTTGAACGGGACATGGGGATGACTTTTGTGCACCACTTTCATCAGGGCGTAGGCGTCGGTGATCGCCGTCGGCTCGGGCGTTGTGACAACAAGGCAATCGTCGGCGGAGGCGATGAATTTCATCGTTTCCTTGGACAGACCCGCGCCGGTATCGAAGAGAATAAAGTCCATATCGTCGGCGACCGCGGAAATCTGGGAAGTGAAGTAATTCAGGTCGCTCTCCGACAGCGAGAACAGTTCCTCCATTCCAGATCCCCCCGCGATAAATGGCAGATGTTCGGGACCGATTTGAATAATCTGCTCAATTCCGGCTTCTCTGCCCAACAAATGGTAAAGATTGTATGTTGGGGTAACGCCCATCAGCACATCCAAATTGGCCATACCGATATCGGCGTCGAAGAGAAGAACTTTTTTGCCTAAACTCTTGAGTGACAGCGCAAAATTGAGAGTGAAATTCGACTTCCCTACCCCGCCTTTTCCGCTGCAAACGGTAATAATCCGCGCCGAATGTTCTCCACTTTCGTTAATCACCCGGTTCTGTCCGGCGACAAGCTGTCGTAACGATTGCGCCTGGTCCATCATTGTTCACCCGCTCCAAGCAGCAAACCGCACAGCAGCTCTTCGGATGGCAGAAGCAAATCGTCGGGTACATTCTGGCCGTTGGTCATATAGGAAAGCGAAAGCGGGTAATCGTTCAGTAAATTAAAGACGGGTCCAAAGCTTCCCGTTTCGTCCAGCTTCGTAATGATGATCTTATCCAGCCGGTATTTGCTGAAATGCTCCGTAATAAGCTTCATGTCCCTGCTCTTCGATGTGAGGCTGAGGACCAAGTACGTCTCGCTCTTCAATGTCTGCGCGAGCAGACTTTGAAGTTCGGCAACAAGCAGTTCGTTGCGGAAGTTCCTTCCCGCGGTGTCCATCAGCACCAGATCGCAGCTCTCCAGCCGGGACAATGCCCGCTGCAGATCCCCCGGGGACTGAACAACCTCCAGAGGCACATTCAGGATGGACGCATACGTACGAAGCTGTTCAACCGCAGAGATGCGGTATGTGTCGGAGGTGATCAACCCGACCTTCCGGCCATGCCGGAACAGCTGGTCCGCAGCAAGCTTCGCCAAAGTGGTCGTCTTCCCCACACCGGTCGGACCGGCGACGTACAGCAGCTTTGTATCCGGGGCGATTCCCCCTCCAATTCGTGTCGACAGGAAATGGAGCACCTGCTCTTTGACCGCCTCATCGAATTTCTCCTGTGGCCACTGCCTTCCGGCTTGATTCCAGGCCTCCAGCACCTCCCCAATCCATTCCTCGATCAGCGCCGTGTCCATTTCCTGTTCAATCAGCCGCTCCCGCAGGCGCTCCAGCCGATCCGGCAGCTCCCTTGATTCGGCGGATTGCCGGGCGATCCGTTCGATCCACTGCTTCATTTCTTTAATTTCAGTAAGAATACCTTCGTCTGCAGTCCGTTCGGGAATGGCGAAAGTGCTGGAAGGAGCTACCTTAGGCTGCTCCGGGCCGGCTTCTTCCTCAGCCGCCTGAACCGGCGTTTCTGGCAACAGTTCCGCCTTCTCCGGCAGCACGGCTACTGCGCCCTGTTTCCCGGCCGCGTCTTGAAGTGCAGCGGCAATTTCGGCAAAGCTTCGTGGCGGCTCCGAAACTCCCGGGGCGGCATTGGCCGATGACGAAGCCGCAGCGTAGGCCTGACGGTAGGCGTTCGGGACACCTGCTCTTGGAGCGGCAGGTGAAGCTTCCCGTGCCCCGCCCGCCGTCTTCTTCTGCTCATTTTCAACCGCGGCAACGACTTCAATTTTCTTTTTTCGGAACATTCCCATGAACCCGCCGGTTCTGATCTCCTTCGTGCTCAGGATTACGGCGTCGCTTCCTAGCTCGCTGCGAATGGAATGCATGGCGTCCGGCATCGTATCGACAACGTAACGCTTCACTCTCATAGATTCACCACTCCAACGCTTTGAATTTCAATATTAGGCTCCAGTTCGCTGTACGACAGCACCGGAATATCCTGCATCGTCCGCTCGATCACCTGCCGCAAATACATGCGGATGGTAGGCGAAGTCAACACAATAGGCTGCTGTCCCGACTGCAAGAGACGGTTGATTTGCTCCATTAGACGCTGATACACCGTTTGGGTAGAGACGGGATCAAGTGCCAGATAACTGCCGTGCTCCGATTGCTGAACGCTTTCGGCGATCTTTTTCTCAAGCGACGGTCCTACTGTAATCACCTTCAGCGTTTCTCCCGATTGTGAGAACTGTTGGGTGATCTGTCTTGACAAAGCCTGCCTTACATACTCCGTAAGAACATCAGGATCTTTCGTATAAGTGCCATAATCGGCAAGGGTTTCAAAAATGGTAACCAAGTCCCGGATCGAAATCTTTTCACGCAGCAGCTTGGCCAGCACTTTCTGCAAATCCCCGATGGTGAGAACGGAAGGAATCAGTTCATCGACCAGAACAGGATAATTTTCGCGAATATTGTCGACGAGCGTTTTCGTTTCCTGCCGCCCGATCAGTTCATGGCCATGACGCTTGATCAGCTCGGTCAAGTGAGTAGCCACGACGGATGGCGGGTCCACCACGGTATAGCCCGCAAGTTCAGCCCGTTCCTTAACCGATTCATCGATCCACAAAGCAGGCAATCCGAACGACGGTTCGACCGTTTCAATGCCGGTAATCGACTCGTCATCATACCCGGGACTCATTGCCAAATAGTGATTAAGTAGTAATTCACCGCCGCCGACCTGATTTCCTTTTATTTTTATGACATATTCATTCGGTTTTAGTTGAATATTGTCGCGAATGCGAATAACCGGTACGACAAGTCCCATTTCAAGCGCGCACTGCCGTCGAATCATGATGATTCGATCCAGCAAATCGCCCCCTTGCTGAGTATCCGCCAGCGGAATCAGCCCGTAGCCGAACTCGAATTCAATCGGGTCGACGCTCAGGAGGCTGATCACGCTCTCCGGACTGCGCACCTCTTCAATTTGCTTCTCTTCAACCAGCTGCTCTTCCGCGATGGCCTTACGGCTTAAGTTCTGGGTCATCCTATAAGCGGCGAAGGCCATAAGTCCTGCAAGCGGAAGCGTGGTGATCGCATGAATCGGTGTAAAAAGTCCCAAAAACGCAACAGTTATCGCCACGATATACAAAAGCTTCGGATAAGACAATAATTGCCCTGTCAAATCTTCCGCTAAATTGCCATCCGAAGAAGCCCGAGTTACGATCAAGCCGGCCGCGGTCGAAATGAGCAGAGCAGGTATTTGGCTGACCAGACCGTCCCCGATCGTCAGAACGGAATAGGTTGACAGCGCTTCTTGAAAGGGCTTCCCGTGAATGGCAACCCCGATAATAAAGCCGCCGATCAAATTGATCAGCAGAATGATAATGCTGGCGATTGCATCTCCCTTGACGAATTTGCTCGCCCCGTCCATCGCCCCGTAGAAGTCAGCTTCACGCTCCACATTTTGCCGGCGCTCACGAGCCTGCTGCTCGTTGATCATACCCGCGTTTAAATCGGCATCGATGCTCATCTGCTTGCCTGGCATTGCATCCAGCGTAAATCTCGCACCTACCTCGGCAACGCGTTCCGAACCCTTGGTGATAACGATGAACTGAACAACAACGAGTATCAGAAAAACGATAAAACCGATGGCGATTTGTCCCCGGGCAATCCAGCCTCCGAACGTAGCCACAACCGAACCGGCATTGCCCTCGGCCAATATCAGCTTGGTTGTAGAGATGTTCAGTGCCAGGCGGAACAAGGTCGTGATCAGCAGCAGCGACGGAAAGATGGAGAACTGAAGGGGCTCCTTCGTATTCATCGCCACGAGAATAATCGTAAGCGCAATCGAAATATTGACAATCAGCAGAAAATCGAGGAGTCCTGAAGGAATAGGCAGAATCATCATCAGCACAATGCCGATAATGCCGATCAACACAGTTAAATCTTTAGCTTTCAATGCATTCTACCTCCCCTGCTATCTCTTTCTGCCTTTAAGCTTGTATACATAAGCCAGCACCTCGGCGACCGCCTGGAACAGATCCGCGGGAACCGAATCCCCAATCTCCGACCTTTGAAACAGCGCCCGTGCAAGCGGCTTGTTCTCCATCGTCATTACGCCGTGTTCCTTGGCAAGCTCACGGATGCGGAGTGCAACATAATCCTGGCCTTTGGCCACAATCTGCGGCGCCTCCATCTTCGAACCGTCATATTTCAATGCGACAGCGAAATGAGTCGGGTTCGTAATAATGACATCGGCTTTGGGCACTTCCTGCATCATCCGCTGCATCGCCATCCGGCGCTGGCGCTCCCTAATTTTACCTTTGATCAGCGGATCGCCTTCCATTTTTTTGTATTCGTCCTTGATTTCCTGTTTGGACATTCTCAGACTCTTCTCATGTTCGTAGCGCTGGTACATATAATCGAGCACTGCCATAATGAATAAGGCCACACCGATTTTGATGCCAAGAACAAGAGTTAATTTAGCGGTAAAGTGAAAAATGCTCTCCGTGCCGGTATGAGCCAGTGATGCGAAATCTTTTCTCTGCCCCCACAACGTGCTGTATACGAGATAGGCTATGATTACCAGCTTTAAGATCGATTTCAGCATTTCGACAAAAGAACGCATGGAAAAAATGTTTTGGAAGCCCTTGATCGGATTGATTTTGCTGAACTTGGGGGTAATTCCCTCACCCGTTACCATAAAACCAACCTGTCCCACGCTGGAGGCGAGTGCCATTACAAAGGTAATCCCCATTAAAGGTCCGAGCATAATCAGAATCTGCATCCCGTATTCGTTCAGCATTTGACGTACATTGGACGGGGTGACCTCCATCGTAAGCCGGTTTAGAAAGACGTCAGTAAACAGCGCCATAACCCGTTCCTTCAAAAATCCTCCGAACATCATCAGGCTCAGCACCCCGGCAAGCAGGACGATCGAGCCCGAAAGCTCGGCGCTTTTGGCAATTTGACCCTTTCTGCGGGCATCCTGCCGCTTCTTCGGTGTCGCCCTTTCCGTCTTCTCTCCGCCGAACAGCTGGAGATCGAGTTGATATCGATAGGCCAATTCCGGCCCTCCTTACTTCATTTAAGGACTGTTCCCCATCAAGGTGAGCAAATTGCGCATCGATTCGAACATAATATTGAACAGGCTTTGAAAAAGCGCAGCCAGCGTTGGCATTAACACAAGCAGCAGCACCAGACCGACAATGATCTTCAGCGGAACGCCGATGACGAACACATTATACTGCGGCGCGGTTCTAGCCAGATAAGCAAGTCCGATATCCGTCAAAAATAGCGCGGCCACGAGTGGAGCGGACATTTGAAACGCGAGCACGAACGACTGCGCGAACGACCGCATCAGGAAATCCGGCAGATTTCCGTTCATCAATTTCACCAGCAGCTGATTATCCAAAGGCACCCAATGATAACTGTTAATAATGGCATCCAGCAGATAATGGTGACCGTTCATCCCCAGGAACATCAGCAGCGCGATCATGTATTTAAAATTGCCAAGCAAGGGCGAGGACGCACCCGTCATCGGATCAATGACATTCGCAATCCCGAAGCCGATCTGGATGTCGATAAATGAGCCGGCCGTTTGGATCGCCATGAACATCAGATAACCCATATATCCGAGCAGCAGCCCGATCAGGGATTCCCTGATGATCAGCAAAATAATACCAAGATCTTCGGGCACCGTGACGCCTGTTCCCCTAGCGCTGAATACGATGAGCGAGATGAAAAAGGAAATGCCGATTTTGAACGCTGCTGGTACGCCTCGGGAAGAAAAGACAGGCACGACAACAAAAAAAGCAGTAATTCGACAAAAAATAAGCAAAAAGACAGGTAAACCTTTCAAGATGGAATCGATCATGGTGTTCATCCGATATACAAATAAAGATTACCCAGGATCTGGGATGTGAAGTCTGTAAGCTTCGTCACGATCCAGGGACCGAACAGAAGCAGGGCCAGCAGCACGGCGACGATTTTGGGGACAAAAGCCAGCGTCTGCTCCTGAATCTGGGTTGTTGCCTGAAAAATACTGATAATCAGTCCGACAACCAGACCGAAAATAAGCATGGGTGCGCTGATTTCAAGCATCAGATACACCGCCTGACCCGCAAGACCGATAATAAATTCCGTACTGATATCCTTCGCCTCCTATCTCCTGTCAGGTGCCGTAGCTGAGCAGCAGCGATTTAACCACCAGATACCAACCGTCCACCAGCACAAACAGCATGATTTTAAAAGGCAGCGAGATCATCACTGGCGGAAGCATCATCATCCCCATGGCCATCAATGTGCTGGCAACCACGATATCAATAATCAAAAAAGGAATGAAAATCATAAAGCCCATTTGAAAAGCCGTTTTCAATTCACTCATTGCAAAAGAAGGCACGAGCACCGTCAGCGGAATATCGGAATAGCTGGCCGGTTTGTTGTTCCCCGTATAGCCGTTGTATTTCATGAACAGCAGCAGGTCCTTCTCATGCGTATATTTGAACATAAATTTTTTCATCGGATCGGCGGCTTTGTTAAAAGCTTCCGTCTGCGTAATCTGGCCTTTGATATAAGGCTGAAGCGCCGTCTGATTCACCGTCGAAAAGGTTGGTGCCATAACGAACAGCGTCAGAAAAAGAGCAAGTCCTACAAGCACCTGGTTTGGCGGCATCTGCTGCGTTCCGAGCGAAGTGCGAATGAAGCCCAGCACGATGACGATCCGGGTAAAGCTGGTCATCAGGACCAAAAAAGCCGGAGCCACGCTCAGAACCGTAACCAGCAGCAAAATGGAAATGGAACTGGTGCCGCCTTGACTGCCATTTCCTCCAACCTGTATATCTATATTCGGAATCGGCTCGGCGGCATAGATCGGTTGCAGAGCCAGAAAACTGACTACGCCAATCAGGAGGAAGGCAATTAAAAGCTTTTTGTTCATAATTTCCCCTGCCTGTCCTTTTGGTCTTCGCCGCCAAGCAGCTCCTCGATCTGCTTGTTCCGGTCCGGAGCGGATCGCAGCTTGGACTGCAGCAGCTCATAGAAAGAAGAAGTTTCATTCAGCTCCATTTCCTGAGACGGAACTTCCCCGCGCAGCCTTCCCTTCACCTTGGAAATCAGCGGAACGAGGAAGTTTCCGCCGGAAACGGACTGTTCCTCGAATGCCGATATGATCATCGCCACTTCTTCGGGATCGGTGATTTTATCCAGAATGGACACATTATCGCCTACGCCGATCAAATAAAGGCTCCCTCCAACTTCAATGATCTGCATCGACTTGCCCGGACCGAGCCCCACCGCACCCAGGGTGCGCATGGACCGGCCGCTCATCCAAGTCTGATTGCGCCGTCCCAGAAACCGAATCAGCAGAATGATGATCACGATAATGACCGCCAGCACAAAAATAACATTGAGCAGGTTCAGCAAGTAATTGCCTGTGCCGGACATGGGCTCTTCCTACACGCCCAGCGTTTTGTTGATGGCTTCAATAACGCGGTCCGCTTGGAAAGGCTTGACAATAAAGTCCTTCGCTCCCGCCTGGATTGCGTCAATAACCATAGCCTGCTGACCCATGGCGGAGCACATAATAACCTTGGCGTTGGCGTCCACTTTTTTGATTTCTTTCAGAGCGGCGATACCGTCCATTTCAGGCATGGTAATGTCCATGGTGATCAGGTCGGGACGCAGTTCTTTGAACTTCTCAATTGCCTGGGAACCGTCCTGAGCCTCTCCTACTACTTCAAATCCATTTTTGGACAAAATGTCGCGAATCATCATTCTCATAAATGCAGCATCGTCCACGATCAGAATTCGGTTAGCCATTTTTACAAAATCCTCCCTAAATTATGCTTTTATTGTAGTTTTTGAATTCGGTCCCATTGGCTTACAATATCCGTTACGCGAACGCCGAAGTTTTCGTCGATTACCACAACTTCCCCCTTGGCAATCAGCTTGTTGTTCACCAGAATATCGACGGGCTCGCCGGCGAGCTTGTCCAGCTCGATAATCGATCCCTGCGACATTTCAAGAATATCCTTAATTTGCTTCTGGGTCCTTCCTAATTCTACGGTTACTTTCAGGGGTATGTCCATCAGTAAGTTCAAATTATTTTCGTCAATATTTCCAAAAACGTTGCCGCTGAGATTGCCGAACTGTACCGGTTGAACATTGACGTTTCGGTTCGGCGGAGAAGATTGCGGCGGGGTCTGCGAATAAGGCGTTCCCTGCGGCGGCATTCCCGGTTGTCCGGGCATTCCCTGTGGGGGCATACCATATGGCGGCATCCCTGGCATACCATAAGGCGGCATACCGTAAGGCGGATAATAATACCCTCCTTCCGGCATTCCCGGATACGGCGGCTGCATAGGAGGAGTCTGCTGTTCAGGGGCCGACTGCGGCGGCTGCTGAGCTGCCGGTGTGGGCTGCTGCGGCGAAGGCGCAGACTGTGGCGCTTCCGGCATCGCCGGCGCTTCCACAGCTGCTGCCGGCTCGCTCGAAGCCGCAACGTCGCCAAGGAGCATAGTAACCATATCCTTGGCAAACTGTACCGGGAGCAGCTGCATGAGCGTCGAATCGATCAAATCGCCAATGATAAGACGGAACGAAATTCGAATCAGTGTCTCGTCCTCCGGCAGGCTTCCAACTCCCTCGCCGCTTGACATATTAAGAATATCGATATCAGGCGGCGATATGTTGACAAACCGGTTAAAGATGGTCGACATCGACGTAGCGGAGGAGCCCATCATTTGATTCATGGCCTCTTGTACGGCGCTGACGTGAATCTCATTCAGCTCTTCGTCTTTCGGCTCTCCGTTTCCGCCAAGCATGAGATCGGCAATAACCTGGGCGTCGCGAATTTTGATTACGAGTGAGTTAATGCCCTGAAATCCGTCCACATACTGGACATGAACAGCAACATGAGGCTTAGGAAAGGCTTCTTCAAACTCACTGCGCTTAATAATAGAAACTTTTGGAGTGGTAATGTCCACTTTTTTGCCCAGCAGAGTCGAAAGCGCTGTTGCGGCGCTGCCAAACGTAATGTTTCCAATTTCCCCCAACGCATCCTGTTCAAACGGCGTCAGATAATCATCTACCGTCTTTTCGGAAGGTACGCTTTCCTCGCTTCCCCCCGCCGATTGTCTTAAAAGAGCGTCGATTTCTTCCTGGGATAAATAATCTTTACTCGTCACGTTCTACAACTCCTTCGCTGACAATCTCGTCAATTTGCACAGCTACCCGGTCCTTGACCATACCCGGACTACCGATGAATTTCAGCTTGTCTCCTACTCTGATCGACAGTCCGGTATTAACGGTCCTGTTCAGCGAGATGACGTCCCCGATATTCAGGCCGAGGAATTCGGATATAGAAATCGTGGATTCCCCCAGTTCGGCTACAACCGGCAGCTGCGCCCGGCTCACACTGGCCTTGATCGCCTCTATTTCCTGCTCGTCCCGCAGCTTTTTCTCCGATACAAACCATTGATGGACAGATAGCCTGGACATAATCGGTTCAAGAACAACGTGCGGAATACATAGATTAATCATGCCCGTCGTATCGCCAATCTTCGTGCTTAGCGAGATCAGCGCGATGGTTTCGTTAGGGGATACAATCTGCATGAACTGCGGATTGGTCTCCAGCGCCTCCATACGGGGTTCAATGTCAAGCACCGTCTTCCAGGCCTCCTGAAGGCTTTCGAAGCATCTGCTGAATATGCGCTCCATTATGGTCGTTTCGATCTCGGTTAGGGCTGCTATTTTGGAAGGCGCTGTTCCGACGCCTCCAAGCAGCCGGTCCAGCATGGCAAAGGCGATATTCGGATGCACTTCCAGCACCATTCTGCCTTCCAAGGGTTCGGCCTCAAAAATGTTCAATATCGTCATCTTGGGGATGGAACGGATGAATTCATCATATGGCAGCTGCTCTACCTGAACGACACTGATCTGTACAAAGGTTCGCAGCTGCGCCGAAAAGTACGTCGTAAGGTAGCGCGCAAAGTTTTCATGAATACGTGTCAGGCTTCGGATATGATCCTTTGAAAAGCGAACAGCCCGTTTGAAATCATAGGAACGAATTTTGCGCTGGGTTTCTTCTTTTTTGAGCTCGTCGGCGTCCATCTCGCCGGATGAGAGAGCTGCAAGCAGGGCATCAATCTCATTTTGCGACAGTACATCAACCATTCAATCACCCCCCGTAAAAATACTCGGAATCCGCAGTCTAGATCGTTGCCAAAATATAATTAGTAATCTCAACCTGGGTCAGCTTACCTTCTGGCAGTACGTTATTGATTAAGTTAACCAGCTTGCTGCAGAGCCGGTCTTTTCCGGCCGCTCCGTTCAAATCCTGCGGCTTCTCATCGGCCAGCGTCTTGATTATCAGCGGTTTGATTTTGATTTCCTTGATTTTCTCGAATTCTTCCTTAGCCGTTTCGGTATCCAGTTGGAACGCAAAATTTATAGAAACGATATAATTTGGATCAGCAAGATTCGTTTTAATATCGGTTATTTCCGAAGTCATGGCTACTATTTCGTCCGCGGTCAGTTTTTTAGTTTCCACCTGCTGTGCCGCGTCGTTCACCGCGTTACCGGTGTCGCTCGCAAACCATTTATTCATCAGTAAAAAGGCGGCAACCACGATCAACGTAATCGCAAGCAAAATCGTAATGAGCCAAGGCAGCATCTTTTTCATGAAGGCTCCTCCTGAGTATGGACTTTAATGGTGGCTGAATGGGCGCCGATTTCCTTATTGTAGTCCCTTATTTTCGCAATAACTTCATCGGCTTTTTCAAGAACGATCAGCCTTTTGCCCGTCACAAGTGTGATATAGGTATCCGGGCTTTCCTCCACCATTTCCACCAGCAGGGCATTCAGCCACATTGGCGATCCGTTTAATCGTGTTACCGAGATCATGCGAGGCCTCCTAATAAGGAGAAACGGCTGTACCGTCCTGACTAGGCGGCACTCGTTTCCCGTAAAAATATAAACCGGTTAAATATAGAAAAACTTAAAAAAGCGAAACGAAACTATTATACTGCAAGACCGGCAGCCAAGTATATTGAAAAAATGACTGCCGGTATAATCTCAATTAATTAGCGTTTCAGATTGACGACTTCCTGAAGCACCTCATCCGATGTTGTAATAATCCGGGAGTTGGCCTGGAAGCCGCGCTGAGCGACGATCATTTCCGTAAATTCGCCCGTCAGATCGACATTGGACATTTCCAACTGCCCTGCGACTATCGCTCCGGTACCCGCTGCCGTATTGTTGGCGGTTGTAGGTTCCAAAGCGCCGCCCGCGTTGGCATTCAAGGTCATACGATAGAGATTGCCTCCGATTTTCTCCAGGCCCTGCGGGTTGCTTACTTTGGCTACACCGATCTGAACTCCAGGCTCAGTCGTTCCGTCGGCCATCGTCTGGATGATCGTCCCGTCGTTGGAAATGGAGAACGCGGTAACATCCTCTCCAATCACGATCGGCTCGCCGCCAGAGTCCAGCACATGAAGACCGTCGGAGGTAACCAGATTGCGGCTCGCGTCAACATGGAAATCCCCGGCCCGAGTCAGAAACGGGGTGGCTTGATCATCAGTCAGCCTTACCAAAAAGAAGCCGTCTCCGTCGATCCGCAGATCAGTCGGATTATTCGTTGTTTGGGCACTTCCGGCCAAGTGCAGCGTGTCAACGGACCCGATGCTTACGCCTAGTCCAATTTGCTTGGAGTTGACGCCGCCCTGTGCGCCGTCAACCGGAGCTGAAACACCGGAGATCGTCTGGCTCATAATATCTTTGAACATTACGCGGCCCGCTTTGAAGCCAACCGTATTGACATTCGCGATGTTATTGCCAATAACGTCCAGCTTCGTTTGAAAACCGCGCATCCCGGATACACCGGAGTACATGGATCTTAACATGATATTACCTCCCAGAAATGGAGCTTGATCGCTCAGGTAAATTTGATATGACTCTCAGAGATGGACCGCGTCAGTCGGTCGGCGGTCGCTCCGGCTCTCCGTTAGGTCCAGCCGGATCAAGAAATAATAACTGCGCTATCGATTTGGGTAAATACATTGTCTTTCATCGAATCGCCATCCATTGCCGTCACAACGGTACGGTTCGCTACACTTACAATCAATGCCAAATTGTTCATCAGTATCAGCGATTCCTTGCTGCCTTTGGCCGCCGCTTTGTCCACGGCTGAGGAAATCTGGTCAAGCTGCTTGTTTCCGAGCTGAATACCGCGCTGTTCCAAGCGTTTGGCTGCATGATTGCTGAATTTCAGCAGCTTTCGCTGAAGGACTTTCTCGAAGGATTCGTCCGATGATGGAAGTACGGCATTATTGCCAGCACTCGGTCGCTGTAAATAACCGGGGTGCCGGACGCCCGTATACATCTGTCCAACGGTCATCTTATCGTTCATGACGCCGCCCCGCTTCCTCCGCCGCCTGCAGTTTCCGCCGTGGAGCCGCCGCTGCCGTCCTGAATTCTAGTAATATCGGTAAGGGCGATTTTCTCCTTTCCGACCATCGCGTATTGAACGCCGCCGCTGACCACAATAGAATCTACCGTTCCCGATTTCTCATCTGAGGAGGAACTGTCGAGCCAGCTGACATTTTTCCCGATCAGGCCGGAAACCGAACCTAGCGATTGATTAAGCGCCGTCAATTGACCCGAAATGTTCATGAGCTGCTCAACCGATGAGAATTGAGCCATTTGAGCGATAAATTCCTTGTCTTCCATCGGCTGCATCGGGTCCTGATTCTGAAGCTGCGTAATCAGTATTTTTAAAAATTGGTCTTTTCCAAGCGATGCGTTGCCCGCACTGCTGCTTGCACTGTTGGCTGCCGAATAATTCGGCCATACATTGCTTGTTGATATGATGCTGTTTGAGGTTGCCACTACCTTTCACCTCCTTTTTCATTCGCATTAAGCCTCGGCCGAGAATTGGCTTGCCGGATTACGGGTGATCTGCCGTTCATTAGCCAGCCATTCTTTCCAGTCACTATCCAGCTCGGCGGCCAAGACGGCATCGTCCGAAGAATCTTTGCGCTCCTTGGACCGTCTGTCCGACGCCTGACCTCCAGTTCCCGAATGGCGCCCATCATGAAAGAGCTGCGATTGGAGCGGTGTATTGTTCTGCGAAACTTCGAGCTTCTCTACTTGAAGACCTTGGGACTGAAGTGCTGCCCGCAGCTGAGACATTTGATTCTCCAGCAAATCCCTGGCTCCGGAATGCTCGGTCATAAACTGCGCGACCACATGTCCGTTCTGCATTGTGATTTTGACATCCACCTGACCCAAATGTTCCGGAAATAACGATAGGGTCGCTTCAGCGACTCCGCCCTTCTTGACGATTTCAAGTTTACCAGTAATGAAGCCGGACATCTCCTCAGCGAACTTGTGAACCGGCACTTGCGGTATTTCCGCCTTTGGAGCAGTTGTAATGCCGTCCTTCATCGAGAGCTGCCCTGCGGTAATGACACTGCTGTCCCCTTGTGCAGACTGTTCAGCGGCCGAATCAATCAGCGTACCTTCGTTTGCTTGAACATGCTCTTTAGGAATTTCAGCGGATGCTGAAGACCATTTCAGCGGCAGCGAATTTCCGGAAGCCGTTTGCGAATCCGAGGAGGTTGTGCCGGCCTGTCCCGATGCGTCCGGTTGGATCAATACGTCGGCAGACTTGGAAAGCGTGACTCCTGCGTTTGCATCGCCGGCCTTCGGAGCCGTATGCCCAGGAAGCTTAACCGCATCATTGGACCCGGATGCCAATGCCGCTGCTGTGGCTGCGTGAGTCGTATGATCGGTCGGGGCAACCGTTCCGGTATAGGGCGCTATCACAGCCGCAAAGCTGTTGAACAGTGCCATTGCTTTGCCAGCCGAGGCATCATCGCCAGTCTCAGAAGCCTGCTGCATCCATGCTGCGAGGTTATTGAGTTGATCCTGAACGGCAAACCTTGCTGTTGCGGGATTCTGCGCGATCGGCGTGAGCGCGGCCTGATTTTGCGGCTCCGCTGCATCATTGCCTGACAATAAAGCGGACACCTGAACCAGCCACCCTTGAAGAGCCGCCAGCAGAGCGGGGTCACTTTCGATTTGTTCATCCAGTTTGGAAAGGTCAGGAACCAGCTCTTCCAGGAGCTTCTTGCCGGACAGATCTGCCGAATCTCCATCTTGCCCGGCGGAACCGGATAGCGCCGAAAAAAGAAGGTTCTGCAGCGCCACTACCGCCGAGTTGTTGGGAGAAGCCGCTGCCGGGTCCGAGGTTAAGCCTGCCATCGACTGGATCAATGTATTCGAGAACATTCCGGTTTCTGCAGTGCTTGGCGTTCCAGGAGAAGCCGTCGTTTTCGCGCTCGGGCCTTTGCCTAATGAGATCATTTGAAATACGAGACTCATTTCATTTCACCTCCTTTCAAGTCTTGACAGTTACTTGGCGCCCATCAGACGATTCACAACTTTGGCAGCGACGCCGTTCGTATCGTTCTTGGTCATTTCGGATAAAATGCCAGACCGTACGCTGTCAGTAACAGTGCTTAAAATGGTAATCACCTTATCCGGACTGATGGTGTACATTTCAGTCAGCAGCTTTGCCGCCTCCGTGGCAGGCATGGAGGTAAAGGTCTGGCTAAGCTTTTGCTTGTCCAGATTTGCACTGCTTCCGGTCGGAGCCGCTGTCGCCGCCGAGTCCTGCTTCAATCTGGATTGAAGGGCTGCAATAGCCATATCGGAAGAATTGGTTGATTCTTTTAGCTTAACGGATACATCCGCAGCGATTTTCGGGTCCATTTTTTCCAGGATCGCCGTTTTGCTGTCGTTATTCATCCCGCTGAGCAGCTGAACAACCTCCTCAGTCGTCATGTTCTGCATGATTGCCGCCGCTTTGGACGCCTTCATTCCTGCATACAGCTTGGTCATTGCCACGATTTGCTTCTGGTGCTCATCCTCGGTTTCGACCGGCTGCTGACTGCTTGCGGCCTGCTGCATATCGCCGATCTGCGACTTCAGTGCCTCAACCTGCTTGTCCTGGGCGCTTTTCTGCTCATTCAGCTGTTTAACCGTCTCCGCCTGCTGGGAGAGCTGGGTCTTCAGCTCCTTAATAGTCGCGTCCGAGCTAGCCGCCTGTTCCTCCGCCGATTGACTGTCCCCGGAGGTCTCGCCTTTCGGATCGGGTATCCATTTGTTCACAACCGGAATTTTATTCGCGATTTGCAGCATGTCGTTCCGGTAGTCCATATTAAAGAGCGCCAGCAGAACCCCGATCAGAACCAGGGTGAAAATAATCGGTATCATCAGAAAAAGAAACCGTTCGAACTTCCCGGCTGACCCTTCGTTTTCAAGTTCCATATCGTTCTGTGCCACTGCCGAATAACCTCCAGACGTCAGAGGGACTTCATCGCGAAGCGGACGGTAGCCATCTCATCCAATTCGTTTTGCTCCCGCAAATTCATATTCTGTTTAAAAATACCCAGTGCCTTATCTCTTGCTTTCAGCCAAACCTTCTCGTCGAGCGCCTTGGAATTCAAATTTTCCTGCTTCATTGTAACTTCCTCATGCGCCCGGCTGATTTCGGCTTGCTTGCGCGCAATGCAGTTATCCAGGTAGTCAACGTAATCCTGCATTTCCAGGATCGCAGCCATGGGGGTTCTCCTTTCGGCCGCATCCTGAAGGGCAACCAACGTGCCGTTCCGCTGTTCCATCAGTTCAACCATGTCTTTCTCCTGTGTCTGCAGTTCTCCAATCGCACTTGAGAGCATCCATTCCGCCTGTGTTTTTTCATTGCCTTTCAAGTCGACAACCTTTTGGAATGTATAATGAAATTTCATTGAATAAACTCAACTCCTCGAGAACTGGGAAATTAAAGCCTGTTGAACTTCGGATAGCGTTGTTTTCTCGTCTACCTTCTGCCTGGTGAAATTCCAGATGCTGTCTATGTAGTGCATCGACTCGTCAATTTGGGCGTTGGACCCTCTTTGGTAGGCTCCGATATTGATCAAATCTTCGGATTCCTTATAAACCGCCATTAGCCGCTTGACGTTCTCGGCAGCTTCAATCTGATCCCTTGGAGCGATATCCTTCATCACCCGGCTGATGCTCGCCAGCACGTCGATTGCCGGAAAATGTCCTTTATTCGCGATGCTCCGGTTCAGCACAATATGGCCATCCAGAATCCCGCGGACAGCATCGGCAATCGGCTCATTCATATCGTCTCCATCGACCAGTACCGTGTAAAAAGCCGTGATGGAGCCGGTCGGCCCCGTACCCGCACGTTCCAGCAGCTTCGGCAGGCTCGCAAACACCGAAGGCGTGTATCCCCTCATCGCCGGCGGCTCTCCTATGGCAAGGCCTACTTCTCGCTGCGCCATTGCATAACGTGTAACAGAATCCATCATCAGCATTACGTTAAGTCCCCGGTCACGAAAATATTCGGCGATGGTGGTAGCAATCAGGGCTCCTTTGATCCGGATCAGCGCCGGCTGATCCGACGTCGCCACGATTACGACCGAACGCTGCAGACCTTCCGGGCCAAGGTCGCGCTCAATAAAATCAAGCACTTCCCTTCCCCGCTCGCCAATGAGCGCAATCACGTTGACATCGGCTGATGTATTTCGGGCAATCATACCCATCAGTGTGCTTTTTCCTACGCCTGATCCGGCAAAAATGCCGACCCGCTGCCCCTTGCCAATTGTCAGAAGGCCATCTATCGCCCGCACTCCAATACTGATCGGCTCCTGCACCCTTGGCCGGTTCAGTGGATTGGATGGAATATTGAAGGTTGAGCTGTAAGGCATTCGAGACGGTATAAGCGAGCCGTCCAGCGGCTGCCCGAGACCATCGAGCACCTTGCCGAGCAGCTCCGAGCCCACCTGCACGTTAAGCGGCTTGCCTGTTCCGACCACATCGCAGCCAGGACCAACTGCCTGCAATTCTCCGAGCGGCATAAGCAGCACCTTGTTGTCCCGGAAGCCAACGACCTCGGCCATGAGCGGCTTGCTGCCTTTGGCCGGATAGATGTAGCAAACATCGCCTATACTGGCGTCCGGCCCTTCCGATTCGACCATCAAGCCAATTACCTGCGTGACCTTGCCGTTAATTCGAATGGGATCGATTCCCCTTAGCTGATCCTTGTATTTCTGGGTATCAAGCATCTTGTTCCCCATTTCTATGCTCCTCGTTGTCGAGCGCCACCCTGATCAATTCCTTCTTGATTTCCTGAAGCTGGGTGTCAATTCTGGCATCGACGCTTCCAAACGAAGAACGGATCACACAGCCGTGGTCCTTTACCGTTGCGTCAGGCAATATTTGCAGCTCTGCCTGTGAATCAATCGCCAGAACAAGCTCTTCGCGAGCCGCATTCACAAAAGCGAACTGCTTGGGAGCGACACATAAGGAAATGACTCCCTGCTCCCGTTTGCGTGCCAGGTTTCGCCTTATAAGGTCAATTGTGAACGCCGGCTCCACCGTCAGCTGCTTCTCCACGATTTTCTCGGCAATGTCGCAGCTTAGCTCTACCAAAAATGGCTCGGCTTCCTGAATAATCAGATCTCTGGCCTTGTAAGCCTCCGACAGTACGGCTTGGGCTTCTGCCATCATTTCGTCCAGCCTGACCTTCATTACCTTCTCAGCCTGCAGCAGCCCCTCGTCATAGCCCTGCTTGAAAGCTTCGGCTTTCACTGCTTCTGTCAGGTGTTCATCCTGCTCCCTCCGGCTCCGCCACCAATCCTCGGCCTCGCTTCGCGCCCGTTCAATAATTCGCTCCGCTTCAAGCGAAGCGTTGCGCACCTGCCCTTCGGCGAATTCCTTCGCATCCCGGAGCATCTCCCGGCGCGCCTGCTCTGCCGCCTCGCGCGCAGGATCTTCATAGTGCTGCTCGGCACTTTCCTCCGGCTGGGCTTCCTCTTCGACAAGACCGGCATGCTGCCGGGCCAGTTCCAATCTTTTGAGCACATCAACGGGAACATATTGGGAGTGTTTGATCAACCTAGAC
Source organism: Paenibacillus sabinae T27 (assembly GCF_000612505.1). Taxonomy (NCBI): domain Bacteria; kingdom Bacillati; phylum Bacillota; class Bacilli; order Caryophanales; family Paenibacillaceae; genus Paenibacillus; species Paenibacillus sabinae. The sequence goes on from NZ_CP004078.1 coordinate 3,238,740, forward strand.
AATGATGTCATCTCCTCCGCCGCGGGCAATGATAATTTCACCCGATTCTTCCAGTCTGCGAATAGTCGCTACAATACGGGTCTGAGCTTCCTCCACATCACGCAGCCGCACCGGCCCCATAAACTCCATTTCTTCCCGGAAGGTTTCCGCCATTCGTTTGGACATGTTTCGGAAAATGACGTCGCGGACTTCTTCGCTCGCAACTTTTAGCGCAAGCTGCAAATCCGCATTCTCGATATCCCGGATAATACGCTGGATGGAACGGTTGTCCACATTGACGATATCTTCGAAGACGAACATGCGCTTCTTGATCTCTTCCGCCAGTTCCGGATCCTGTATTTCGAGAGAATCCAGAATGGTGCGTTCCGTTCCCCGGTCGACACCGTTCAAAATTTGTACAATCGACTCGATGCCGCCGGCATTCGTATAGTCCTGTGTAACCGTCGCGGACAGCTTTTGCTCCAGTACCCTCTCGATCTGGGAAATAACCTCCGGAGAAGTGCTGTCCATGACGGCAATCCTTCTTGCCACCTCCGCCTGTTTCTCCTGAGGCAGAGAGGATAGAATCGCTGCAGCCTGTTCGAATTTTAAATAGGAAAGAACAAGTGCGATTGTCTGCACATTTTCGTTCTGAATAAAGTTTAGAATCTGGTTCGGATCGGCCTTGCGAGCAAAGTCGAACGGTCTGACCTGAAGCGTCGCCGTCAGGCGGTTAATGACTTCCAGTGCCTTCTGCTGCCCCAGAGCTTTTTCAAGGATTTCCTTGGCATAATTGATGCCGCCCTGTGAAATATATTCCTGAGCAAGACAGATTTGGTGAAACTCCGACATAATCAAGTCTCTTTCACTGTTGTCAATCTTGCGAACGTTGGCAATCTCCAGCGTTAGCTGTTCAATCTCATCATCTCTAAGATGTTTGAAAATCTGGGCCGAAACTTCCGGACCAAGTGTAATGAGCAGGATGGCGGCTTTCTGCCTGCCGCTAAGCCCCTGCTGTGCGGCCTTTGCCATGCGTTCACCTCTGTTCGTCTGCTAGCCAGGTGCGCAGCAGATTGACGAACTCGTCCGGCTTTTTCTTGGCCAGGCTTTCCAGCTGCTTGCGCACTTGACTCTCGTTCGTTACGCTTTCCAGATCAATGGACGGATACTCGGTAGGCACCTGAAGCGGTACATCTTCCTCTTCTTCCTCCGCATTCTTGCGGCGCCGACGGTAGATCAGGTAGCCAGCCCCGCCGCCAACGAGCGCAGCCCCCGCCGCGATCGCCCAGATCATCCAATTCGCCAGTCCTCCCGAAGCTGCGGCAGGCGTTTGTGTGCCGAAAGGCTGCGAGTAGACCGAAACTTTCTTAGTTAAATCAGCGTCAGTATAGGTAATCCCCGAATCGGCAAGGGAAGCTCTGACAATATTGACCAAAATATTACGAATGGCGTCCGATGTCGCCTGATCCAAAGTATTTTGTCCGTCAGGTGGTTCAACCGCAACATTAATGGTTAAATCTTTTACAGTGTATGGACTTGCAATAATATCTTTGGTGATTCTGTTCACTTCATAATTCCTTGTCTCGGATGACTCCTCTGATGAAGTGTTCCCGGAGTTCGTGCTGCTTGGATACCCCTGCACGTCGCCTTCTCCGGTTCCCGCTACCCCACCGTTCGTGTTGCCTTGCCCCGTGTACGTATTGCTAATGATTTGGGAACTGATTTCGATCCCTTTCATATTTTCGGTGTCAACAGGTGTAACCAAATCTTCTTTCCGGTTCTCTTTATCAAAGTTCAGCTTGGAAAAGACGAGCACATCGACTTTGTCGGGTCCAGTGAGCGTACTGAGAAACGCCTTGACATTCTTTTTGACTTCATCCTCAAATTTCTTTTGAAGGACGAAGTTCTCTTCAATTTGGCTGGACACTCCGGCTTGTCCGCCCTTGGCCGTTGGATAAAGCTCGGTCTCGTTATTCGTGATCGTAATATTGTCAACGGGCAAATTCGGCACGGCTGTCTTCACCAAATTGAAATATCCGTCAATGTTATCCTGATTCGGTCTGAACCCCGGCTTGAAGCTCAGCACTACCGATGCGGAAGCCTTCTCCTGATCGTCCTGAGTGGCGAACACCGTTTCCTTGGGCAGATTGACAAGAACTTTGGCGTCCTTAACCCCCTGCATTCTCCGTAGAAGCTGTTCAACCTCCCCGTTAAGGGCGTTATTGTACTTTACATTAAATTCGTTCTCCGTTGATCCGATCATAGATGAGCTCTCGTCAAATGCTTTAAAGCCGATCGAGCCATCCTGTACGATTCCCTGCGAACCGATATCCACCTTTACTCGGGCTGCGTCTGTGCTGGGAACGGAAATACTCTTGCCGTCAGGACTTAACCGATAGCTGATTCCTGAAGATTCCAGATAGTTCATGACTCCTGCGGCATCCGTACTGTCCAAATCCTGAAATGCAACCTCATATTCGGTCTTGGTAAGCTGCATCGTCACAGCAATGATTATTATGATAATGATCAGCAGCGTCGAAAAGAACATTATCTTCTGCCGAACGCTGAATCTGTTCCAATACTGGACAATCTTGTCCCTGTACTGGACGAATCTTTCATTCACAGTGTCACCCCATCCGAAACTTGGCTAGATTGTTTAGATTTGAGTTCTCATGATTTCCTGATAGGCTTCAATCACTTTGTTCCGGACTTGGGTAGTGAGCTGCAAGCTCAGCAAAGCTTGCTGTGAAGAAATCATCGCTTCGTCCACATTGACTTCCCCCAGGACAAACTTGTTATTCATATCTTTCGCATGCTGTTCCTGAGCAGCCACTTGATTCAGCGCATCCTCAAGATAGGAGCCAAAGCTATTTGCGCTATCCGAAAGACCTATGGATGATTGGGCCTCTGAAGTCTTCATTTGAAGCGGCTGTATGCTTTGTGCGCCAATGGTGAAATTTTGTATCAATGTTTCTCCTCCTTGAAAATAACACTAGAGTTAACCGGATCGATCAAGCTTTTACAATAGGTCAATAGATTCAATAGGTTGAAATTTTCTATTTGCCAATCTCAAGCGCCTTGGTTACCATCGCTTTGCTTGCGTTCAGCATCGTTACGTTGGCTTCATAGGAGCGGGATGCCGAGAGCATATCTACCATTTCCTTCGTAATATCAACGTTGGGCATATACACATAACCGTTGGCATCCGCATCGGGGTGGGTTGGATTATAAACTGGCTTGAGCGGCGAGGAATCATCTATGATCGATTGAACGCGAACACCTTCAGATCCTCCGTTCATTTTGGAATTCAGAATGTTGGAGAAGCTGTTGTCTTGAGCCGATTCCAGCACCACCAGCTTCCGCCGGTATGGCACCGCCTTGCCGTTGACAACGGAGGCTCTTGTCGTTTCCGCATTGGCAATGTTGGATGAAATCACATCCATTCTAAGCCGCTGCGCGGTCAGTGCCGAAGCGCTGATTCCAAAACTGCTGCCAAAATTCATACCTTAATTATCTCCCTTCGGTTGCCGTCCGCATCATCGAAATCTGGCTGCTCAACAGTTGAACGTACGAGCTGTAACGAAGCTGATTCTCGGCGCTGAGCGCCATCTCGCGGTCAATATCGACATTGTTGTCGTTATTGTTCATAGTAGTGGTTTCGTCAGTACGAATGACCGGGGACGGAATAGGGCCTGTAGTCCCAAATCGGATATGACGGAGGTCCGTCACTTTGGCGCCGAGCGAGGGCTGAAGCCCGCTCTCCTGTTCGCGCAGAAAGCTCTCGAATGAGACATCGGAGCGCTTGAAACCCGGCGTATCGACATTTGCCACATTATTTGCCAGTGCGTTTTGTCGCATGGTGGCGGCATCGATTCCCCTCTGCAATCTCAGGAAACTGATACTGTTAAGCAATCCCAATGTTAATCCCCCTTCCAAAGCTATCATAATGAAAAGAATTCCACAACTCTTTCTGAAATCCTTCTCAAATCGACAAAATTTGATAAAAAAAGCGATCTTTCCCGCAAAAACATCTGGGACTTTGTGATCGACAGATTGAGACATAAATGAGGTAATTATTACATATATTGATTCTCGTAGAATTTGTATAATATTACAATAAGAAAATAGCCCTATCTTTTCAAAAAAGATAGGACTTTTCGGATTTTTTATGAAATTATTTACAATTAATCACCCATTTATTTCTTATGATCTCAGTTAGTTCCGTAATTTCCCTTAATTTAGGTCAATTCGGGCTACCTCCTGTTACTTCTTACCTAGGAACCTGCCATTCGGAGGAAGTTACAGAATATATTGGCTCAGATCGCGATCTTGCGCAATGCTTGCAAGCTTCTCACGAACATATTCGGGTGTGATTACCATTTTGTCAAGCGTCAGCTCGGGGGCTTCAAACGATAAATCTTCCAACAGCTTCTCCAAAATGGTATGCAGGCGTCTTGCCCCGATATTCTCCATGTTCTGATTGACTGTCGCTGCGATTTTCGCAATTTCGTAAATGGCTTCTTTGGTAAACTCCACTTCAATATCTTCGGTTGCGAGCAGATGGGCGTATTGTTTGGTCAGCGCGTTTTTCGGTTCCGTCAATATCGATACGAAATCTTCAAGGGACAGGCTGCTAAGTTCAACCCGAATGGGGAATCGTCCCTGGAGTTCAGGGATCAGATCGGACGGTTTGGCAACATGAAATGCCCCGGCCGCCACGAACAGCACATAATCGGTCTTTACGGGACCGTACTTGGTCATCACGGTAGAGCCTTCAACAATCGGCAAAATATCTCTCTGCACACCCTCGCGAGAAACATCCGGGCCTCCTCCTTTGCCCTGGCTTGCCACCTTGTCAATCTCATCGATAAAAATAATGCCGTTCTGCTCCGCGCGCGCGACGGATTCCTGAATAACGTCATCCATATCGATCAGCTTGTTCGCCTCATCCTGAATCAGCACTTTGCGCGCTTCCCGGATCGGAAGCTTCCGTTTCTTGGTCCGCTTCGGCAGCAGGCTTCCAAACATCTCCTGCATGTTCATCCCCATCTGGTCGTTCCCCTGGCCTGCGAACATATCCAGCATGGTTGGTGTAGTATCTTCGACATCGATCTCGATAACATCGTCTTCCATCTGCCCGGCCAGCAGCTTGAACCGGATTCCCCGCCGGCGTTCGTTTAACGAAGCGTCTCCGTCCGTATCTTCCGGTTTCGCATCCTCCTGATTCCCGCCTGCGCCAAACAGCATCTCGAACGGATTGCGCTGAGCTTTATTCTTCGAGCCGGATGGCGCGAGAATGCGGACGATCCGCTCATTCGCCAGCTCTTCCGCCCGATCCTTCACCTTCTCGGTGCGCTCAAGTTTGACCATCCGGATCGCCGTCTCCACGAGGTCGCGCACCATGGATTCCACATCGCGTCCCACATATCCGACTTCGGTAAATTTCGTCGCTTCCACTTTGACGAACGGAGCATTTACCAGCTTCGCCAGGCGTCTGGCAATCTCGGTCTTGCCCACACCGGTAGGTCCGATCATCAAGATATTCTTCGGCACGATTTCATCCCGCAGTTCTTCAGACAGCTTGCCGCGCCGGTATCGGTTGCGCAAAGCGACCGCCATTGATTTCTTGGCCTGCTTCTGGCCAACGATATACTTATCCAGCTCAGCTACGATTTGCCGGGGCGTAAGCGATTGATTCACCATCTTGATCTTCCACCTCTCTGGCTGGCTTTAAGCCTGCAATTGTTCAACAATGATATTGGAATTGGTATAGACGCAAATCTCAGATGCTATAGTAAGCGCTTCCTTTGCGATATCTGCTGCTCCGAGATCTTTGGCATGACGTTTCAGTGCGCGGGCGGATGCCAGTGCAAAATTGCCGCCGGAGCCGATCGCCAGCACATCGTCGTCCGGCTCGATAATCTCTCCACCGCCCGAGATGAGCAGCATGCCGTTCTTATCCATAACGATCATCAGCGCCTCCAGCTTGCGCAGAACTCGGTCCTGGCGCCAATCCTTGGCCAGTTCGACCGCAGCGCGCTGCAAATTGCCGTGATGCTCCTCCAGCTTGCCCTCGAACTTCTCAAACAGGGTGATCGCGTCGGCAACCGAGCCGGCGAATCCGGCGATGACCTGCCCTCTGTATAATCTCCGCACTTTTTTGGCGGTTGTCTTCATAATCACATTTTCTCCAAAGGTAACCTGTCCGTCGCCGGCGATTGCCGATTCACCGTTATGCCGTACAGCGCAGATGGTTGTTGCGTGAAAGCTTGGAATCATGTTCTAGCCTCCTTATATCATGCTCTCAAAATGATACGGGTCTCTACAGAGACCCGGAACCGATGCTATGGGGCAGACTCGTGCCATCCGCGAATGCAGCCAGACTGTCCAATGCGCGGAACGCGAGAAGCTCATTTTTTTCCTTCTTATTGCGGATTCTCCGCTCTGGCTTCGGCAGAAGACCGAAGTTCGCGTTCATCGGCTGAAAATGCTTGGGATCGGCGGAAGTAATGTAAGCAGGCATGCTGCCAAGAACCGTATCCTCCGGGAAAACAAGCGGCTCTTCGCCAAGAGCGATTCTAGCGGCATTAATGCCGGCTATGAGTCCCGAGGCCGCCGACTCGACGTAACCTTCTACTCCCGTCATCTGGCCCGCGAACAACAGCCGCTCTTGCCCTTTCAGCTGATATGTCGGATGCAGCATCTTCGGCGAATTGATGAACGTATTGCGGTGCATGACGCCATAGCGGACATACTCTGCATTCTCCAGACCGGGAATCAGGGAGAAGACCCGCTTCTGCTCGCCCCATTTCAAGTGGGTCTGAAACCCAACCAGGTTATACAGCGTTCCGGCTGCGTTGTCCTGACGAAGCTGAACGACCGCATAGGGCAGTTTGCCCGTATGGGGATTGACCAGGCCAACCGGCTTCATCGGACCGAACAGGGCCGTCTGCTTGCCGCGTTTCATCATGATCTCGATCGGCATGCAGCCCTCGAAGTAAATCTCTTTCTCAAAATCTTTGAGCGCCGCCGTCTCCGCGGAAACGAGCGCATCATAGAAGACGTCGAACTCCTCTTCCGTCATCGGGCAGTTAAGATAAGCCGCTTCGCCTTTGTCATACCGGGAAGCCAGATAAACCTTGCTCATATCGATCGAATCCTTCTCGACAATTGGAGCCGCCGCATCATAGAAGTAAAAATACTCCTCGCCGAGAAGTGCTTTGATTTCGGATGAGAGTGCCGGCGACGTCAGCGGTCCGCTGGCGATTACGACAATCCCTTCCTCCGGTATATGCGTCAATTCTTCATTTATGACCTCGACAAGCGGATGCTCGTGCAGCGCCGACGTAATTTCGCCGGAGAATCCGTCACGGTCAACGGCAAGCGCGCCTCCAGCCGGCACGGCGTGCTTATCGGCGGAACCGAGAACCAGGGAGCCGAGCCGCCGCATTTCCTCTTTCAGAACGCCGACAGCGTTCCCGAGCCCGTTGGCACGCAGCGAGTTGCTGCATACGAGTTCGGCGAATTTATCCGTATGATGGGCCGGCGTCTTTACGACCGGCCGCATTTCATATAATTTTACCGGCACTCCCCGTGATGCGATCTGCCAGGCTGCTTCGCTCCCGGCAAGCCCCGCTCCGATTACCGTTACCGCCGCCGGAGAACCGGCTGTCTGCTTTCCTGTATCCGTCAACTTCACACTACCTCCATAAGTCATTCTTGCTGAATTTATTTACAGGGCAGGATTACTCTGCCGCTTCTTCATCATTCTCTTCCAGATTCTCGGTATGATCGCAGGATGTGCACTGCAGCCTGACGCCTTGTTTATTACGTTTCTCGATCATCCAGGAGCCGCACTCCGGACAAGGCTTGGATGACGGTTTATCCCAGGAGACAAAGTCGCACTCAGGATAACGGTCGCAGCCGTAAAAGACGCGTCCCTTCTTGCTGCGCCGTTCCACGACTTTTCCTTCATGGCATTTCGGGCAGCCGACGCCGATGTCTTTGATGATCGGCTTGGTATTGCGGCAGTCGGGGAACCCGGAGCAGGCCAGAAATTTGCCGAAGCGGCCCAGCTTGTAGACCATCGGCTTACCGCATTTCTCGCATAATTCGTCCGAAACCTCGTCCACGATCTCAATCTCTTTCATTTCCTCTTCCGCTACTTCCAGACGCTTCTCAAACGATTGGTAGAACTCGCCAAGCACCTTTACCCAGTCTTCCGAGCCTTCCTCCACATGGTCAAGGTCGCCTTCCATATGGGCCGTAAATTCCACATCGAGAATTTCCGGGAAGAACTGCTCCATTTGCTCGATAACGAGCTCTCCGAGCTCGGTGGGCATGAATTTCTTCTCTTCAATGGCGACATAGCCGCGCTTCTGGATCGTCTCGAGCGTCGGCGCATACGTACTTGGACGTCCGATTCCCAGCTCTTCCAGTGTTTTGACAAGACGGGCCTCCGTATAACGCGGCGGGGGCTGTGTAAAGTGCTGCTTCGGGTCGATTTCGTGCTGGACCAGTTTATCGCCCGCCTGAAGCAGTGGCAGATATTTGTCTTCCTCCGTCGTCCCGTCATCGTTGCCTTCCACATAGACCTTCATAAAGCCGGGGAAAGACACCTTGGAACCGACGGCGCGGAACACGGCCGTACCAACCGCAATGTCGACGGAGAGCGTATCCAGCAGAGCCGAGGCCATTTGGCTTGATACAAAACGTTCCCAGATCAGCTTATACAGCCGATACTGGTCACGGCTGGTAAATTCCTTGACAGCATCCGGCTCGCGCAGCGCCGATGTCGGCCGGATCGCTTCGTGAGCATCTTGTGCCCCGGCCGCCTTCTTGGAATACTGACGCGGCGTTTCCGGCAAAAAGTTCTCTCCATACTTGCTGGAAATCAGCTCCTTCGCTTCTTCCTGCGCAGTTGCGGAAATCCGGGTGGAGTCGGTACGCATATACGTAATCAGACCGACGGTGCCTTCTTTTCCAAGCTCCACACCCTCATAAAGCTGCTGGGCGACGGACATCGTCTTGGCCGCCCGGAATCCGAGCTTTCTCGCCGCCTCCTGCTGAAGGGAGCTGGTTGTGAACGGCGCCGACGGATGGCGCTGTCTTTCTTTTTCCTTCACTTCGCTGACTATGAAATCGGCGCCAGCGATTGCCTTCAATACCTCTTGTACGTCGCTTTCGCGTCCAAGTTCCTTTTTCTCGCCGTTCAATCTGTGGAACTTGGCTTCAAACAACGAATCCCGGATGCCGAGCTTAGCTGTAATGGTCCAGTATTCCTCCGGCACGAACGCGGAGATTTCATTCTCCCGGTCCATAATGATTTTGACGGCAACCGACTGAACGCGTCCGGCTGACAGCCCTTTTTTGACTTTCTTCCATAATAAAGGGCTGATTTTGTAACCGACGAGCCGGTCCAGAATCCGCCGCGCCTGCTGGGCGTTGACCAGATCCATATTGATTTTGCGCGGGGACTTGAATGCATCCTTCACGGCCTGCTTCGTAATCTCGTTGAACACGACGCGGCAGTCCTGCGTATCGTCCAGTTCCAGCGCATGCGCCAGATGCCAGGCAATCGCCTCTCCTTCGCGGTCCGGGTCAGCCGCCAGATAGACTTTTTTTACTTTTTTGCTCGCGTCCTTCAGCTCTTTGAGCACAGAGCCTTTGCCGCGGATGGTAATATATTTGGGATTAAAGTCATTCTCGACCTCCACACCAATCTGGCTTTTGGGCAGGTCGCGAACATGTCCCATGGATGCTTTCACAATAAATTTGCTGCCCAAATATTTGCCGATGGTCTTCGCCTTTGCTGGCGACTCGACAATGACCAAAGAATCAGCCACAGAATCGTCCTCCTAAACGTTTTGTAGCGCATGCTTCTAAATGAAGTTCTTTGGAAAACTTGCTCCCGAAGATACGCTAAAACTTCAAACTTCTATTTTATATAACCTTATATACGGCTCCCGGTAAGGATGTTACCGCTTTTTTTATGATTAAAGATAACAGAACGGAATGCAAATGTCCAAAATCCATTCCGCTTTTCTCCAACAGCTCATCCAGAGAACAGGGGCCTTGATGCAGTATATGGTATAGGCGGGACTCGTCACTTGTCAAATTCTTTTCGGCGCACAAGGCGCCGTCAGGGGTGTTCTCAACCTCTGGATTTGACAATGAATTCCCTTTTTCAGGTAGAAAAGAGGCGTATTCCGCAAGAATATCAGCCGCGCCCGTTACCAGAGCCGCCCCCTGTTTAATCAGCTCCAGCGCTCCTCTGCTTTTGGGGGAAGTAATCGGCCCGGGAACGGCAAAAACATCTCTGCCCGCTTCAAGCGCAGCATCTGCCGTAATGAGCGATCCGCTGCGGCTGTCGGCTTCAACGACCACGGTGCCGAGGGTTAGCCCCGCGATAATCCGGTTTCGCTGCGGAAACAGGCCGGGATGGCTTTTGGTGCCAATCGGATATTCGGTAATCACCAGTCCTTCGCGAGAAATCCGTTCGAGAAGTCCGCGATTCTCCGGAGGGTAGATTTTATCCATGCCGGTAGCCATAACGGCGATCGTTCCGCCGGATTGACCCACAGCGGCTTCATGGCACACGCTGTCGATCCCCCGGGCCAATCCGCTGACAACGGTCAAGCCGCTTGCCGCCAGCTCTTCGGCGAGAACGGCTCCGACCTTGCGGCCGTATGCCGTTGGGACGCGCGTCCCGACCATTGCAATGCCGGGTGCTTGCAGCAGCTCGATCCGTCCCCGGTAATAGATGATCCACGGCGGCTGTGGAGTTTCTTTGAGCATTTCAGGATAAGCGTCGTCAAACACGGTAATCATCGATACCCGGGCCGACTCCATGACGGACTGCCGGCGGTTTATCCAATCCCGGGTCAGCACCTTCGCCAGACTGTTCGACATTCCCTGCTTTAAGCCGATTCTTTCCCAATCCTCCGCCGTACAGTCAAATGCCCGTTCCGACAAAAATCCCGCTTTGCAAACTTTGTCGATGCTCCTCCAGCCGATGCCTTCCACTTCATGCAAACCGAATAATATGTCCCGTTTATTCATATACAGGCCTCCCTTATATATAGAAGGCACACGCCTTCCTATTCTGTGTCATGCGCAGCGTTATTGCAAGCCGTTCCTGATTAGACCCATAATTGGGTCAGATAAACCTGACGGATGCAAAGGGCGCAAACGCAAAAAAGCAACCTTTTATGCCCGTCAAAGGGAATAAAAGGTTGCTTACCTTTGTTATTTATTATACACCACCTGGCCGCTGGCGGAAGCCCTGTTTTGCACAGTATTCACATGACCGCATCTTTCTTACTAAAAAAAGTTAATGCGTCGTGCAGGCGTTCAAGATGCCCTGTTCTTCCAGCACGCTCACCAGCGTGGAGCCCATCTCAGCAGGCGTAGGAGCAACCTTGATGCCGCAAGCTTCAAGTACCGCGATTTTCTCGCTCGCCGTGCCTTTGCCGCCCGAAATGATTGCGCCGGCATGGCCCATGCGCTTGCCCGGAGGAGCGGTCGTTCCGCCGATAAATCCGACGACCGGCTTGGTCATATGATCGCGAATCCATCTGGCCGCTTCCTCTTCGGCCGTTCCGCCGATTTCGCCAATCATCATAACGGCCTTGGTCTTAGGATCTTCGTTGAACCATTTCAGGATATCGATAAATTCCGAGCCCTTGACCGGATCGCCGCCGATGCCGACCGCGGTTGACTGGCCTATGCCCCGGGTGGTCAGCTGATGAACGGCTTCATACGTAAGCGTTCCGCTGCGTGAAACGACCCCGACATACCCCGGCATATGAATGTAGCCCGGCATGATGCCGATTTTGCATTCTCCCGGCGTGATCACACCCGGACAGTTCGGGCCAATCAGAATGGTGGAGCGCCCTTCCATATAACGCTTCACCTTCACCATGTCGAGGACCGGGATACCTTCTGTGATACAGATGACTAGGTCCAGCCCGGCATCCACCGCTTCCATGATCGAATCGGCGGCAAAAGCGGGCGGCACATAAATAACGCTGGCGGTGGCGCCTGTCGCTTTTTTAGCCTCGGAAACGGTGTTAAAGATCGGGAGGCTTACGGTTTTACCGTCTTCCATAGTGATGTTAACCGACGTGCCGCCCTTGCCCGGCGTAACACCGCCTACCATTTGCGTTCCGTATTCCAGCGCTCCTTTGGTATGGAACAAGCCCGTCGAGCCCGTGATTCCCTGTGTGATGACCTTCGTATTTTTATCGACAAGAATGCTCATCTTTGAGTTCACATCCTATTCCTAATTATAAAATACGGGTAAGCGCGGCAAATTCGCCGTTATTGCACAAGAGAAACGATTTTACGGGCCCCGTCCGCCATCGAATCCGCCGAAACGATATTAAGCCCGGAGCCGGACAAAATTTGCTTGCCAAGCTCCACATTGGTGCCTTCAAGACGGACCACAAGCGGTTTGGTCAACCCCAGTTGACTCGCTGCCTCGACAATTCCGCTGGCGATTACATCGCAGCGCATAATCCCGCCGAAGATATTGACGAGAATCCCCTTTACTTTGGCGTCGGACAAAATGATTTTGAACGCTTCGGTCACTTTTTCCGCAGTTGCGCCGCCTCCGACATCAAGAAAATTCGCCGGCTCGCCTCCGTAATATTTGATAATATCCATTGTAGCCATCGCCAGCCCCGCGCCGTTAACCATACAGCCGATATTGCCGTCAAGCGCAATGTAGCTGAGATCATATTTGGAGGCTTCGATTTCCTTCTCATTCTCTTCGTCCAGATCGCGCAGCGCCTGAATATCCTTGTGGCGGAACAGCGCATTGGAGTCAAAATTCAGCTTGGCGTCCAGCGCCAGCACGTTTCCGTCCGCCGTAATGACGAGCGGATTGATTTCCGCAATCGAACAATCTTTATCCATAAAAGCCGAATATAGCGCTTGCATAAACTTGACCGATTTTCCGATCAGCTCATTCGGTATGGAGATATGATAAGCCAGCCTGCGTGCCTGAAACATCTGAAGCCCCACAGCAGGATCAATGATCTCCTTAAAAATCTTCTCGGGATGCAGGGCCGCCACCTCTTCGATTTCCGTCCCGCCCTCTTCGGAGCCCATCAGCACGACCCGCCCGGTCCCCCGGTCGACCACAAGCCCGATATAATACTCTTTGACAATCTCGCAGCCTTCTTCAATAAGCAGCCGTTTAACCAGCTTGCCTTCCGGACCCGTCTGGTGCGTCACCAGGGTCTTGCCAAGAATTTCACCGGCAAAAAGGCGGACTTCGTCCAAATTCTTCGCAACCTTGACGCCTCCGGCTTTCCCTCTGCCGCCCGCGTGAATCTGCGCTTTCACAACAGCAACAGAGCTTTTCAGCTCCTCGGCCGCCGCTACCGCTTCCTCCACGGTAAAAGCCACTTTTCCGTTCGGCACGGCCACACCGTAACTTTTGAGCACTTCTTTTCCCTGATATTCGTGGATATTCATTCCGGAAGCCTCCTAAAGTGAGCGGAAACAACACAGGCAGCCTGTAGAATTTCCGCTTCCGTTTTGATTGAAGCTCTGGGCCCGGGTTCAGATCGGTATGATATTCTGCATTCCCGAATGAGGAAACCCAGAATATTGTACCACGTTTTTATAGCGCTTTCCTTAAAATCTTTCACGTATTATACATACATTTTCGCATGATTCCATGCCAAAATGCGAACGATTGCGTTGACAAGCATGTCCTACTTGAGTTATTCAATTGCGCTTGTTAGCTTGATGCACCCTCGCCAACAGGTTACGGAACTGCTGCAGAAGATCTCCGAATTCCGTTTCCGACATCTTCATTCCTTTTAACATCACGCCGGGTATCGCCTTCGCTTTCTCCTGGAGCGCCCAGCCTTCGTCTGTCGGTGAGATCAGCACCTTGCGCTCATCCTCCTGCGACCGTTCCCGATTAATCAGTCCGGCGGCCTGAAGACGCTTCAGCAGCGGAGTCAGCGTGCCCGAATCGAGGTACAAATCGGCCCCCAGTTCTTTGACGGTGCACTGCCCTTTCTCCCAAAGCACGAGCATGACAATGTATTGGGAATAGGTAACGCCCAGCTCGTCTAGAAAAGGCTGATACAGTTTCGTGATTTCGCGCGAACAAGCGTAGATCGTGAAACAAAGCTGGTTCTCCAGCAGCAGTTCGGGGGTAGGGATTGGTTTTTGCGTCATCGCGTAAGTTCACCTGCTTTCTCCCCTCGATTTTATCATAATTTATCTTTCCATTCCTGTTAATCGCGAAAAACATTTTGACAATTATTATATTTGTGTTAAATTAAATTGTGTACAATTTATTCTTGGTTAGGAGAGAAGACGCAATGATGACAATACAGCAAAAATGGTATGAAACAACGGTAAAAGCAGTTGGCGGCAGAGACGGGTTCGTCGAATCCTCCTCTCCCGAGTTCCATCATAAAATTTCCACTCCCCGGGAAATGGGCGGCGCCGGCGGAGAAGGAACCAACCCTGAGCAGCTGTTCGCGGCGGGTTATTCCGCTTGTTTCGACAGCGCGCTGAATCTGGTGGCCCGGCAGAAGCGGATCAAAATTGAAGGCAGCGAAGTTTCTGCGACCGTAAGCTTCGGCAAAACCGAAGATGAAGGCTTCGGCATTGCGATCGTCCTCAATGTTCTGGTAAAAGGTGTGGATGATGAAACAGCGGTTGCCCTTGCCGAAAGCGCCCATGCGGTATGTCCGTATTCCCGTGCGACACGCGGCAATATCTCCGTTGAGATAAACGTGATCAAAGAACATTCATTTGGCGGAGGGTATTGATTTGCAACCTGCCGGGTCTATATAATAAACGGAAGAGCAAATTTCGGAAAATGAGGAAGCACCTCTTTACTGAAGCCCTGCGCACAAAGCTGCGCCGACTTTGGAAGAGAGGTGTTTTGTTATGTATGGAAAAATGCACAGCGCCTGCCTTTACGGCATTGAGGGCGTCATGATCGGTGTGGAGGTGGACCTTGCGAACGGTCTGCCGCAGACAAATATCATCGGGCTTCCCGACTCCGCCATCCGCGAAGCTGCCCTTAGGGTACGCTCCGCCGTAAGAAATTGCGGCTACCGCTATCCGCAGCAGCGGGTTACGATCAACCTGGCGCCGGCCGATCTGCGCAAGGAAGGCTCCGCCTTCGATCTCGCGATCGCCGTCGGCATTCTGACGACAAGCGGTCAGCTTGTCATGCCATCCGCCGGCAAGACGCTGATGATCGGCGAGTTGGCGCTTGACGGCAGCCTCCGCCCGGTTACCGGCGTGCTGCCCATGGTGGAAGCCGGGCGCAAGGCAGGCTTCGGAGCCGTGCTGCTGCCGCGCGGCAACGCGGCGGAGGCGGCGCTGATCGGCGGCGTGCGCGTCTACGCCGTCGATCATTTGCGCGAGCTGCGGGGGCCGGAGCAGCCGGCCTCATCCGCTTTATCCGCCGATGCAGCCAAATGTTCGGGGGCTCCGGGAACTCCGGGTGAAACGGACGTAACTGCGCATGCAGGTGAACAGCATGCGGCAGGAGGGCCGGGCGGCGTGGACAGTCTGCCGTTTCCGGTTACAACGGACAGTGGAGCCGGGACATTATCACAGCCCGTAATGGCGCTGTCGCTGGAACATCTCCGGTATGCTCCCCCTGTAATCTTCTCCGCTTCAGTTGAAGCCGCAGACACAATGGAGGAGGATTACAGCGACGTTCTGGGCCAGCATCATGTCAAACGGGCACTGACCATCGCCGCTGCCGGAATGCATAACCTCCTTCTCATCGGACCTCCCGGCACGGGCAAGACGATGATGATCAAACGCCTGCCCGGTATACTGCCCGCTTTAACCGACAGCGAAGCGCTTGAGGTTACGCAAATCTTCAGCGCCGCAGGCAAGCTGAAAGACGCCCAGCGCGGGCTGATTCGCGAAAGGCCCTTCCGGTCTCCGCACCACACCATTTCCGGAGCGGGACTGATCGGCGGGGGTGGCGTTCCGAAGCCCGGCGAGGTCAGTCTGGCTCACCGAGGTATTTTGTTCCTTGACGAGATGCCCGAATTCTCGCGCAGCGTGCTGGAAGTGCTCCGCCAGCCAATGGAAGATCATGTCGTTACGATCAGCCGAGCAAGGGCCGCGTTTACGTTTCCAGCCAGGGTAATGCTCGCTGCTTCTATGAATCCGTGCCATTGCGGATTTCTAGGGAGCGGCCACCCGCAGCAGCGCTGCACCTGCAGTCCGGCGCGCATTGCCCAGTACCGCGGTCGGATATCCGGGCCCCTGCTGGACCGGATCGATCTTCAGGTTGACGTACCGCGCCCAAGAGAATGGGATTTGAACGGCGGCAGCGCTGGCCTGTCGACAGCAGATATGCGTGCCCGGGTAGCCGAAGCGCTAGCGATTCAGTCCGAGCGCTACCGGCGGCTGCCTATTTCCTGGAACAGCGAGCTATACGGCGCCTCCCTCCGCCGTTACGCGAATCCCGGTCCCGAAGGTGCCCGCATGCTGCACTCGCTGCTGGAGAACCTGGGACTAAGCATGCGCTCCTATGACCGCATTCTGAAGCTGTCCCGCACTATCGCCGACCTGGAGGGAGCGGATCGAATTTCATCCGCGCATATCGCGGAGGCGCTGCAGTACCGCAATCTGGATAAAGCGCCAGCTGGAGAGGAATACGAGGGTTGACCGATTCACTGATCGACCGGAAAGGACAAGAGAGACTCATAAAGGAGCGGGCTGGTTCGCTGCGGCGTATCTTTTTTCCCCTTATATTATATAGAAGAAAAAAAGTCGGAATTTCGCGAACCGGCCCGAAAACCCGGATTTTGCATGAGTCTGTCAAGAATCAGGCAGGGGCTGGGTTAGGAGAACATCGTCACTAATGACTGTGAAACGAAGTTACAAGATGGGATGTCCGAGTGCAAAGCAGGACTGACCCACTAGCTTTCCGAGAGCGAACTCCGGTTGCCCATCTGCGCTTCTCGAGAGGTCAAAACATCCATAATCGTTTCGAACGACACCGGCTTATAGTTCCAGTGCTCGACGCAGACATTGAAATGGTTATTCCCTTCATATTTTTGGCCGTGGATATGACCGTGCACATTAACGTAAGGCATATGCCGATTCATGTACAGCGGCTCATGGGTGAGCAGAAAAAACTCCTTGAATATGATGCCGTTCTCGCTCACTTCCTGAAATCCGGCCTCCAGCCACCAGCTGCGGGAACGGCCCCGGTCATGGTTGCCCAAAATCAGCGTTTTGTAGCCGTTTAGCCTGCTCAAAATCCGACTGGTCTCCTCCTTGTTCAGGAAAGAGAAGTCGCCCAGATGGAACACCCGGTCCTCCTGCCCAACCGCTTCATTCCAGGCGGCAATCATCGACTCGTTCATCTGCTCCGTATCGGCAAACGGCCGGGATTCATATTCCATAATCGCCCGGTGGCCAAAATGATGATCTGAAGTAAAGAAATTTTTGGTCATTTCAACTCTCCTCTGCCGCTGTTAAAAGTATGTATACCTACGTATACCAATAAAGCGCAAATCGGTCCGGAACAGCCGTATCAAGCAAAAAGGCTCCCACAGTGGCTTTTGCCGATTCTGCCTGAAGCCCGGTTGCCGATTCTATTAATACTGAACTAGCGAACACTGAACGCTCCAATGCTCGCTAGTTCATCAAGTCCGTTTATGCGACCGGTGGCTATCACATGCCTGGATCAGCTCGGCAAGCGTCGGCGGACCTTCATTTTCAATCAGCCACTGCCGCATCGCCTTTATCGCTTCAACCTGTCCGTCGCCATTATCCCGCCACGTCAGCAGTTCAATCACATTGATAATCAGGGTCATCAAGCTTGCGTTGCTGTTCTGCGTCTTGTCTGCGCGTATTTTTTGGAACAGCGCTTCGTTTTCCCAGTCGAATAAGATCTCTTCGGCGATGGCTGGCCGCATGACAGTGAATGTCTGATGGCACGAGCTGCAGCTTACAGAAGTTACCGGCTCCGTAGTGAATGCCACTTCAATTTCCATTCCGCAATGTTGACAGGCAAATTTCACATGTATATCTAATGGTTGTTGTTTCACTCGGACAGCCTCCTCTTGAAATAATTAAACGGTTACACTAATGTATACCCATTTCCGGTCGAGACTGACCCAAAACCGTTCTCGATTAAGGTCAAATCCCATGGATACCATGCTAAAGAGTTCATTATTCAGACTTTATCCTTTGGAAATCATTTGTACTATTTGTAGTATATCCCGTTCTATTTTAAAATGCTTCGCGGATGTGATTGAGCGACACAACGCTTAAATCCGGATTCAATCGTACCGTAATCACGTCAAAAGATATCGGGCTGTCGCTTTGCCGGCAGTTGTGGAGATAGAACCTGGCCGTTCGCCTTACGCGCTCCATTTTGCGGGCAGTCACCGATTCCTCGGGCGTTCCTTGCAGCGGACTGCCGCTGCGGCTCCTCACTTCAACAAAGATCAGACGCCCGCCTTGCTCGGCGATAATGTCGACCTCCCCGGCACGGCAGCTCCAGTTGCGCTCCAAAATAGTGCAGCCTTTGGCGCTGAGGTACAGAACGGCCGCATCTTCGGCCGCTCTTCCCTTTTGCTTGCGGTTATACCGGATCTCTTCGCCGTGGAAGGGACGTGCCGAATTCCCACTCTTGTTGTTCGGATCGCTCATTCCCTGCTCCTCTTGGCTGCGGATGCTTCGCTGCGGTATACATAGCTCAAAATTTCGGCCACCAGTTGATACAGCTCCGGCGGAATCTGCTGGTCAAGATCAAGCTTCGAAAGCACCTCAACCAATGCGGCATCTTCCTGAATGGCAACTCCGCTCTCCTTAGCCTTTTGCAAAATTGTCTCCGCAACCTTGCCCCTTCCCTTCGCGACCACAACCGGCGCTTCGGTCTTCCCTGGCACGTATTTTAGGGCAACGGCTTTTTTCATGTTAGTTAGAAATTCCCCGGAGGAATCATTCATATGCGGTAATCCACCCCTCTGTAAGCATCGGGAACGTAATCGGCGGGGCTGACCGGTCCTTTCCCTGCCTTCTCTTGACTCTGGGCGGGAAAAGCCTCCGCTTTGAATGATGACAGCTGGTAGCCGATCGTTTCTATTGCGGACTTGATATCGTCTTTCGACGTTTCCAGCAGCTCTTGAACCCACGCCTCATTATTGTGCAGCTTCAAGCTGACAATCCGGTCCACCACCTGCACATCGACAAGCGTCTGACCCAAGGACTTCATATCGAGATCAAACCACAAACGGCAGTTGGAAGCATCGAGCTCGCCTTTGTGACCCCGTCTCGACTGGATATGAACGGAGGCCGTCTCCGTCCCGTCCGGACCCTTGAGCGGCAGGAACAGCGTCACCTGCGCGAACGGAGCCGTGCGGTCGGTATTGAGTAGCAGCTGCTGGCCGGTCAGATGCTGCACCAACTGCCCCGCGGCTTCTTTCACCGCCGCGGGAACATCGCTGCTGCCCATCGCCTGCAGCAGCACGCCCTTGACCGTGTCGCCGACATGCCCGCCGGCGACGGCTCCCGGCTCCGCGGCGGCTTGCTCCGCGCCACCGCGGAGCGCCAGCTGCTCGTGCTCCGCACCGAGCAGCTTGAGCACCCGCGCCACCCAGGCACCGCCCTGGGGTGGCTTCCGGCTGCGGCGGGGCCGCAGCCGCGGGGTTCCCGCGCGAGGCATCCGCGCGGGCAGGCTCTCCCGCCGGGTCCGACGGCGGGAGAGCGGCGAGCTGCGGCAGCGCGTCACGCAGCTCGCCGAGCACGCCCTGCAGCTTCGCGAGCAGGGCTCCAGCCCGCGGCTGCGCACCAGCAGCCGCCGCCCCGACCGCACGGGCACTCTCGCCCGGCGGCAGTTGTGCTGGCTGAGCCTCACCAGCCGCCAGCCCGCCTGCCTGCTTCCCTCCGGCTTGCACATTGCCGGCAGCCAAGCCTTCTGCCTGTACTGCTCCTCCAGCCTGCGCTGCGCCTGCCGCTGGACCACCAGCCTGTGGCACTCCTCCAGCCTGCATCTCTCCTGCAGCTTGACCAGCTGCCTGCGCCCCACCGGCTTGCACCTTGCCGGCATCCAATCCCTTTGCCTGTGCTGCTCCTCCAGGCTCCGTCACACCTGTCTGCGTTCCTCCACCTCGCACCTCACCGGCAGCCAAACCACCCCGCTGCAAAGTTCCCCCAGACTTTGTCTCCCCTGGTTGCGCTGTTTCTGCGCCTGCGGCCAATCCGTCACCGGCCGCCTGCGCACCACTCATCGATACTCCAGCGCGTTCAGGCCCTGCCGGGCCATCGCCGTCCGCCGACGTTGCTTGGACTCCGCCGCCTGCGGAAAGCACGCCGCTTCTGCCCCCTGCATCTGCATCCGTCTTCCCCGCCCCGCTCCCGAGTCCGCCGCCTTCCGGAGCAATCGAAGTGACCCCGCCGTTACCCTGACGGCTTGGAACGCTGCTTGAGCCTTCTCCTTCTGGCTGCGGGGAGAACGTACCGTAACCGGCCACAGGCATCTCTCCCCTCCCACCGGCCGCAGCCGTCTCACCCTTAGCACCAGCCGCTTTTCCAGCTTGTGCAGCGCCAGTCGGGCCATCCGCCGCATCTCCGGCTGAAAGGACTGTCCCCGCCTGATTGCCGGCCTGCCCTTGATAGTTTCTATTGTCTAAAGGCGTTGCTCCGTTATTTGAACCTGACTGATGAGCGGATTCTCCACTGGCAGCTTCCAGCTGTCCAATCCAGAGACCCAACTGCTCTTCCAGCGCGGATAACAGCTGATGAAGCTGAGGGCCGAATACCGCCTGCCGGATGCCTCTGATGCTTTCCGGGGTGATCGGTAAGCCGCGTTTTTCCGAGATCACCGCGGCTTCCAGCCACTCCATGACAGGTACATTCGCCGGCTTGGCCTCCATTACCGCATTCAGCTTGGCAGCGGTCTCCTTGTTCAGCGGGAGCCCTCCTGATTGCATGGCCTGGATGATCTCACGTCCCGCTTTGACATCGCTCAGACCGAGCGCTTCCAGTGCCTCACCCATCGTTTGAGGCGAGACCGCTGTCCCCGTAGGAGCCGGTTTCAGCACCGGAAGACCCTGATCACCGGAAGGACCCACTTGAAGATTCAGTGTTTGTCCCTGCTGCAGCGGCGTTTCCAGCTCCGCTCGTACCGGTGTGCCCTGGATTTGCACCACCGCTTCTTTTCCCGATTCCGATACGCTGAGGACAACGCCGCGGACGACCTGTCCTTCTTTGAGTTCCAATGTTTTAGCTTCTCCGGGCTTGCTGTCTCCCAGCAGGCCGCGAATCAAAGACCCGATGTTCACGCTGGTTGCTCCTCTCTGCTCGTCTTTCTTCTTGTTGTTATATATCGGCATCCGCCGCCGTTTTTGCAACCCAAGCGTTAATCCTATTTCTGTGATTATGCCCGTTACAAAAACAGTCCGGCTCAACAATGAGCCGGACTGCTCCAAATCTATTGTTTTTCCGTTCAAGCAATTTCTAGAATAACGTGGTCTGCTCCACCAAGATTCTTCCCAGGAAACTGCGCCGGTGCATCGGCGTCGGCCCGAACGTGACAATCCGCTCCCGGTGAAGCTTCGTCGCATATCCCTTATGTATGGCAATTCCGTAATCCGGGTACAGGTCCTCCCATAATCCCTCGCACAGCCTGTCGCGTGTCACTTTGGCGACGATGGACGCTGCCGCAATCGATTGACTATTGGCGTCCCCTTTAATGATCGCCCGCTGCGGCAGAGGAAGATCGATCTTTTCCGCGTCGATCAGCATATAATTTGGCCGAACCCCCAGCCCTTCAACCGCTTTTTTCATGGCCAGCCTTGAGGCTTGCTTAATGTTGATTTCATCGATCTGGCAAGCATCCACATGCCCCACCCCAACAGCCAGCGCCTGCTCCATAATCAGCTCGAACAGAGTTTCCCGCTTCTTGGCCGTCAGCTTCTTGGAGTCGTCTACTCCCTCGATAATCAGACCCTCCGGCAAAATAACCGCGGCCGCCACCACATCCCCGAACAGGCAGCCTCTGCCCACCTCGTCCACTCCGGCAATACGGAGGTAAGATTGCTCCCAGGCCTCTTTTTCATAAAGCAGCATATCCTTATCCATTTCCATAACCATTTCTTCCCCACCTGCTAAACTAATATTTCCGCTCCCGCCCGCATCTCTTCTAAGCTTAACACAGGGCTTCCGGCAAGGTCATCCTCAAAATGTCCCTATTCCCTGCCAAATAGTAGGTGCAGTATCCATAGAAAGTCCCTAAATTCCCGCCAAACAAAAAAAGAGCCGCCAAGAAATCGGCCGACTCTTCCTGCTTCGATGAAGCATTCTTCTCTGTTACTTTACTCTAATGCTTTGGGGGACTCCAGCGTGAACCGGCCTAACTTCCCGGCACGCAGCTCATGCAGCAGAGTTCGTGAAGCTTTTTCAAGATCCACTCTTCCGCCGCTGACCAGACATCCGCGCTTGCGTCCTACTGCTTCCATGACGGCCACGATTTCATCCGGGTTCTCCGTATCCTCCGGAAGCTTCTCAATCCCGTACCTCTCCCGGAATCTGTCGCCGTAACCCTGCAGCAGATACTTTATCGCATAGAATGCGATGTCCTCCACATTGAGAATCTCTTCCTTGATCGCTCCGGTAATCGCCAGCCGGTATCCGACCTGCTGATCCTCGAACTTCGGCCACAAAATACCCGGGGTATCCAGCAGCTCCAGATCGCCCCCGGTTTTGATCCACTGCTGGCCCTTCGTAACGCCCGGACGGTCGCCCGTTGCCGCAATATTGCGGCCGGCCATCCGGTTGATCAGCGTCGATTTGCCGACATTGGGAATGCCGACGATCAGCGCCCGCATCGCGCGGGGATTCATGCCCTTGGCGATTTGCTTATCGATCTTTTCTTTCAGCAGAAGCTTGACCTGCTCTGGAATTTCTTTAATCCCGCTGCCGGTGGAAGCATCCACGGGATGCGCGACATGGCCTTCCTGCCTGAAGTAAGCCAGCCACTGCCGGGTCGTTTCAGGATCGGCCAGATCGCTTTTGTTCAAAATAATAAGCCGCGGTTTCCCCCGCAAAATATCGTCAATCATCGGATTGCGGCTGGACAGCGGAAGACGGGCGTCGAGCAATTCTATGGCAACGTCTATTAGCTTCAGCTTATCCTCGATTTGCCGCCTGGCCTTCGTCATATGACCCGGAAACCATTGTATGGTCACTGCCCATCGCCTCCTTTGTGCTGGTTATTCTAATGCTTGATCCATTCCATATCGGACACCGGCCAGAAAATGACATCCGCCCGGCCCACAATATCACCCAGCGGCACATAGCCGATCATCCGGCTGTCCGTACTGTCCGAACGGTTATCGCCCATGACGAATACATGTCCTTCAGGTACTTTGCCGTCCTTAAAGTCCTCGTTGGGAAAATTCTTGTCATTGTACAGCTGATTGTTGGCATGCTTCTGATCAATCGCTTTTTGAATGTAGGTTTCGTTCACCTTTTGGCCGTTCACCGTTACCACGTCGCCTTCAACCTTCACGGTATCTCCCGCAACGGCGATCACCCGTTTGATAAAATCCCTGCCTTCGGAGGGCACATGAAAGACGATCACTTCACCGCGCTGCGGAGACCGGATATCATACAAAATTTCATTAACGATGACTCGTTCTCCAGTATGGAAGTTCGGCTGCATAGAAGGTCCGTCCACAATAAACGGCTTGAACAACAGCCAGCGAATCAGAATAACGAGGATCAAAGCGATTGCAATCGCTTTTACCCATTCCAATACTTCATTCTTTTGCTTGGGCGGAGCCTGCCCGGCCTGATTCTCAGCTTCGTCTTGCCCCTGATGCACATCCTGCTGCATAGTTCACCGTCCTCTTCTTAACCTTGACTGAACAAGGATCTTTTATGAACACTCTCTTCTCACAAATCAAAAAAACTTCAACCAAAAAAACCTCTGCTGAAATGATCAGAAGGCTTTTTCGAAAGAAGCCACCCCAGCTCTATATATCGGTAAGTGATGCGCAATGGTTAATAAAACGAAAGGGGCTTGAAATCAAGCCCCCTTCCTTTGCCGCTAGGATTAGCGACGGATCTCTTTAATTCTTGCAGCTTTACCGCGCAGTTCACGCAGGTAGTACAGCTTGGCGCGACGAACTTTACCATAGCGAATTACTTCGATTTTGTCAATCTTAGGCGAGTTGATCGGGAATGTTCTTTCCACGCCAACGCCGTAAGAAATTTTACGAACCGTAAAAGTCGCACTGATTCCGCCACCGCGGCGTTTGATTACAACGCCTTCGAACAGCTGGATACGTTCGCGGGTTCCCTCGATAACCTTAACGTGCACTTTCAAAGTGTCGCCAGGGCGAAAGCTCGGGATATCCTTGCGGAGCTGTTCTTGTGTAATTTCTTGTAAAATATTCATTAAGGACTTCCTCCTTCCGTACAGGTGTTCATGCCTCTTCAGGAGAAGCCTCTGTTCCCCATCATCATCCGCAGCGGACCACCGTATTCCACACAACAGAATTAATGATAGCATATTAGGCGAATGAATACAACTATTTATTGGGTTACAGCGGGAGCATATCCCGTTTTTTTGCTTTCACTTGACAATCCTTGCATAATCCGACGACTGAACCGTCATCCTGAGCATAGAACATCAGCTTGCCGTTTTTCTTCTTGCAGCTGGAGCAGGGCTGTTCGGTTGTATGTTTTCGGGCTCTGCGGTGCGCGTCCAGCGGGATTACGTTGTTTTTGGAGGATTTTCCGCTGCTCTGTTTCTTTGCGTTCCTAAGCCGGGTAACCGCATAAATGACACCAACCGCCAACAAAATCATGAGGAACACCACATATCGCATCGCAAGGATCCTTTCTTTTGGGGGCTTTAGTTATTATTATACGGGAAGTTAATTTTCTGAAACAAGTTTTTGAGCCCGCCTCCTAATTGTTGCATTTTATCTAGTTTTAGTTAGCTTCATCATTACTTGTCTTCCCCAACTTTAGTCCAGTTAAATGCCAGTCTCCAGCCTCTGTTTCAATTAATTTCCATCCGCTATAATGTCGGAAGTACATACCTAACCGGACTGCAGCAGAATTGATGTCTTTTACTTTAAAAAGGGGATGATTTCATGGCAAGAAAATTCGGAAAAATGGCGGCAGCTGGGGCTCTAACGGCCATACTGCTGGCGGGATGTACCGATCTGCCCGGCAAAACGTCTGGCGGAACGGACAACAGTTTGGAGACTTCCATAGATACGATCGGCGAAACCGTCCAACAGGAAGCGGGCAAGGCGGCGGATACCGCCCGGCAAGCCGTAGAGACAGCAGCCAGCGATGCGGCGGATCGGATCAAATCCGGAAGCATCGTCAAGGAATTAACGTTTATCCGGGCAGCCGGAAACGCCGATACGCTCCGTCTTGATCATTCGGTGGGCGAAATTGAAGTGAAATCCGGATCAGGGAATGACGTGAAAGTAACCGCAACGATACGCTCCTACGGCAAACTGTTCCGCAAGGCGGACCGGCAGCAGATCCTGGACAATGCTGAACTCTCCATTCAGGAAAAAGGCGGCGAGCTGCGGCTATCCACCGTTTCCAAAGAAGCACCCTCTACCGATTTATGGACCTGGGCCGAGAAAACCTTCGGCTTCGCCGACTTCAGCATCTCCTACGTTATTGAAGCTCCCAAGAGCTTAAGCCGGTATGATATTACGGACGATGTCGGAAAAATCAAACTGCGCGGTTTAACCGGCACTTACAAGATATCCGGCGATGTTGGAGGGATCGAAATTGAGGATGCGCATATTACAGGGAAATCCACTGTGAGTACAGATACCGGCAGTATCTCGCTGGATCTTAGCGCCCTGGACGGCGATCTTACTGTTACAACCGATGTTGGCAGCATTAGCGCGGCCCTGGATCAGTCGGTGAAATGCACCCTTGAGGCGAACAGTGAACTCGGCCGAATCTCCGGCGCGCCATCCGGAAAAAGCGACGTCAACGGCGGCGGACCTCTCCTCTCACTGTCCTCCTCCGTCGGCTCAATCAATGTAACGAAGTAAACGCGGGGTTTATTAAAAAAATAAGCAAACGGGCCAATCCAGGATAAATATCCGGATTGGCCCGTTTAATGGAATCGGAGTAGCGGGATTCGAACCCACGGCCTCACCCACCCCAAGGGTGCGCGCTACCAGACTGCGCCATACCCCGATGTATGTATATCTTCTGCAGATCGAATCGCATTAGCGACAAATATTATTATACGACTTACCGATCCACTCTTGCAAGCAAAATCTGAGGTTAAGGCACACTAAATTTCACCCTGAAAGAGTGCTAGGTTGTCCCACAATTCAAGGTGAAATTTAGGTGAATCTTGAGGTAGCACCGGCTATTACCTTTTTTAGAAGAACCGCTAATAATAGAGTAATGACAATGCAGATTAGATTATACGTAAGGAAATCCAGACTTTTGCTTATTTTAGCTGTGAGATGCAAAATCCGTTCATGAATCAAATAGATTTCAAGACTGTGTGTGCCGCAGAAGGTCAAGAAGATAAACTTTTTAACGCCACGCTTTGAAATAAATTGTAAAAAAGCAGCAAGAAACAAACACAAAGGCAGCGTCATTAAAATAAAAGGGTACCACCATATTCCATAATTCCATAAGTATTCGTCAGGTAAGTATTTCAGACTGATAAGTAAAGAGGTCAATCCGAAAATGGCTGCCGCTAAGTTAATGATTACATGTGCCACAGTTGTTTTTTTGTGGATTTCAATCCAATACCCGACAAGAAACCCAGTGAAGAAAACAGGAATTCTGATCGTGAAAATAAGCAAATACGATAATGGGGTTGGAGTAATGGCAACGGATAACAGTAATGCACCAATAACTACCGCAGAAAGTATAATATACTTGTTTTTCGACTTAAAGAAGCTCATAAAAAAGGGTGTCAGGAAATATAAAACCAAAATCGCAGGAACATACCAATCAAATTTCTTTTCTGAATTTAACCAAAAGCTTAGCGTCGTCAAATTTAAAACTGCATCTTTTAACGACATTTCACCTTTATACCATTCAAAAAAACAAATGATAAACACAACGGTAAGATAGGTGGGAAGAATCCTCAGTAGTCTTCGCTTATAAAATGTAGTTACGTTACTATCTTTCTGCCATGCAAAATACAACCCCAAACCCGATAGCATTAAAAAAATATCCACTCCCCCATAACCGGTTGCTTTAATTGTATTGAGAATTGGAACAGACGAGACGTTAATCGTAGAATGAAAAAATACAATCCATAATATCGCGATCCCCATAAGCTCCGTTCGGTACTTGCTAATTGCCTTGTAATTAAGGTTGTTCATAAAGTCCCCCCTGTTGAATGGATATGAAATAATTATAACCAAAAATATATTTAGAATTTTATAGATATTTTCCAGGCGCTGTGCTATACTGTCCCTACAAGGAAAGGAGGTGCGTTCACATTAATAATGACATGTTGAACGTATCCCTTACCCGGACCATTGGCTAATGAATCGGCCTTGGTGGCGCGGGATACGGATCACGAAAGTTAAGCGCCTCGGGTAGAGAGACCGTCTTCGGACGGTCTTTTTTCATGGCCGGATCATATCGATAATATGTACAAGACCGCTTAGCCTGAACCAGGGTCCACGGATAAGCGGTCTTCTGGAAACGGATCTCTAACTGACCTTAACAGGACAGATGAATAGGCATCACTGCCTCTTGGCAGCGGGTATGAAGCTTTAAGATTTCCGGTTCTTATAGAAGTCGATAATATCGCTGACCGTGCGGAGCGGCTCCGCTTCCTTGGAGGTCGGGTTCGTATTTGGCTTGAATTCGTCATGAGTCTTTGTTGTCATTTCAAAGTTCATCCTTTCGCTGGTTAGCCTTCTCTAGTATTTACGGCGCCTTATGTTATTACCCCAAAACAGCAGGTAACGACACCTATACAATATATGGCTTTGTTGAACTTTTTATGACGGCTATTTTCCCCTTTTTTTATTTCGAATATTCCGGAAACTCTGCGTGGCAAGCCAAGGTCTGTGCCAACAAAAAAACGCCTTTTTAACTTGTCCGTTAAAAAGACGCCTTTTCTTCACTGCTGCAGCTGCCGCCGCAAGCTTCTTTGTTCTCCGCCTTCAACCGCTCCAGCAGCTTAAGGTCTTTCGGTGTAAGCTCCAGCTTTTCCAGCAGGTCGGGCCTACGCTCCAGCGTCCGCTTCAGCGCTTGCTCCTTCCGCCACTCCTCGATATTGGCATGATGGCCGCTCAACAGCATATCCGGCACCTTCCAGCCCCGGAACTCGGCAGGCCGTGTATAATGCGGATATTCCAGCAGCCCCGTGCTGAACGAATCGGTCACAGCAGAGGATTCATTTCCCAGCGCCCCCGGCTGCAGACGGACAACCGCATCAATAACCGTGAGGGCGGGCAGCTCCCCGCCGGTCAGCACGTAATCGCCGATCGACAGTTCATCGGTAACGAGATGCTCCCGGATGCGCTCGTCATACCCCTCGTAGTGTCCGCAAATAAAAATGAGATGCTTCTCCCTGGCCAGCTCCTCGGCAATTCGCTGATCGAAGGTTTGGCCTTGCGGGCACATGAGAATAATCCGCGGTTTGGCGTTCTCCTCCTTCAGATTATCCAGAAGATGCTCCACCGCAGCAAAAATCGGCTCGGGCTTGAGCACCATCCCCCCTCCTCCGCCATAAGGGGTATCGTCAACGCTGTTATGCTTGTTGTTCGCAAAATCGCGGAAGTTCACCGCGCTCAGCTTGGCGATGCCTTTTTCCCGCGCCTTCCCCAGAATGCTCGTCCCGAACACGCCTTCACACATTTCCGGAAAAAGCGTCAGCACATCAACTCGGATCATGACAGCAGTCCTTCCATCAGCTGAATCTTGACCCGTTTGTTCGGCACATCGACGTCAAGCACCACCTCGTCAATTACCGGAATCAGAATATCCTGGCCTTTCGGGCGCTTAACCACCCAGACATCATTGGCCCCGGGCGTCAAAATTTCGGTAATGACACCAAGCGGCGCGTTCCCTTCTTCCTCCGTAAAGACCTCACAGCCAATAATATCGTGAAAATAGTATTCGTTCTCCGGCAGTTCTACCCGAGCGCCCTCTGTCACTTTGATCAGACTGCCTTTGTATTTTTCGACCTCGTTAATGTCGCTATAGCCCTTCAGCTTCACGATATACATTCCCTTATGCTCGCGGGCCGCCTCCACGATGACCTCGATCCGCCCTTTTCCATCTTCCGGTATAATGAGCAGCTTGCTGCCCGGCGCAAATCTCACCTCGGGAAAATCGGTACGGGACAACACTTTGATCTCCCCGCGAATGCCGTGGGTATTGACCAGCTTGCCTACCGTTAACAATGATTCCGTCATGCCATCCACTCCCTTACCACTTCAGCTTTATATTCATAACGTTCCCCGGTATAAGCAACCTATGCCCGCGGGAAGGTCTGTTATTGTCAAAATTAGCACAAAAGGAGCCGGAATCCAGTGATCCCCAGCCCCTTTTCACATGACACCGATCAGGATAAAATATCCACGGTGACGCGCTTATCGCTCTTGACTGCTGCCGATGTAACGACTGTCCGAAGCGCTTTGGCGATCCGTCCCTGCTTGCCGATCACCTTGCCCACATCATTAGGATGAACGGACAATTCATAGACAATCAGATGATCCTTCTCCACGGTCCGCACTGTTACATCTTCCGGATGATCCACTAAAGCCTTAGCAATAACTGCAACTAATTCTTCCATAGAGGACCCTCGCAATCAGTCATTATTTCTGCAGCTTAGACTCATGGAACTTCTTCAACACACCCGCTTTGCTCAGCAAGTTGCGAACGGTGTCGGATGCTTGCGCACCGGTTTGAAGCCACTTGAGCGCTTTTTCCTCATCGATGTTCACTACTGCCGGTTGTGCAACCGGGTTATAGTAACCAATTTCCTCGATAAAACGACCGTCACGAGGAGACCGGGAATCGGAAACCACTACACGATAGAAAGGCGCTTTATGAGCACCCATACGTTTCAGACGAATACGTACTGCCACGAAATTCACCTCCTTCAAAGAGTTTCCCCTCCCAAACCCTCCCCAATGGGGAGGGCCCCAAGGGCTGCCGCCCTCTGGACACCCGCTAATGGCAATTGGCGTTGGCGGGAGGACTGGCGGGACCTTGGATGGTTAGGGTAATGATCGCTTTCCGTCCCTGACGGGACACGCTTAACTGTTGATCTATCTAGTCACGGGTTGAACCCCTAGAAACTAACTGCAAAAGACTAAAAGAGTTGATTAACCTATGTTGTACAATGGTTAATCTCGAACAAAAGATTAAAAACAAAGCATTAACGGAATGGGAACTTCATTCCTTTACCGCCCAGCGCTTTGAGCTGCTTCATGGCGTTCTTTTTGGCATTTTTGCCTCCGCCCATTCCGCCCATCATACCTGAGAACTGCTTCATCATCCGGCGCATATCATCGAACTGCTTGATGAGCCGGTTCACCTCGGCGAGCGAGGTGCCGCTGCCGGCGGCGATCCGCTTGCGGCGGTTGTGGTTGATGATCTCGGGCTGGCTCTTCTCCTGCTTGGTCATTGATTTGACGATCGCTTCGACGCGGCCCATCTGCTTGTCGTCGACCTTCAAATCCTTCATGCCCTTGGCCTTGTTCATGCCCGGGAGCATATCGAGGATCTGATCGATCGGGCCAAGCTTCTTGACCTGCTCCATTTGCTCCAGGAAATCGTCGAACGTAAACTCTGCGTTACGCATCTTACGTTCCATTTCCTTCGCTTTGTCGGCGTCGATGTTAGCCTGAGCTTTCTCGATCAACGACAGCATATCGCCCATACCGAGAATCCGCGACGCCATCCGCTCCGGATGGAACGGCTCCAGCGCGTCGATCTTCTCACCGAGAGCGGCGAACTTGATCGGGCAGCCGGTTACAGCCTTGACGGACAGGGCGGCACCGCCGCGCGTATCGCCGTCGAGCTTCGTCAGCACGACGCCGGACAGCTCAAGCTGCTTGTTGAAGCTGTCAGCCACGTTTACGGCATCCTGGCCGGTCATAGCGTCGACAACCAGCAGCACTTCGTCCGGCTTCACAGTAGCGTGAATCTGCTTCAGCTCTTCCATGAGCTCTTCATCGACATGCAGGCGGCCGGCGGTATCGATAATAACGTAATCGAGATTGTTGTCCTTGGCGTGCTGCAGGCCCTGCTTGGCGATTTCCACCGGGCTCACCTTGTCGCCCAGTGAGAACACCGGCACCTTGATCTGCTCGCCAAGCACCTCAAGCTGCTTGATGGCTGCAGGGCGGTAAATGTCACCGGCCACAAGCAATGGGCGGTGATTCCCCTTCTGCAGCAACTTCGCCAGCTTGCCGGAGGTCGTCGTCTTACCGGCGCCCTGAAGGCCCGCCATCATAATGACGGTCGGCGGCTTGTTCGCCTTGGCCAGCTTCGCCTGGGTGCCGCCCATCAATTCCGTCAATTCCTTATTGACGATGTCGATGATGACCATGCCCGGCGTGAAACTGTCCATAACTTCCTTACCGATGGATTTCTCCTTGACCTTCGCAACAAAGTCTTTGACGACCTTGAAGTTAACGTCCGCTTCCAGCAGCGCAAGCCGAACCTCGCGCATTGCCTCGTTTACGTCATCTTCGGACACTTTGCCTTTGCCGCGCAGCTTGCTGAACACACTCTGCAGTCTTCCGGTTAATCCTTCAAATGCCATAGGCTGCCTTCTCCCTTCAAGCTACTCCAGCTTCTCCAAAGAATCCACAATATCCGTAAAGCGCCGCTTGTACGGCTCAGGCAGCCCTACGTCCTTCGGCAGGCTGCGCAATTCTTCCAAATACCGGGTGCGGCTTTCATGCTTCGCCACCAGTCCCAGCTTATTCTCATAGTTCTCCAGCACCTGCTCGGCGCGCTTGATATGCTCATACACGGCCTGACGGCTGATATCGAATTCGGCGGCGATTTCTCCCAGCGAGA
The DNA here is from genome assembly GCF_000612505.1 of Paenibacillus sabinae T27. NCBI lineage: Bacteria > Bacillati > Bacillota > Bacilli > Caryophanales > Paenibacillaceae > Paenibacillus > Paenibacillus sabinae. The sequence goes on from NZ_CP004078.1 coordinate 3,270,753, forward strand.
AATCGTCGTGAAAGTAATATTTCAGAAACATCTGCTGCTTGTCGGTAAGCAGAGATTCGTAGAATGCGAATAGTATGTTAATTCGGTTGGTTTTCTCTAGCCGGTTACCCTCACTCATCAAGGGCACTCCCTTCGTCAAGGAAAAACACTTTACACCATTTCAACGCTCCCTATAATACCTAAAACAAAGAAAGATGTCAAGCATTTTTGCTTGTCATCTTTTTTCTGTTCTGAGACTTAAAAATTCATCGTTGTACCGGGCGTTCAGCGAATGGGCAGCAGGTACAGCAGCACTGCAAAAAAGTGCGTCACACTGCCCAGCAGCACGAACACATGCCAGACGGCATGGTGGAAAGGGAAGCCGCGCCAGACATAAAAGATGGTTCCCAGCGTGTACAAAATGCCGCCCGCCATCAGCAGCGCCATTCCGCCGTCTGCCACGGCCGCCGTTAGCGGGGCCCAGGCGATCACGATCAGCCAGCCCATAGCGATATAAAAAATCGTCGACATGAACAAAAACTTTTTCGTGAAGAAGGCTTTGAACAACACCCCGAAGAAGGCGATGCCCCAAATGACGCCGAACAAGCTCCAGCCGAGCGTACCGCGAAGTGCGACCAGCAGAAATGGCGTGTAGGTGCCTGCGATGAACAGATAAATGGAGGAATGGTCGAAGAACTCGAACAGATCCTTTACCTTCCCCTCCTTCAGACTATGTACAATCGTCGAGTTCAGATAAAGCAGCAGCATTGTCGTTCCATAGATGGAGAAGCTGACAACATGCCAGGCTGTGCCCCTCAAGCTGGAAAAAACAATGAGCAGGACAAGCGCGGCCACACTAAGAATAGCTCCGATACCGTGCGTTATAGCGTTCGCAACCTCTTCCCTCCGGCTGTAAGTGTACGTATTCGCCATATCTCGTCTCCTTCCGTTCACATTTTTCTTCTATTATATCCGTTCAGTGTAAGACATTCCAATGTCGCCCAGGCTATTCCGCCTGCTTCAGGTGATAGATATCGCGGTACTTCGCTTCCAGATAGTCGGCCAGATAATCGGGATTCAGCGGCTCGCCGGTTACCCGTTCAATAATTTGCGACGGTGTCTCGCTCATGCCGTAGCGGTATATTTTGTCCGTGAGCCATTCCTTGATCGGCAGCAGATTACCTGAAGACACCAAAGAGTCGAATTCCGGCAGCTCTTTACGCAGGGTATGTAGAATTTGCGCCGCGTACATGTTGCCCAGCGAGTAAGAGGCGAAATAGCCGAAATCCCCGCCCGACCAGTGCACGTCCTGCAGCACTCCCAGACTGTCGCTCGGCGGCGTGATGCCAAGATACTCATTGTACTTCGAGTTCCACATCTCCGGCAGCTCCTTGACGGTAAGACCTTCATTAAAAATAAGCTTCTCGATCTCATAACGGATAATGATATGAAGGTTATAGGTCAGTTCATCCGCTTCAATGCGAATCAGGGAGTTCTCCACCCGGTTGATCGCCCGGTAGAAATCCTCTGCCTCCACATCCTTGAACGTCTCCGGAAAATTCTGCTGCAGATCTCCGTAATACCGGTGCCAGAACTCGCGGCTGCGGCCGATCATATTTTCCCATAATCTGGATTGAGATTCGTGAATACCCATTGAAGCGCCCTGCGCAAGCGACGTGCCGACAAGGTTCTTGTCGATGTTCTGCTCATACAGCGCGTGTCCGCCTTCGTGCAGGGAGCTGAAAATGGAGCTGGTCACGTTATCCGGCAGGTAATTCGTCGTAATGCGGACATCCCCCGGATTCAGCCCCGTGGCAAAAGGATGCACGCTCTCGTCCAGCCGGCCAGCTTCGAAATCATAGCCCATTTGCTTCAGAATAAAGAGCCCGAACTTCTCCTGCGACTCCTTGTCGAACGTACCGTTTAAAATGTCTCCATTCGGTTTGTTAGGCGAAGCGGCGATTTGCTCGGCTAGCGGCACCAGACGGCTGCGCAGGCGGCTGAAAATTTCATCGAGCTTCTCTACCGTCAGGTCGGGCTCGTACATGTCCAGCAGTGTGTCGTAACGTGTGCCTTTCACGCCCCAATAATCGATGAACTCCTGCTTAAAGGCAACAATCCGGCTGAGCCAAGGCTCAAAGGAAGCAAAATCATTATTTTCCTTGGCCGTTTCCCACATCGTTTCCGTTTGAGCGGCCAGAATGGCGTATTCTTCATATTTTTCCGGCGGAATGCTCTTGCTGCGCTCGTACTCCTTCCGGCAGTCCTTGACAATTTTGCGCTGTACGTCAGTCAGTTGGCTGTTGATCTCCGGCTGGCCGAACAGCTCTGTGAACCGCCCCATCTCGGGCGACGTTTCCAGCTTGAACAGCTCACCGCTCAGCATTCCGATCGTCTTCGAGCGGATTTCCGTTCCCTTGCGCGGCGCTCCTGTCCGCAGATCCCAATGCAGCAGGCCGATCGCCTCGTGATAGCCGCTGATTTTGGCCAACAAGACACTGAAGGCGGTCCATTGGTCCTGTATTGGTTGTTCCATCCTACACACCCGCTTTCTGCAATTTGCATGCTACTCTTGATGATACTTTTTTAAGTGCGTATAATCAACTTCGGAGCAGATTTCTTAGATTTTAAGAATTTGGCTTCAACCCTAAGTTCAGACACAGGAAAAAGGAGCGTGAATAGCAATGAAAATTCAGGTGACACCGCTCGCGGAAAAAAGACTGAAGGAACGGCTGGGCAGCCAGCCGGGGACATTCAAGCTCTTTTACGATACGGTTGACTGCGGATGCGACGGCATTAATGTGCTGCTGATTCTGGACAAGCCGGATACCGGAGACCTGCATGTCGATGCCGGCGATCTGCCTGTAGTTGTCGGGAACCAGCATGAGATTTTTTATGAGGAGCAATTGAAGCTTGACGCCGATGCGAACACTTCTACCTTTAAATTAAGCAGTGATTCACAGCTGTATGGACAAAATATTTTGGTACGCGATACGCGGGGGCTGCAAGAATTCGAATCCGCGCCGGCTTCGGCCTGCGAAGTTCGGACCCGTTCTTAAATTACAGAGGAGGTTCTGACGTCATGAGCCATATTTCGGAGATTCTGGATTTCAACCAAAAGTTTGTGGAAAAAAAAGAGTACGAAGCCTATTTGACCAGCCGTTTTCCGGATAAAAAAATGATTATTATCACCTGTATGGACACCCGTCTCGTGGAACTGCTGCCAAAGGCGATGAATTTCAAGAACGGTGACGTCAAGGTCATTAAAAATGCCGGCGCCGTCATTTCCCAGCCCTTTGGCAGTGTTATGCGAAGCGTAATGGTTGCCCTGTACGAGCTGAACGCGGAAGAAGTTATCGTCGTCGGCCATCACGGCTGCGGCATGGCGGCGCTGAACGCCGACCACATGATCAACTCGATCAAAGAACGAGGCATTTCGGAAGAAGTTCTCTCCACGCTGGAAAATTCGGGAATCAAGCTGACCAAATGGCTGCGCGGGTTTGACAGCATTCAGGAAGGGGTAATTCAAACTGTGGAGCTTATTAAGCGCCATCCATTACTTCCCCCTGGTGTTCCTGTTCATGGCATGATTATGGATCCGACCACCGGTGCACTGGAGCTTGTCTCGGATGGGTACACCAGTAATTGACATCTCTCTAAACTGCTGTTTGCGCGGGTACTGTACCCGCGCCTTTTTTTGTGCTTTCGGCTATAAATGCTTGAACAGCAGACGGTAATATTCCTCGGAGTTCGGCGTAAAATCCTCCAGCCGCACCAGCCTTTGCTCCCGGCTCACATGCTGCGATTCTTCATCGGCGACGATCCCTTCAATTGTAAGTGCATCCGTCTCCCCGCTCACAAGCTGCCGGAACTCAGGGATGTTCACAAAAAACAAACCCGAAATCTCTTCCCGCTGAAACCGGAATTTCTCTAGTTCCTGATCACACGTATACAGAAACACATGGCTGAATTCCCTGTCGATTAGACCGGGCGCAGGTCTGCTCTCCTCCGCGGTCATCCCGCAGTAGATCAGATCTTCAAACGGAACGGCAAGCCCAAGCTCCTCCTGAAGCTCCCGAACGCCATCCTCTACCGTCTCCCCTGCCTGAAGATGTCCCGCACAGGAGGTGTCGAGCCGACCCGGGAAAGTATCCTTGCTCATATGGCGCAATTGAAACAGCAGGCTCCCGCCCTTGCCAACCGAAGGGTTAACGACCCAGCAGTGAAACGTTTGGTGCCACAAGCCTTTGGCGTGCGCATTGTTCCGGCTGTCGGTCCCGATCCGGACCATTTGTTCATCGAAAATGTCGAACATTTCCGGCAGCGGCATTCCCTTTCCCTCCCTAAGATCGCATTCTCTGCTTCGTTGAATATTTTTAAGTATCGCAGTACAGGCTATCGGTTGTCTACTGTTTGACAGCAGATGCTTTTGTACAGCGTAAAAATCAGATATTTAAAAATGAAACCATTTGGACAGGTCCGCGTATTACTGGGTATAAATGCTTATCAAAACTTTTAGGAGGTCAAGTTACTCAATGAAATTCTTTAAGAGCGCAATGATGATCGTAATGGCCTTTACCCTCTTCTTTGCGGCGGCGGCTCCGGATTACGCCGATGCGCGGCGCGGCGGGGGCGGCTTCAAATCGGGAAGACAGGGCTTTACGACAACGCCGAATAAAGCGCCGCAGAGCAATGTAAGCAAAAGCGACGGCACCAAAGGAACGACGGCCGGCACCACGGCAGGTACAGCGAAACGCGGATTTTTCAGCGGCGGCAGCTTTATGAAAGGCATGATGATCGGCGGTCTGGCCGGTCTGCTCTTCGGAGGCCTGTTCGGCAACATGGGCTTCTTCGGCAACCTGCTCGGCTTCGCCGTCAATCTGCTGGCCATCTATCTGGTAGTAACGCTTGTCCTTTCCTTTTTCCGCCGCAGACGCCGTCACAACTATAAAGAACGGGATGGCCGTTACTAATGTCCCTAACCGTTCTAAGCATGGACGAGATTATCAACGCCATTTGCCTTCATATGGCTGAGCGCAAGGGAGTTCAGGCAACCGATGTCCAGGTGGAGCTCAGCTGGGAAGAAGATACTGGCTACACCGCTGAGGTGTGGACGCAGGGCCGAAGCCAGTATATCGTCGAGAGCAACATCATCGAGGCGATCCTGCGCTATCTTCATACCGAATACAACATCCGTGCATACCGCGAGGATGTCAGACTGGAGCTGGACGAGGAGATCACCGCGGTCGTCCATGGCTGATATTTAAGCTGGAGTATCCTTTGGCATCAGCTCAGGTAAAATATGCTACACGCAAAAAGCGTTCATCTGCCCGTGAGGCGGATGAACGCTTTTTTTAAGTATCTTTTTCCCGCATTTGACCCGCATTGGATCTGCCTGCTGCGAGGAGATGGCTGTTTCCCGCTCCTTAAATGAGTGAAAGTGCCAGCAAATTAAACAGCACCAGCGGCAAAACAACATTCCCCGGATAGTACGGATAGGGCGGGTAATACGGCTGGTAAGGATAGTAGGGCTGATAAGGATTATAGTAGCCGCGCATAGATTGGTATTGTGTAGACGTTGTTGTCACCGATACCGTCAAATAAAGATGACCATCATCAAAACCCGAGATACAGCCTTTGTGGGTAACACCGTCGATAGTCGTTACCTTGACTTTCTGGTTAATGTAGGGCTTCAGCGCACCGTGCATCGATTCGCGCACTTTTTTTACATGATGGAGCGAGGCGGGGTCGGCTTGATAAATCAAGGTTTGCGGGCCGGAATATGTGGACATAAACTCATACCTTTCGTCGATGGATTTTACAATAAGGTATGCATTCGCCCAGACGGTGGTGAAATAAAAAAGGGAGCCGCAGCTCCCTCCATTCAGCATTAGATCAAGATTCCGTCATGTCCTTAGAGGACGATCACGTCCGTTATTTCGTCTCCTGCTCTTTTTTCGCCAAAAGCTCGCGCACCGCATCCAGGCTTGTAATCGGCTCGCGGCAGGCAAAGTCCTGACAGACATACGCGGTAGCCGCTCCGCCGATGGCCGGCTTGTCCTTCAAATGAGGAAGCAAAGCCGTAAGCTCAGCCGCCTGATCTTCCCAATGGATGATCAGCGAAGCCTCAGGCAGATAAGCCTTCTGGACCAGTGAGATCATGCTGTGCAGCGACGGGTCGTCTTTTTTGCCGGAGAGGACCCATTCCTTGCCGCCGCTTGTCAAAGCCAGCAGGGCTTGCAGGAACATCCCGTAGCTTGCGGGATATTTCATCGCGGCTTTCGCCAGCACAGCAGCCGTCCGCTCGGCCACGCCCTTCAGCTTGACATCCTGAGTAATGGCCGCAAGCTTATACAGCGTCTTCACGGCGACAGAGTTGCCCGACGGCATCGCACCGTCATACAGCTCCTTCGAGCGGATGGGAAGCTTCTCCGCATCCTTGCCTGTGAAGAAAAATCCGCCCTCCTCCTCGTCCGTGAACAGCTCGAGCAGCCCGTCTTTAAGCACCAGCGCGCGCTCCAGATAAACGGCGTCTCCTGTGGCTTCGTACAGCTCGGTCAGCCCCCAGATCATAAAAGCATAATCGTCGACATATCCAAGGTAAGCGGCCTCGCCGTCCCGGTATCTCGCCAGCAGCCGGCCATCCTCGCGCCGCAGCCGGTTCCAGATGAAATCCGCCGCAGCCCCGGCGGCCTTGGCGTATTCCGGCTTTTGGAACGCTTTGGCTCCTTTGGCCAGCGACGCGATCATCAAACCGTTCCACGAGGTCAGCACTTTGTCATCCTTGGACGGATGCACCCGCTTCTCTCTGTACGCGAACAGCTTCTCCCGCCACTCCTCGATCCGGGTCCGCAGGGCCAACGGGTTCATGTCCAGCTTGTCCGCTAGCTCTTCCGGCAGGCCTTCAAGCAGATTCGGGATGCTGTATCCTTGCGAAATGCCCTCCTCCGTGATCCCGTACACATGACAGTACGAATGCATATCCTGGGCGCCCAGCGCTTCTTCAATCTCTTCCCTGCTGAAAATATAAAATGCGCCTTCCTCGCCGTCCGAATCGGCATCCTCCGCCGAATAGAACGCCCCTTCGGGTGAAGTCATGCCGCGCAATACATAAGTGAACACGCTCTCCGCAATCTCCGAATACAGCGGCTTCCCAGTGATTTGATAGGCTTCCACATAAGCTGAGGCAAGGAGCGCGTTGTCGAAGAGCATTTTTTCAAAATGGGGCACGAGCCACTGATCGTCGGTGGAATAACGGGCAAAGCCGAATCCGATATGGTCGTAGATCCCGCCCCGGTACATGGATTCCAGCGTCTTCTCCACCATTCGCAGCGCCTCCGGCTTGTCGAACGCCTGACTGTATGCGAGCAGAAAAGACAGATTATGCGGGGTCGGAAACTTCGGAGCCTGCCCGAAACCGCCATACGTCTCATCGAACAGCGTTGTGTACAAGCGGAACGCATGATGCAGCAATTCATCCGTTAAACCGACCTCTTCACCCTCGTTGTTCTTGAGTGCCGCAGCCTGAATTTCAGAGAGCAGCTCGTCGCCAAGCCGGGTTAGCTTGTCGCTGTCCGTCTCCCATTTTAAACGGATCTGTTCCAGCACTTCCATCAAGCCGACCTGTCCCATCATCCGCCGCTTCGGAAAATACGTCCCTGCATAGAACGGCTTCTTCTCGGGCGTCAAGACCACCGTCAAGGGCCAGCCCCCCGCCCCAGTCATCGCCTGACAGACCGACATATACAGAGCGTCGATATCCGGCCTCTCCTCGCGGTCTACCTTGATCGATACAAAATTTCCGTTTAACAGCCCGGCAACCTCTTCATCCGCGAAAGACTCTTCTTCCATGACATGACACCAGTGACAGCTTGAATAGCCGATTGATACAAATACAGGCTTGTTCTCCGCTTTCGCCTTTTCGAACGCTTCATCTCCCCAAGGGAGCCAATCCACCGGATTGTGTGCGTGCTGGAGCAAATAAGGACTCTTCTCGTTGACTAACCGGTTGGTGTGTTTCGGCGGAACGGTTTTTTCGTTCATGGGAACAGCCCCTTTTTTGGGTATTTTTCGATAATTATAATATACCCGGTTGAGCCGCTACCTAAAAAAATGTGGACATTTCCGCTCAATACTTCATTAAAACAAGTCTAACACTATTAGATTTTCTTTTTTTGTAAATCATTTGAAATCTCCCATAATCATCTGATCCAATGTCGTTCCACTGAGAACCATAGGAAATACATTCTCTTCCTTCGGTACAACAAACTCCACAAGTACAGGTCCAGGCGTTTCCAGAGCTTCTTGCCAAATACGGAAAGCCTCTTCTTTATTGCTTGCTCTCAATCCCTTGATACCGTATGCTTCAGCCAATTTTACGAAGTCGGGACTCCCCCCAAGATCGATGTGGCTGTAACGATTATCGTAAATGATTTCCTGCCATTGTTTGATCATCCCCAATAATTGATTGTTAATCACAACAATTTTGACAGGTATATTATTAATAGCGCAAATAGTCAGTTCTTATCCTTTATCTGTACGAATTTTCGAGGAATTCAGCCGACATGCAGAGTTTCTAAAAATCATGTTCGGAACAAACGGAGACCTCTCTTACGCGAATCGGTACAAAAACTTTCTCGCTGAACAAATGATTGATAAATTCAGTTACTTACAACCATAGGATGAGAAAATGCACATTCCGCGAGATTACCTGATTGCTTATATGTCCTCGGCTAATTTCGGCATACTCATGCATTGGCTGGAATCCGGCATGAAACAAACGCCTCAACAAATGGGAAGGATTATGGCCCAAATCATCAATTATGGACCCATTATTTCTTCCGGTCTCCGAGAAAAGTAATTTCAGGAAAATTCAGATGAGATGAAATAAGAATTGCCGCAAGGATGGGCTGAGGCCATACAGCAATAGGCCCGAGCTTTGCACAGTTCACGTTTCATCGACAAGCACCAACCTTCTGTCCTCATCATTAACAAGGGAGGAAAGAAGGGCGGGATGCAGTTAGATAACAAAGATTATGAACAGCGGGCAATCTTTCTGGCAGCCGTCTGCGGACAGACTTATGCGCAATTTACAAATACGGACGGTTCGTTCGTCGTTCCATTGAATTACTCGGTCAGTCATACCATTCAAGCAAAATCTATAAGCAATGTATAGGAACGCTTCATATTTATTATCGAATCTCCGCAAGAGATTATTATTGCCTTTCGGGGAACGAGTTCAACGTCCGATTGGATCTCTGACATCATCGCTTCTCAAAAGAGGTTTAAATACACCGCTATCTTTCCGGAATGGAGGCGTTGGCCTCAATCACATCATCGGTATCTTTTTGAGAGGTTTTGAAAGCAAGCTGCCTTGTCCTACCAAATGAACAATAAAGATTTCACTGTGATTCTCCGCCGCTGCGGACAACGCGAACAGCAGGACTCACGAAAGAGCCCTGCTTTCTGGTATTGCTTCAAGCGAATTAGGATTGCTACTGTGCCTTCTCCAACGCATCATTTATTCTGGTAACTACTTCCTCCAATTTCTCATAAGTAATCGTTCCCCCCGAATTCATATCCATAAAAGTCTGAATGCCCCAGAACGACCATTTTAGCAATTCATCCAGATTTTCATTTGCCTGCTCTTGATTAATCAAGCCGTTTTCTATCAAAAACTGATAAAAGATTGGTTTGGCCGTCGCATTCTCTAGCAGTTCTGTAAATCCGCTGTCCGTCCTGATCTTTGAGACATATTTCCGGGAATTTTCCACCTGAACCGCCTTCGTAAGGCGGATGTCTCGGCTTGAGGCGCCGATCCGGACGATGAATTCCGCAGTGTCTGCAACCCATTTGCCGAACTCCGGGTTATAGTAAGAGAAGTCACGTTCTTCTAACACAAATTCAACTGTTTTCGTTTCTCCGGAATGGAGCGCCACTTTCGCGAAGCCCTTTAACTCTTGAACCGGTCGAGGGAGCTTTGATTTCGGCTGCGAAAGATACAATTGTATAATTTCTTTCCCGTAGACATCACCAGTATTTGTAATATCTACAGTTACTTTTAAAGTTTCGGGCAGCTTAACCGATGATGACGATACGGTAAGATTGCTATACGTGAATTGCGTATATGAAAGGCCGTGCCCAAACGGAAACCGCGGAGCGATTTCTTTTTTGTCGTAATAGCGGTAACCTACATAGATTCCTTCACTGTAGTACAGATCCTTTTCATTGCCGGGGAAGCTAAGATACGCAGGGGTATTGTTTAATTTCTCCGGAATGGTGGCAGACAGTTTGCCGGAAGGATTCACCAAGCCGAAGAGGATATTGGCAAGAGCCGCTCCCATGCCTTCCCCGCCAAACCAGGTCTCCAGCACAACGCTAGCCATATCGGTCCAGGGCATCGAAACCGACTCTCCGTTAGCCAGAATCAGAATCGAGTTTCGATTTACGGCACAGACCGTTTCAATCAGTTGTTCATGACCCGATTCGATATTCATATCCTTCCGGTTGTAATCATCACTTTCTTCGGGCATAAAGGCTCCGGCGAAAATCAAAACAACATCCGCATCGCGGGCCAGAAGCCCGGCCTCCTGCAACAAAGCCTGATTTGTAGAGCCGTCGCTGTTATATCCGGGAGCATAAGCAACCTCGATAGTACCTTGGCACAGGCTGCGTATGCTATCCAGCGGTATATCTACCAGCTGCGCATTCACGACGGCGCAGCCTGTTCCTTGATATAACGGTTCAACCGCCAATTTGCCGACAACCGCAATTTTCTTGATTTTCTCAGTGGATAGTGGCAGTAATTGCCGCCCGTTTTTCAATAAAACAATGGATTCCTCTGCGGCCCGCTGTGCGATCCGGTGATGCTGAACAAAATCGAACTCGGCCTTTGGTTCCGCTTTTTCCGTCAGACTAAATACAAGCTGTAGAATATGCTTCACCCGGCGGTTAAGCCACTCTTCGGCGATGTCGCCTTTTTGAACGGCCTCTTCCAAAAATCTTGACGAGCTTAAAGAAAGCGGCATTTGCAAATCAAGCCCCGCCAAGGTGGCTTCCACCACATTTTTGACCGCCCCCCAGTCACTGATCACCGCTCCGGCGAATCCCCATTCCTCACGCAAAATCTGATTGAGCAGCAAGGGATCTTCGCTGGCTTGAACCCCGTTAATTTTGTTGTACGCACTCATGACGGTAGTGGGCTTGGCCTGATTAACGACCCGTTCAAAGGCTGCTAAATAGATCTCCCGCAGAGCTCTTTCCTCCACAATGGCATCCACCAGTGTTCGTTTGGTATCCGAATTATGGCAGGCAAAATGCTTGAGAGAAGTGCCGACCCCTTGACTCTGCACACCCATAACCATGGCTGCGGCCATGTCCCCTGTTAAATAGGGGTCTTCCGAATAGTATTCAAAGTTGCGTGCTGTTAAAGGATGCCGGCGAATGTTCATTCCGGGGCCCAACAGTAGATGGATCCCCAGGCGACGGCACTCCTTGGCAATCGCTTGGCCGATCTCATAGATCAGCTCTTTATTCCATGAGCAAGCAACCGTTGATGCCGAGGGAAAGCAGGTAGCCTTATGGGTATTACTGATCGCCTCTTCACTGTCAAATCGGCTGCTAATGGACTCATAAAAGGATTGCGATCGGGTGATTTCGGAATCCTTCTGAAATCGGACGCCGCTTGAACCGTCACTCATAAGAATAGAAGGAATGCCCAGGTGTTTAAAGGCTTTGGTTTTCCATGAATTTTCACCGGTACATAACGCCACTTTTTCATGTAAGGTCATATCACTTATAAGCCTGTCCAAATCTTTATGCATAGTTAACCCCATTTCCAGTATTTTCGGTCTTTATTCAGCCAGACGATCCCATTCGTTTTGTAATTCTTGGAGGAAACCGTCCTTATCCACTTGACCGGCTACAAATCTCTGTACAGCTTCCCCAAAAGCCTGTGCAACACCATCCGGGTAGTAGGAATTGTACGATCCATATACCTTTCCTTCCTTTAAGTAGCGGGAAAGGTCTGCTCCCAAATCACCAATCGTTTCATTATCTGCCGAAAAGGAAGAGAATCCCGGTATAAGCTGCATGTCCTTGGTCATATGGGTTTGTCCTTCCGGCGTAGTGACAAGCCAGTTGAAGAAGTCCTTTACTTCTTTTTTTACATTAGAATCCTTATTGATGGCCCAATAACCACTAACGCCCGCATACAGTTTGTCATTCTCTTCCGGATTGTCGTTCACCGGGAGAGGCATTAACCCTGTTTCGAGGCTCGCATTTCCATTATCAATAGTCGGCTGGAGCCAGTTTCCTCCGAGCGTCATAGCTATCTCGCCATTCACCAATTGGGTAGTCTGATTATTAAAGTTGGTGCTCAGCCCGTTCTTTCCGTTGGCAAAATCATATTGAATAAAATCCGCCACTTCCTTAAAAATTTCATTTCCAACAAATGTAGCGGTTCCGTCATATAACCCTTTAATAAAAGCCAGCGGATCCTTCTGACGGGCAATCCCCATATTAACCAGGAAATTACCAGCCTGATACCAATCCATATATGCCCCTACTAAGGGTTGTATTCCGGCTGATTTCAGCGATTCGACATCCTGTTTCAATTCGGTTAATGTTACGGGAACCTTGGATATCCCCGCTTGCTGAAAGAGCTTTTTGTTATAGACATATCCATATCCTTCCACAGATACCGGCAGTCCGTATACTTTTCCATCATCTCCGGTAATGCCTTCCTTCGCCAGGGGAATCATATCTTTAGTCCAGGGCTGATCCGTCAAGTCCTCCAGTTGAGACTGCCAGAGTTTCAAATCCTGATTCCCAAGTACTGTAAAGACATCGGGCAGTTCTCCGGAAGCCAACTTGGTCTTGAGACCCGTGCTGAAATTGTCGCTGACAGACTCAATCGAAAATTGAATGTCCGGGTGAAGGGCAGTGTACGCTTCTGCTGTCTTTTTCAATGCCTTGTCAATCTCAATTTTGTTCTGATAAATATATATTGTCTTGGTTTTAGCGCTTTCCGAAGAACCCGTTTGCGAATTTTGTCCTTCGTTCGCTTGTCCACCGCATGCCGTCAATGCCAGCACCCCTGCCAACGACACGCACAGCATAGTAAGTCTCCCTTTTGTTCTCTTCATTCTTTTTCCTCCTAAAATTTAATTAGCTCAACCTTTTACAGCGCCCGCCATTACGCCTCCGACAATTTTCTTTTGCAGAAGGATAAAGATAACAATTATAGGAAGCATGCTCATGGTTAGAGCAGGCAAAGCTATGTCCCAACGGCTGTTATACATGCCGAACAAGCGGTTAATCGCCAGTTGAACGGTACTGAGTTTCTGATTGTTCAGCAGAACCAGTGGAATCATAAAATCATTCCAAACCCAGAACATATCCATCACAAATACACTGAATACGACCGGTGAAAGTAGAGGAAACACAATTCTTACAAATACCTGAATCACACCGCAACCATCAATCCGGGCGGCCTCCTCCAATTCATAAGGAAGAGTCTTGACTCCACTGCGGATCATAAAAAAAGCGAAAGCGAGTCCAATCCCCCAATAGGCCAGCACTGCTCCCGGAATTGTATTGTTTAAATGCATGAACTTCATGACCTGAACAAGAGGAATCATAATTGTCGCGAAGGGAATCAACATGGATAGCAGGATGGCACTGCTAAAGATTCGGGAATAGACCGTCGGATGCCGCTCCGCCCAGTAAGCCGTCATCGTTGCCAGAATAATGACACCACATACAGCGGAAAAGGACACTATGGCTGTGTTCTTCATAATGTTAGGGATATTCACTTCTTCCCAAGCCTTTACATAATTATCGAAGCTCCACTCGTCTGGAAACCGGAGCGGAAAGGCTATAATTTCGTTAAGCGGCTTAAAGGAGTTCATGACCATGATCCATAAAGGGGCCACAAAGATTAGCACCCCCGCGAGCACAACCATAAACGTGATCAACATGGAAACGGGGTTCTTTTTCATAAGATTTGACTCTCCTTCCTTTTGCTCATGTACAATTGAACCGAGGTGATCGCTAAAATAATGACAAAGAACACAAGCGCCTCCGCAGTGGCTAATCCGTACTTATTGTTGGCAAAGGCATCGTTATAGATATTTAAGGCCATAGATGTAGTTGAGCCGTAGGGCCCTCCTTTTGTCAGAGAAACATTAGTCTCAAACATCTTGAGCGCGCTTGAAATCGTCCAGAACAGGGAGACTGTAATGTACGGAACACACAAGGGCAGTTTGATCCGGAGAAACGTATTTAGGGGTCTGGAACCGTCAACCTTCGCGGATTCAATCAGCTCCGAAGAAATTCCGCTCAAAGCGGCGATCATGATGACCATCACATAACCCGCATTTTGCCAAACATTGACGATGACTAACGCGGCGAATGCCGTCTTCTCTGTTCCGAGCCATTGCTGGGTAAAGAAGCCCAAATTCAGCTTGTCACCGATCGCCGGAAAACCGGCAATAAAAATAAACTGCCAAATAAAACCAAGGATTAATCCTCCCATCGTTTGCGGCAAATAAAAGGCGGCCCGGAATGGGTTCCGAAGAGGCAGCCTGGCTGTCAATGCTACAGCCAAAAGTATGCCGAGCAAATTGATGAGCAGTACACTGACCGCAGTAATACGGAGAGTGAACCAGAAAGCATCCAAAAACTTCGCTTTCCCCGAGAATATATTGTTGAAATTGTTGAGTCCCACAAACTTAATTTCATTGGAAATTCCATTCCAATTGGAGAACGAGTAAATAATACTTATAGCAAATGGAATAACAACGACGGCAAGAAAAACTAACGTGGAAGGTCCCAGAAACAGAAGATTACCCCATAACATGTTATATTTCTTTTTTTTCTTCAAACTCTTGTCCCCCATTTTTCAAATTCCTTTTTATAATGTCAGCATTTATAACACATTCTTTACTTGTTACTTTAAATTATATAAAATTAAAAACAAATTTCTTCGCTTTTTTTAGCTGATTTATAGCGAAAAATTGATATTGTGTCAGGGGGATGATCAATTTATGAATTATAGCCACGAAAGTATTATGGTTCCCGAAGGATTATTGGCATGGATCTACTTGCATTCGGAAAACCAAGTCACCTTGGTGGAAGATCATTGGCATCGCAGCCTAGAGTTAACTTTGATGCTCGAAGGTGAGAGCTTATATAACATAAATGGAAATGAAATCCTTGTTCGCGAGAATGAATTGGTTTTGATCAACAGCGGAGAAATTCACAGTTGTCAAATTGATCGGTCCAAACCCTATGAGGCTTTGACGATTATTTTTCCCTTTGATCTACTGAAACAATCCAATCCAAGCGTTGAAAAATTTTTCTTCACCTTGGACAATGATTCGCCCAGCTATACACAATTGGTCTCAATATTTAGAGAAACCTACCACCTTTTCAAAAAACGAGCCTCCAATCCGCATTACCAACTAAAATTAAATAGTGTGTTTTATGATATTTTGTATCTTCTCATGACCAGCTTCATTACTGAAAAAAAACTGTCCTTGTCTGTAAAATCCCAAAAGTACTGGAATAGATGTCAAATGATTATCGAATATGTAGACGAACATTATAAAGAGCAGCTTACCTTAACCTCACTGTCCAGGGAGTTTGGGATATCCAAAGAGCATCTGGCAAGGACATTTAAAGAATATATGGGAACAACTTTTAAAAAACATCTCACCCGTATCCGTCTGTTTTATGCTTATCAGTTACTTATCTATACCGATTACTCCCTCCTGGAAATCGCCATGAAAGAAGGTTTTACCGACAGCCGCTCCTTTATCAATAGTTTCAAAGAAATATATGGGATCACGCCGCAAAAATACAGAAAAACACTGGCAAATCATCATATCATCCGTCATAAAAAATACGATTTGACGTAAGTTATCCGTGACTGCAAACTCGTTCTCTCGCGTTTTGAAAAACAAATAGAAGCCCTCGCCACAAGCAGGAGCTTCAAGTTATTGAATCACATGACAATTTTTTATCTCAATGCCAAGACCATCTCTTCACTTGTCCGAATTCGGCCAGAGTTACTTTGCCGCTTAACTTTTGATGTATGTATTCAATGATTTTTTCTACTTTTATAGAGGCTCAATCTAAAAAATTAGTGTTTGATATTTTCAGCCAGATGAACGATGCCGATTGCATTCGACTAAAATGCCAGCTTTGTAACGTTCGCGATTGCGTGTGAAGTAGTGCCGGCGCTGATACGCTTTGATGCGATTGTGCCGTCCTTCGACGGTTGCGTTGGTCCAGCGGCAGCGATGGTAGTTCACAATCTCCGTTTCCCAATTGCGCATCGTCTTCAAGGTGCTTCGAACGGCATCATGATCAATGCTCTCGCCCTGCTGACACCAACGGTTAAGCTAAGGCTAGCGATCCGGGCGTCCGGTGAACAGTTATACCAAAGGGAAAAAGCTTCTTTCCATTCCCAGACACTGCGCAGCAGCGGCGAGAAGCCGAGTAACCTAATTAGCTGGGCTTTACTCTTTTCCGGCAAGGTGTCCGCTGGGGGATTCAGTAGTCGATGATGGCTTTTTAAGATCGCCTTGGCTCTTGGGGCAAGAGTCTGCTGTACCGACTTGCGGACGTCCTGGACACTTTCAATAACATAGCCGTGAACGTGGAAACGATCTGCAATGCGGATGGCACCGGGAAAGCATTCGCTGATCCACGTGTGGTATACCTGGGCCAGATCCATGACAACAGCTTTAGGCTTCAACGTAAGAAAGTCGGGGTGCTGGCGAGCATAGGCACGCAGGTCTTCCAGCTTGCGTCCAGCCAGCAAATCCAGCATGGTTTCGCCCCGAAGAAAACAATTTTATGAAGTTGTAGCTCTGGTAATCCGAGAATTTCGTTGATATACTGGAGTGGCATCTGTCATTTCCTTCTTTGTTGTTGGGTAGGACTTACAACAATACAGGATTTGCAGATGTTTTTCCATTTTTAACCTTGTTTTATTTTCAACCGCTAATTTCGGTTTTGAGCCTTTAAAGAAATAGAGTAATTCTGATTTTACTTTTTGATATTGTGGTAAATGGCAATCAATAATGGCTGGAGACAGGTTCCATTTGCCATCATTCAAACTGACACGCGCATAACTAAAATGAACAGATAGAAAGCTGCAAGACCGCTCCTTATCCAGCTCTATAGAATGGGATACGCCGGGCCGAATGTAGAATAGCATCCCTTCTTTGCCTAGAAATCTTTTTCCCCCGACGATCATCCTTCCCGTTCCCCCGGTAAGAATTGCGAGCTGATGATAGGGAAGGGTTCTTGTGATTTTACGGGGATACTCTCCGGGTTCCTTGAGCTTCCTGCCGTTGCAGTAATAAATTTCCTCCATTTTTCATTCACCAACCTTCCGTCCTCATCATAAACAAGGAGAAAAGAAGGGCGGGATGCAGTTGGATAAGAATACCGGTTATGAGCAGCGGGCCATCTTTCTGGCTGCAGTCTGCGGTCAGACTTATACCCAATTTTCAAATGCGGATGGTTCGTTCGTTGTTCCATTGAATTACTCGGTCAGTCATATTATTCAGGCAAAATCCATTAACAATGAATGGGAGCGTTTCGGGTTTATTATCGAATCTCCGCAAGAGATTATCATTGCCTTTCGGGGAACCAGTTCCACATCCGACTGGATCTCTGACATCATCGCCTCGCAGAAGAGATTTAAATATATTAAGCAGGACTGTCTCACCCATCGGGGCTTCACTGACATCTATTCCTCGGCGCGTGATGAGCTCATTGCCGCACTGACCCGATTGTCGACAGACAAGACATTGTACATTACAGGCCACAGTCTTGGCGCGGCGCTCGCGACATTATGTGCGACGGATATTGCGGTCAATACTGCATATCGTTCACCTAACCTGTATACCTATGGGTCTCCCCGTGTAGGCGATCCGGCATTTTCCAAAGCTTTTACCGAATATGTCAGGAACAGCTGCCGCATTGCCAACCTCTATGATCTGGTAACCTATACGCCGCCAACCATTTACAAGCTGCCCAAACGGGAAAAAAAATACTATTACAGTCATGTCCAGACCTTCTCATCGCTGTCCTTCCAGAATGGAGGCATAGGCCCCAATCACGTAATCGGAAGCTATTTCGCTGCGCTCTCCCGCCTGCACCCGAAATACACCGAAGCATTATGCGCAACGAATCCTGGCTTTTGCCCGGTCACTGCAGTGTCCCCAACGGAATTGCCAGAACCGCAGGAGATAAAAGACGGAAACTTGTAGAGTTTCGAAAAATGTTATAAAACAGAGAAAGATATTTTCCACATAAAAGCCAACCGAATCGAAGGAGATCACAAGATGGACAAGGAACGGGTTCTCGAAAAAACAAATCAATTCGTCAAAGACAAGCTAGAGGGTGAAGGGTCCGGACATGACTGGTGGCATATTGTCAGAGTCCGTAACAACGCGCTGGATATAGCCAGGCAGACCGATGGAGCCGATTGTTTTATCGTTGAATTGGGTGCTCTGCTGCATGACATCGCCGACCATAAGTTCGGATATACCGACGAGGACAGAAGAAGAATCATTTCGGAGCTGTTGATCGACTTGGAAGTTTCCAATGAGGTTATTGAAGAGGTAATCTACATAGCGAATCATATTTCTTATAAGGGAGGAACGAACAAGCATACACTGTCTACTATTGAAGCCAAAATCGTTCAGGACGCCGATCGGCTAGATGCCATCGGTGCGCTGGGGATTGCGAGAACGTTTGCTTACGGCGGGCATGTTAACAGACCAATCTATCATCCGGCATCAGACGAGGAGGCAGGCAAGGTTACAGATGGCAGCAGCGAAAACGATACGATCAGCCACTTCTATGACAAACTGCTCTTGTTGAAAGATTTGATGAATACGGAGATAGGGGCACAAAAAGCACAAAAAAGACATGATACCATGGTTGAATTTCTAGATCATTTCTATGCGGAATGGAACGGAGAAAATTGAAAAATGAAAAGCCTGTAAACGAGGCTGCCTCAAGCAGGTCCCCGTTTACAGGCTGATAATATCTAAAGCAATTATTGAACCTTGGCTTCTCCGGTAACTTTACCTTCTACTTTGGCGGAGGATTGGAAATCCGCGCTTGCATAGTAGATGTTGCCGTCTACAGTTGCTGTCTTATCCAGAGTGAATCCGTTAGCTTGCACATAAACATCGCCTTTGATGGTTCCGCCCTGAACTTTCAGGTTTTCACTTTTTACCGTGAATTTAGGAACAGTCAGCGTGTAAGATGCAGTGATGTTATGATCGGCATCTTGCGAGTAGAGAGCAATTTTGCGGTAAATGTCTTTAGCCGCGTCGCCTTTGTCATGGAACTCGCCGGCTACTACAACTTCTCCATCGACCGTCAGGTCATTAAGAATAGCAATGATCCAGTTTCCGTTTTCGCTTACTGCCGCTTTGAAAGCGTCCGCTTGGTTTACGATAGACGCCGTAGTCGTAGCATCCGCTGCCGGGCTTGCCGCTGCACTTGCCGCCGGGCTTGCCGCGGAATTAGCCGCTTCATTATTATTCGCGCCACAGCCGGACAATACTACAGCTGCAACACCTGCTACCAACAGACCTTTTACTAGTTTCATAACCATTTCCCCCTAATTGTATTTATAAAAAAATTATATATTAAACACTGAGAATAACAAGTGATGTAAGTTACAAATTGTCGAATTTTTCTATTTCGTGTTCTATTATCGAATCAGGCTTGTCCAGTCAAACGCTCCATTAGCATCGCGAGAAACCGTTCGCTGTCCACTTCCAGGCATACCTCCACATTTCCATCTTCATCCCGGACCGCGACAGTCTGCCCCGTCTTTGCCCGGTGATCGTATTCGACGGTTACTTTCATTGTCTCGGTGCGAACAAGCGACCTGTCGATAAGAAGCGAGACGGTGAGCGGGTCATGCATGAATGTCTTCTTCTCCTTGATAAAATCGAACCAGAACTCCATCTGCCGGGCCAGCGCGGCATTCAGAGGATCATTCGCCGCCAGCAGCCGCTGTCGGTGTTCATCGGTGATGACAACCTGAAGCGTAACGTCGAGTCCGACCATTACGATGGGCGCACCGCTGCCAAATACGACCGAGGCTGCTTCCGGATCGCTGACGATATTATGCTCGGTCACAGGCAGTTCGGCCGCATTGCGTCCGAGGCGGGTAACGCCGCCCATCAGGATAATTTCTTTGACATTTTGAGCGATTCTCGGTTCACGGATCAGGCATGCCGCGATATTCGTCAAGGGTCCGATCGGCACCAGCGTAATTTCGCCCGGATTCGCCATGATCGTATCGATGATGAAATCAACAGCGTGCCGGTCTTCGTAAGGAAGAGCTTCCCCTTCCTCAATCAGCCCTTTCCCCTCATGGCCGGCCATCCAGATTTCGCGGTTGCCAAGCAGCGGCCGATCCAGACCGGCGTACACGCGGACATCCTCCCGGCCCCCGAACTTAAGCATTTTGGCTACCATCCGGGCGCGCAAATCGGCATTGCCGTACACCGTCGTAACGCCTTCGAGCGTAAGCTCCGGGGATTTCATCGCCAGCGCAAGCGCCATGGCGTCATCGATATCGCTGCCGATATCCGTGTCGATAATTAAACGGTTCATATCCTGTTCCTCTCTTACGGCTTTTTTTGCAAAGGCTCAAGTCATGTACTGATTTTATCAAATTTTAGCTAAAATTATTATACATTTTGACGAAAAATGCACCCTTTAGAACGTTCATCAGCTAACCCGAGGGCTTAAGCCAACGTATGTTCAAGGGGTGCATTTCATCTAACCAGAAGCGTACGTCTACTTGTTTCATGCTGTTTCGTATTGTGTGTATACGATCTGGTCCAGCCTTAGAATGTGATGCAGATCTTCCCGAAATACGAACCCTCGGCAAAATAACGCAGCGCTTCAAGCGTGCGATCAAACGGGAATACACGATCAATAACCGGGCGAAGCCCGTTTTGCCGGATAGCTTGATTCATCGCTTCAAACATATCACGGCTGCCGACGTTAATGGCCTGCAGGCGCGCTCTTCTTAAAATGGCGGGGATGATGGCAAAACCATCCACCTGGTAGCCCGAAAGACCGCCTACCAAGCTGATCTGACCGCCCACCCGCAGCGCCGCAATTGACTTGTTCAGCGTTGCCGATCCGCCGAGATCGACGATATGATCTGCACCGCGTCCGCCCGTCCATTCCAGAACGACTTGATCCCATTCGGGCGTCTGTTTGTAATTGATCCCGAAATCCGCTCCGAGTTCCTTCGCACGCTTAAGCTTCTCGTCGCTGCTGGATGTAATGATCACCGTTGCGCCATGAAGCTTGGCAAATTGAAGCGCGAACAGAGAAACGCCCCCCGTACCTTGTACGACAACGGTATCACCGGCTTTGACCCGGCCTTCTTCCACGACAGCATGCCATGCCGTTACTCCTGCGCAAGGAAGCGCCGCCGCCTCTTCATCCGTCAAATGTTCGGGGACTCGAACGAGTCCTTTTTCCGGAAGCACGGCATACTCGGCAAGCATTCCATCAAGCGGACTTCCTAGCGCACTCACCCAATTTTCTCGGGTAGCTTCTCCGGAGATCCAGCTCTGAGTGAAAATACCGCTCACCCGGTCGCCGATCTTAAACCTAGTTGTCCCCTCGCCCAATGCTGTCACTTCGCCCACACCGTCAGATACCGGAATTAAAGGGGCTTTTAAATCAGGATTATAGAATCCGTCGATGACCCCCAGATCTCTGGAGTTAAGGGAAACCGCCCGCAATTTAATGCAGACTTCGCCAGGACCCGGAACCGGAATCGGACGTTCGGCTTCCTTCAACTGATCTATTCCAAATGCGCCTTGAATTTCGTATACTTTCATGAAAGCTCTCTCCTTTTTCAGATGGTATAGACACACATTAATACATGTACTACACTTCAGTAAGGAGGCACTTTATTGTGTCCAGGGAACCTGAAGGTGCACAGGAGGAGGTCAGATGAATTCTCCATATTCACAAAAAATCGTACAGCCCGACATCTCGTTAACCATTTGCGGATACAGCAAAGTGCTCGAAATCGTCTCCAATAAATGGACGGGGCTGGTCATCTATGCCATGGAAGATGGAATTATTCGTTACGGGGATATGAGAAGACGAATCGAAGGCATCTCCAAAAAAATGCTGACCCAGACCCTCCGCCAACTGGAACGGGACGGGCTGGTCAATCGCAAAATAACACCGGCGGTGCCCCCAATTGTCGAGTATTCACTCTCCGGGCTGGGAGAATCTTTGCTCGTACCTATGAAAGCGCTGAATCAGTGGACGAAGGAGAATTATTCGCAGGTGGAGCTTGCCAGGGAGAACTACGATCGAATAAACAGCGGGGAATAAAATTCGGGACGCTTTTACGACTAAGTATTCGGTTTCAAATATGTCATTAACCCTGTTTTAACCGCCCCGTAGCCAGGGTATATTCATATCATGTATGTTCTAAAATTCGACACGATCAACCGCTTCAACCAAACCAAGCAGAGGAGCGCAAGGATGAGCGAACATAAACTCACGATCACCGTCATTTGCGGAAGTCTTCGGGAAGGTTCTTTTAATCGAAGAGTGTTAAAGGCTATGGAAAAGCTTGCGCCCGAGCATTGGGAGATTCATCATACCGATCTGTCGGGTATTCCGTTGTACAACGCGGACACGGAGAGTCAGGGTGATCCCCCCTCGGTGACTGAATTTAAAGAAAGAATCCGGCAGGCGGACGGCGTGCTGATTGTCACCCCCGAATACAACTCGGGAATCCCGGGCGTGTTAAAGAACGCTTTGGACTGGGCTTCGCGTCCGGTCAAAAGCTCCGTGCTGATTGAGAAGCCCTTTGCGATTGCCGGAGCCACTCCGGGCGGCGGGGGAACGGCGCAATCCCAGGCACAGGTCAGACAGACCCTGCTTGCCATGAACGCTTATACCATGCCGGGTCCGAAAATTCTCATCGGCAGCGTTCACGAGAAACTGAATCAAACGACCGGAGAACTGGAAGACGAAGCCACTCTCCGGCATATCGAAAAATTCCTGACCGCTTTTGAACAATGGATTCTTTATTTCAAGTGAATACTAAAATGAAGGGTATGAAGCATCGATGAGCGAACCCAAAGTATACTACGGAAAAAATATCAATGTCATGTTTAATTCGGAGATTTGCATTCATTCGGGGGTTTGCGTTAAGGGGTTTCCTTCGGTTTTTAATTTAAGCAAGCGCCCCTGGGTTGATCCCGATGCCGCCACGGCGGAGGAAATTGCCCGGCATATTGACAAATGTCCAAGCAAAGCGCTAACCTATCAACTTCTGGAAGGGGAGAGTCCAATAAAGAACGAGGAATTGAATATACCTGTTGTTGAACATGATCTAGCCCACAAAAGATTCCTTATCCGGGATCAGGACGCAATCGCAGCAGAAATGACGTATGTAACTTCGAGCCCGGAGCTTTACATCATCGATCACACGCTGGTCGACCATGCCTACCGGGGGCAGGGACTTGGCGACAAGCTGGTCGACGCCATGGTAGTGTATGCGAGGGAAAACGGAATCAAGATTCTCCCTTTATGCCCTTTTGCCAAAGGAAGATTCGAGCATTATTCAGAATACTGGGATGTGCTCCACAAATAATCGCAATCGTAAAATTCACCGTCATACCCAGCTCCCGCAGCGCAAGCTGCTGGAGCTTTTTTCTCGTTCGCCTCGGATTTCGACACCAGCAACATTTCTTCCACTTCAGTCAAGGACTCAACTACCCGTATAACATTATCGTCATCGGTCTAGTAGGCCAATTCTTTCTGGGAATCTAATTCAGCCAGCCTGGACAGCAGCGATTCTCTGATGGCACTGTAAGAATCGCTGTCTAGGCCTCATTCGCAGCAAGCCGAAGTGGATGAATTCCCGCGCTATCTTTCGAGGATCGCCGGCTGCCATGTTCGACCCGCTTTACATCGCCCTAATGAACTCTCCAACCGGATTCTCTAGTGTATATACTATTCTCACCGCGCAGTCCGCATCGGATTTCTGCTCTCACAAGGCACCTTGGTTTGGCACAGACCGCAGCCGGCTCCCGATTTGGCATCTCCGCCGTTTGCCATTGCAAAGTCCCGGGAGGCTTGCCCATAAACAAATTTCATGCAGGCGATTTTGTCATGCCCCTCTTTGCTGATGGCCTGCACCGGGCAGCGGGTGATGCAGACGCCGCAAATCCCTTTGCTGTAAAGCAAGCAATTCCCCGCATGGTTTGATGCTGTTCTGACATCCGGAGCCGCCTGCAGGTTGGTCACAACGGAGAACAAGCGGATCGCAATCCCCTTTTCTGAGATGAAGCCGTCATTGATACTGAAGCTGCCAAGGCCCGCGGCGTAAGCGACATGGCGTTCAGACCAATTGGATACCGGCCCCGAAGCCGTACCCTGAATGCTGTACCAGTCGGTATCCAACGGGGCGACCGCCCGGTAACCAAGGCTGCTCAGGTAACCCGTTAAATGCCTGCGAATCGCAGTCACAAAATTCTCATCCCCGAATGTACGAAGCAGCGCCCACTCCCGAGAAGGCCCATCCTTCTGCGCCCGATTGGCCCGGCGAATGACCTCGCTGATGGGCAGCACCACGCTGATCACCGAGCCTCCCTCATAACTGCCAGGGCCAAATGACCGCTCCAAGACTTCTCGCGGCGTAGCATGGTCAGGACCGATAAGCGTCTTATATTCCTCAAACAAGGGATCGTCCGCTGATGCGAATTGAATAATCGGCTCCTCGTAATAAGGGGCTTGCAATTCTTCGGAAAAGTTCCCTTGGTTCTCACGTACATAAGACTTTACATCCTCTACGATTAATTGCTTGATACGTCCCCCCGCCTCTTTTGTATCCATGTCCTTTTCCATTTCCATATTCTCTCCCTCCCGGAATATCTAGTTATCGCAACAGTCACGCCCCCATTCGTGTATATACACGAAAGGAACGCATAACAATCTATTAGTAAAATACAAATCACTATGAATCGGCAGCACCTTACAGATCACCGCAGTACATCAAGGCGCAAGATGCTCCACTTTAGATAACAGAACCGTTAGTGCTGCCAAATCCTCTTTACCCAGCGATTGCTCCACAAAGCTTTGCACTTCATCCCACAATTGTCCCGCAGCCGCATGCACCGCTTTCCCGCTCTCCGTCAAAGTCAATTGGCGGCTCCGGCTTCCCTTGGCTGACGTATCCTGAACATAACCTCGTTCCTCCAAAGCTTTCAAATTGCGTACAAGTGTTGTCCGGTCGAGCCGCATCTTCAGTGCCACATCACTGACACTTACCGGGCCCATCCGATCAATGTGCCGCAAGAGTGTAAATTGGCTGTTATTCAGCCCACTGGGTGCAAGATACCGATCATACAGTTCCGTAATAACCAGCGAAGCCCGGCGTAAATTGATGCAGTTGCAGACTGATGATGCTTTGTTCTCTGATGACGTGTTGTTCATGATTGTCGAATAGCTCTCCTTTTGACTTATCGTGTATCTACACTATTTCAAATTTCATGATGTTTGTCCGTGCGCTTTCTCACACACCGCATAGGCACCCGCCATAAAGCGGACAGCAAAAAGGCCAACCAGTGATCAGCGGATGACCTATGAGTACGCGGAGAATCATCATCAATCGTAATAATCGAAGCATAAAAAATTGAAGCTCCCGCAGCTTCATTCGCAGACAAACTGCGGATAAGAATACCCTTTTCTTATTTGGTTGACAGCAAGGATTTCACGTTTTATAATTCAAACAAACAATTAAAACAATTGTTTAAATCATTTGTTTTAAAGGAGTGACTGCTTGATGAACACAGTCAGGGAATTACTGAAAATGAAGACGACGATTATTGGCATAGCTGTTGCGCTGCTCTTTCAGCTGCTCTTCTCCATCATCTGGATGACAGGTTATGAGGGTATGTCGGACCGGGTTAACAAACTGAGCATCGCGGTCGTAAATGAGGATGCGCAAAGCGGGGCCGTTATTGCGAAGCAGCTGTCGGCGGGGCTGCCCGTCCATGTGGAGACGGCGGCGGATATGGCGTCCGCGCGGGAGCGGCTGGAAGACCGCGACATTCAGATGATAGTGCATATACCCGCCGAATTCACTTCACTTGTGGCAGAACGGGACAGTAAAGCATCTATTCAATATGTCGTGAACGAATCCAATCCTGCGATGATCAAGAGCATCATGACCTCCATCGCTTCCCAGGTGACGGCAGCAGCGAATAAACAGGCAATCGCGGCCAGCGCCCAGACCGTGCTGTCTCAGGGGATGCCGGCGGAGAAAGCTGCAGCCATGTCGGTACCGTTGTCCGAGCGGGTCATATCCGATATTCAGTCGGTGAACATCGTTGACGGAACCAACAATCAGATGGTGCCAATGATGATGGTTCTCGCCTCGTTTGTTGGAGCGATGATTATGGCCCAGAACCTTGAATTGTCGATGACGGCAATCTCTGCCCGTACAGGACGCTGGCAACGGCTCGGCGCCCGCATCGCCATTACGATTCCAGCGGCGATTATCGTTTCGCTGGTCGGAACATCCCTCGTCATGCTGCTTGGCGGACAGGTTGAACAGGGATTTTGGGCCTTGTGGGGCTACCAGACATTGTTCGTGCTCACATTCATGATCGTCGCTCAGTCACTTTTAGTGCTGCTCGGCACAGCAGGCATGCTGATCAACATTGCGCTGCTGTCTGTACAGCTCGTGTCCTCCGG
This sequence comes from Paenibacillus sabinae T27, assembly GCF_000612505.1. NCBI lineage: Bacteria > Bacillati > Bacillota > Bacilli > Caryophanales > Paenibacillaceae > Paenibacillus > Paenibacillus sabinae. The sequence goes on from NZ_CP004078.1 coordinate 3,297,531, forward strand.
CGCAATGATGCCGCGTGAGATGCTGTCCAGCTTCTACTTGAATCTCGGCAGCGTGCTCCCGGCCACTTACGCGGTGGAAGGCTTAATGAATCTGCTGTTCGGCGGGCCCGGGATCGGAGGCGATGCGGCAGCGCTATTCATCATTGCGGGTGTGATGGCGCTCGTGATGATCGGGATGACCGCTTTGCGCAGGGAACCGGCGTCTAATACGGCCGCTGCGTCCGCAGGTCAGACTCGTTCCAATACACTACCCGAATCCTAAAGCTGATTAATCCGGCACATGCCTCTGACCTTACTGGAAAACTCCTGCTCGCCCCACTTATAATAAAGATGCAGACGAAGGAACAAAGGGGTAATGGAAAAGCATGGGCTCAGAAGAAAATGACGTGAAGCTGCGCATTTTGCAGGCTGCGAAGAAGCTGTTCGCGCAGCAGGGCTTCAACGCTACGACCGTAAGGCAAATATGCGAAGAGGCGGGCGCGAATGTATCGCTCGTCTCGTATTATTTTGGCGGAAAAGATAAAGTGTTCGAAGCCTTGTTCAAGGAGTATTTTCCGCGCGATGTCTTGGAAGGAGATCAAATAACGCGATTGGACCCCGTCTCGGGCCTCAAACTACTGATACGGGAAATCACCGCGTACCGGCGGCGCGAGCCGGAAATTATCAGTCTGCTGCAGCAGGAGATCGTCTTGCAGTCCCCCCGGATGAACAAAATTCAAGAATTGACGATGCCGATCTGGATACTGCTCCGGGATTGGCTGAAGCTGGGCCGCGAGCAGGGCGTGTTTCATTTCCGGTCTCTCGATCATACGTTTATCAGCGTGCTTGGCAGTATTCTATTCCATAACAAGACGTATTATTTCAAGCAGCTGCTGGACAATCAGGAGGAAGATCCGGATTCGATTTTGGAGGATTTGACAACGTTTATTTTTCAAGCCATCGGTTACAAGGAACAAAGCTAAGCATTACAGTCCGCCGCCGTCGCTTCAACAGGTACGCATACCGCAATATTATTCAAGAATTCCCGTTCGGCCCAATATATAATGGCTGCAGATCGAATTGGAAAAGAAGGTGCTCACATGACTCGCGAGATTCGGGCAGTCCGCTACGATGCAGACTTAAAGCTGGAAGCGTACCGTTTTGAAGGGATTATGCAGAAGTTTCCCAATCATTTTCATGACTATTATGTCATTGGCTTTATTGAACAAGGCCAGCGGCGGCTGATATGCAACAATACGGAGTATATCGTTAACAGCGGCGATGTGGTAATCTTTAACCCGCATGATCCCCATGCCTGCGAACAAATAGATGGACGGACACTCGACTATCGCAGCATCAATATTCAACCGGAGGTTATGCGCGCATTTGCGCTGGAAGTGACGGGAACGGATGCTTTGCCCCGCTTCGCGAAGCACGTGCTGTACCGCAGCGAGCTGGCCCCCCTCCTTCGCGAGCTTCATCTGATGATACTGGAGCGGCAATCCGGATTCCCGAAGGAAGAATCGTTCCTGCTTCTGCTGGAGCAGCTGCTGAGAGAATATTCGAATGCAAGCGAGCAGCCCCCCTCTCCCGAATGGACTTCGGAAATACAAACGGTATGCGAATACATAGAATCCAACTATACGCAAAGCATTACCCTGGATCATTTAAGCGAGTTGACAGGAATTAGCAAGTACCATTTGCTGCGCTCCTTCACACGGGCAAAAGGCATCACGCCTTACAGCTACCTGGGGACCATACGGATTAACCATGCGAAAAAGCTGCTGGAACAAGGACTTCCTCCGATCGAAGTCGCCTATCGAACCGGATTTAGCGACCAGAGCCATTTTACTAATTTCTTCAAAAAGCTCATCGGCCTAACCCCCAAGCAATATATGCGAATCTTCGTTCAGGAGGCGGAACCGAAACCGTCTAAGGAAATCCGGGTATGATGGATCAGCACAAAGGAACTGCCGGACATCTGCTCTCGATCGTAACGATTTTAATCTGGGGAACGACCTTTATCTCGACAAAAATACTGCTGACTGATTTTACTCCCTTCGAAATTTTGTTGTTCCGGTTTCTTATCGGCTATGTTGTATTGTTCCTGCTTTATCCCCGTCCGGTCCGGACGAAGACTTTTAAAGAAGAATGGCTGTTTATCTCGGCGGGACTTTGCGGCGTCGCCTTATATTTTTTAATTGAAAATATTGCCCTTAACCTTACGCTTGCCTCCCACGTTGGGGTGATTGTGTCGATTGCTCCCTTTTTCACGGCGGTGATGGCTCATTTCTTCCTGGAGGGCGAAAAATTAACTGCCCCATTTATGATCGGCTTTGCGCTTGCGCTGACTGGAATCGTTCTTATCGGCTTCAACGGAAGCCTTAATCTGGACTTGAACCCTGTAGGGGATCTGTTGGCCTTTTTGGCTCCGGCTGTCTGGGCGGTGTATTCCGTACTGATGAGAAAAATAAGCGGGCTGAACCATCACAATATCGGCGCCACCCGCAAAGTATTTTTTTATGGACTCCTGTTCATGCTGCCTGTAATAGGGGTGGACGGCTTCCATCCAAACCTGGACCGGTTCTACAACCTTTTGAATCTCGCGAACCTGTTATACTTGGCTGTTGGCGCCTCCGCCGTATGCTTTGTAACCTGGAACCGTGCCGTAAGCATCCTGGGAGTGGTAACAACAAGCGTCTACATTTATATGGTGCCTGTCATTTCCGTAGCTGCCTCCGCCCTCTTTCTGCATGAACCGATCACCTCAGCAACTTTGGCGGGAGCCTTCCTGACGCTGATCGGCTCTTATATTTCCGAGCGGAAGCATGGCTTGATTAGAAGGAGAGAACTGCGAAAGACGATACGAAGCACGCAAAGTTCAATGGAAACAAAGTAAAGATGTGCGGCAAATCAACGGTCACTTCATACGGCAGCCAGACGGGCGCCGAGTTCAAACGCCTTTTTGCGGTCAACGGGAAACTGTTCTTCTCTGACCCTGGCCTTCTGCTCGGCGTCGAATCTGGAAGCTTCATACTTGGAATAATCGGCAAATTGATACGTGTCGCAGGAGAGCAGAATCTCCGAATCCCCGCCGAGGATGTGTAGTAAATTCCGGTTGCCCTGGAATACCGCCTCGTATTTCATCTCCTTGGCCCGTTCTTCCGTAACATTCATGGTGTAGATAAAGCCTGAGTTCATCCTGCCCTTAAAAGTGGATCTCTCTCCTTCGTTGTAAGACAGATTTGGGAAGAGCAGCCGCTCCAGGAAGCTTCTCATTTCTCCGGTAACATTGCCGAAAAAGATGGGGGAGCCCAGCAGGAGGACGTCCGATTCCAGAATTTCCTGGAGTACTTCTTTCAAATCATCCTTCATGGCACATAGTCCTTCCAGCCGGCTTCCCTTTCTTTTACAGGACAAGCAGCTTGCGCATCCCTTGTAATCCAGATTGTATAAATGCACCAGCTTCGTGTCCGCTCCCTGGGACTGTGCCCCTTGCAGCGCTTCCTGAAGCAGCGTCGCCGTATTGCGGTTTGTTCTCGGACTGCCGTTGACAGCAATAACTTTCATCTTTTTTTCACTCCTAAAGTTCATGTAAGTTCAGAACCCTTTCCGCAGTGCCTGCGATCCCGAACGAAAAAAGGTTCGCAAATCGCTCCTAAGAACAATTATACGAACCTTTGAGCTTATTTTCACATGAAATCATTCAAGACGACGGAATAGATATCTTCAACCAGCTGTAAGGCTCCATTGTAGCCTACGTACGATTTGCTCAGCACCAGCTCATTGCCGATCGGCGCGGAAACCGATAACTGATAGGCGTTCAGGTCTCTTGCAACCACCCGTTCCCAGGAGCTGCCCAGAATGAGCGGGCGGCTTCTGATTTTTAATTTACGGATTTCTTCCTCAACATAGCCTCCGTCATTGGAAAATACCGTTTCCGCAACGATGCCGCTGGTGAATTGTTCAAATTCAGCGGCTACGCCGCTTTGATAATCATTCGGCGTATCATCGGTGATGAACTGCTTCTCCGGAATGAGTCCCATGTCATTGGTCAAAAATCTTGCGATTCCCAGCGCATACAGACTGTCCGCCACCGTAATGAAGCGTCTAGGAAGCAGTCTCGTCTCCAGCAGCGTGTCGGCCGCTCTTTCCAAATAGTAGAAATACCGGTCCTCATGCTTGCGGATCACATTCTCTACGACCGCAGGATCAATCCCGGCGAATTCGCCTACCGTTCTCAGGAACTTGGAGGTTTCGGTCGGACCGATCGGAAGCGCCGGATAGTGCAGAAACGGTGTGCCGAATTTATTTTTCAGCTGCTCGGCCGTCCGGAGTCCCACCCATGGGGAGATCACCAGATTATACTGCGCCTTGGGTATGTCATTGATGGCGTCCACGCTGCTGTCCGGTCCGAAGACCACATTCGGTTTCAGCCCGAGCGAAGAGATGAGTATGTTCAGCTGCTCGATATCGCCTGACCAAAAGGTATTCTGATAAGGGACAGATGACCAGATATTGACCAGTCCCGGTTCAACCTCCTGCGGCTGCAAATGCTGATCGATAATGGCGCCAAGAACCAGTTCATGGCCGATCAGATTGCTTCCCTTGAACCCGCCGGTTTCCACATATACGATCGGTTTGCCCTGAGCCTGAAATTTTCTTGTAATCTCGCCCACATCATCCCCGATGATATCGGAAGTACAGCCCGTGAGTACAACGAATAAATCGCCATCGATGACGTCAAAGGTATTGGTGATCACTTTGCGCAGCTTATCTGTACCGCCGAACACCACTTCTTTTTCCGAAGCATTGGTGCAGGGAATCGCATGTCCCCCGACATAGCCCGAGCCCTGATGGCCGTTCTGGCTTCCGAGTGTCGTCCACAGCTTCGCTACGCAGCCCGGTCCGGCATGAACGATGGGCACCGCTCTTTTGATGGCCAGTACCGATTCAAATGCACCGAGTGTGCACACATGTCTAATTTGCTCAACGCACAGCGACATTTTTCTTGTTCTCACTTTCTCTTTTTTTATTTTTTTGCTCCTGGAAACTGAACGGGTCCTGCTCCAGCCACCACTCGGTATAGGGTAGATTGATCCGTTTGGACAGATTCACGGCAAGGCTGTTGTTGGTCAGCGCATCGATAATGCGATGTCCGAACTCGATCGTTCCCTGATAGCCGAAGGCGCTGTATTCATCGCTGACCATGATGGCGGGAATCCCCATCTTTGTAGCCCAGACGGACATTCCGGGATGTCTTCCGATAAAAATATCCGGCTTGACCTTTGACAACAAATTAATGACCTCGTGATTCTGCTGATCGCTGACGCTGACCGGGATATCTTTGTCTGTCTTGGTCAGTTCCACTGTGCAGGAAGGGCATCCGCCATGATCATGCTTGGCATCGTAATGCCAGGAGAATCCCCATACTACTTCCATGCCTAGATCCTCGAGAAACCGGATATAGTTATGCGCGAAGCTCGGCCCCATGCCGACGACCACTTTTTTGCCTTTCAGCTTAAACTTGATCTCTTCCAATTCAGGCGCCGCAAGCACCTTTTGTTCCGCAAGATACTCTTCAACTTCTTTCTCCTTGCCCACTGTCTCTCCAAGCTTGGTGAGCCAGTCGTCAAATCCGGAAATCCCGTGCGGCTGCAGCGCCGTTACATAAGGGACGCCAAAATTCTGCTCCAGGCCATTCCCCATATAACTGCCGAGCGTGCCGCAAATACTGATTGTAGCCGCGGCTTCCGACCATCTGGAGATTTCCTCTATGTTGCTGTAGGGTATTCCGAACTGAGGCACCAGCCCCAAACGCCCGAAAATCTCGGTAATGACAGCCCGTCCACTGCCCGCAAAATTGATGACGTTAACAAGCTCGGGGCGCTTCTTCTCGGCCGGTTTGACAATTCGCGTAAGCAGAGCATGAAATGCCGCATCGAATCCGGACGCCCAGATCTGTGACCGGAAGCCTTCGCAAAATACGGGAACCACGGGAATGCCGATCTCCGCTTCCGCTTTTTTTATCGTGCTTTCGATATCGTCTCCGATAATGCCCGAAGCGCAGGATGTCGTGACAAAGATCGCTTTCGGTTTAAATCGTTCATAGGCTTTCAGGATGCCTTCTTTCAGAATCTGGTCTCCGCCGAATACGACAGCCTTTTCCGACATATTGGTATTGATGATTCGAACGTTTCTCTGGTTCCAGTCTCTGATACTCTGCCCCCATTGAAATCCCGCGTTTGCGCCCGCTACGTCACCCGCACAGCCGATCGGCCCATGATTGACGATTGCCGCATCCGTGATCGTGGACAGATACCCCTGCGCGCAGCCGGAGTTGCAATTGGTCGCCTGGCTGAATCCTCTGGTTGCGTTCTTGAGGCAGCCGGATTGGGACTGTTCCGCCAAATCCTTAATCGTTCCTTGATACCCTACAATGGATTTCAGTCTTTTTTCCCTGATGGTTGCCTGTGAGAGATTTAAATGAATGGCCAAAATAAAAACCTCCTTCTAACTTAAATGGATATCATTCACTCCTTAGGCGCACACCATTATTTGGCTGTTGCCAGGTAGAATAAAAAGCAAAATCGGACAAGGAATACGGTTATGAGAAAGTCATGGAGAGTCGTCCGGATCATGGGAGGGCAATCGTACCCGCTGTATTATCCAGGGAATCGTGGGGAACCGGGGAATTTGCTATGTACAAAAAGTAAATCTTATTATTCCTACTAATATAATAGTATTTATGTTTTTACTAGTATAACATTATTTGGGTATCCGTCAAGAAAAAAACGGAAAGAAGTTCAGGGTTTCACGAAGTTTTCAAGCTTAAGCGGGTTCGTATTGGTTAACAATGTAGAGGGGTCCGAAGCCAAACGCATCTTCCAAGGCCCGGTATTTCAGACCGCTTCAGAAGAAGGAGGTATACCATGAGCGAAGAAGAACAGGAACTGAATGAGCAAAAGGAATTTAACCGGACAGCGCTGGACCCTGAAGAACAAAATGCCGGCGACCGGGGCTTGCATATGAAATCCGGCAGCGAACTGGAGCAAGAAAAGAAACTGGTGGAGTCCATGGATCAGCCGGATAGCTTTGAATATTAATGAAAAAAAGCGAAGCACCGGCCGGCGCGTCTCGGGAAGAGCGCTGGTCGGTGCTTCATTGTGTCATGCATAAGGATCATTAATTTTGACCATATTGCCGGATCACCAAATTGTCAAAGACCGCCTTGCCGCCATCGGTGAACAGGGTGATCCCCTTATCATTCAAATCAGGAAAGATGACGCTTGAATAGACAACCGCTCCGTCATCCACAAAGACTTCGATGCTTGTTTTATCGACGAGGATCTTTAAGTGAACCTTTTTGCTGCCGGAATTAAAGGGCGCCCTGCTCTCCAAATAGGCTCCGCTCTTGTCGGGCTGACCGGTAAAGGCCCGGTTGACATAGGTGTAGCCGCCTTCCGCAAAAACGCCCACATCGACATGGCGCTGCTTATCGGCGGATTCACGGAGTCTTAAACCGACATTCTTCAGCTCCGACCATGAGATGTCCGCGTCCAGCTGATACGAATCCCCGGCTACATCAAGCGTTCTTGTGCCGTCAACCTCGAGCTTAGGATAGGATCTTGCTGCATGGGGCAATTGCTCCAAAGCTTGAACCGGCTGCGAGACGAGGGTATACGTATCACCGGCCTGCTTCAGCTTGATTTGACGGACGATCGAATCCGTTCCGTTAAATCCTTCCTTAAGCGTCGGCGTGTTGTTAGGGTAGTCCCAATTATTCATCCAGCCCAGCGCGTAACGGTGGCTGAGCTTGTCTTCGCCAGGCCCCTCTTCAAACGTAACCGCCGCATACCAGTCAAAGCCGTAATCGAGCCACTGCGGTTCCTTGCGGTCCGGGACAAATTCCTTACCGTTAAAGTCTCCGGTCCAATAAGCATAGGTATTCGGTTTCCCCGCCGGCTTCCCGTTGGCGCTAACCCCGAGTATCCACCTATAGCTCCCGTCATCCGCCCGCATCAAATATAGGTCAGGGCATTCCACAAGCCCGATATTTTCTGTATTAAAACCGCTGATGTAACGCCAATCTTTCAAATTGGAGGACTCGTAAAAGCCCACTTTGCTTCCTTCCGCCATCGTCATGATCCATTTCCTGGACTGATCCTCCCAGATGATCTTGGGATCGCGGAAATCATGAGTCCCCGGATTGGGCAGCACAGGCTTGCTGCTGTAGGAGCTGAATGTTTTTCCACTATTGGTGCTGTACCATAAATATTGTTCCTGCTTCCCTCCATCCGCGGAAGGCTGGGTTACAAGTGCCACAAGCGCCCCATTGCCGAAGCCTGCCGTATTGTCTGTATCGACGACGACCGAGCCTGACCACGGATCGCCGTTTTGATTCGTATATTTTGGAATGGCCACACCTTCATCCTGCCAATGTACCAAGTCCGTGGAGGTCGCGTGCCGCCACTCCGTGCCGTTGCCTTTCGGGTAGTCCTTATTGTAGAGATAATAGTAATGATATTTGCCATCGAAATAAATCGGCCGCTGCGGGTCGTTCATCCATTTGTCGGGAGTTGTGAAATGATAGCTCGCCCGGTAGGTTGGCTGTTGAGGAGCAAGAGGAGTTTCTTCATTCACACTAGTCTTCTCCTTGCTGTCCTTGGGATAATTAGCAATTAAAGGTCCCCCGGCCAAAGCGGCTAAAAAAACAACCCATATTACAAATCGCCGTATCCATGTTTTCTTGTTGTTCAAAGATACACCCCGCTTATGAAAAAAAAGAAAATGCCAATGTAACATCGACATTTTCTTTTCTTTAATTATAACGTCTAACCTGTTGTTACTTGATTGTCAATTGTCCTTGTTCAAGGATGCTGTCTTTGACAACCGAAGTTTTGGAGCCTTTAATGTTTACCACGAAGCTTGGAGCAAAGGTGGACTTGTGATCCTCATAGAGACCTCTGTTCGTCATGTAGCTTGTGATGACCACATTATCACTGTCAGCTTGCGGAACGGCAAAGTGGGAGTAAGACCAAGTAACGTCTTTCGGATCAAGATCCATGCTCAGGACAAGGCCGCTGCCGTTAAGCGGTTTGTAAGGACCAGTCAAAGAATCCGCTACATAACCCAGCATGAAAACATCTTCAGCGCCGATTCCGTCAATGGTCATTTTAGCGCCGCGGGAATCCGTGAACAAATACCATTTGCCATTCTTTTCAAATACATTCGCACGTTCAATTTCATCGGTAACAAGATTGGATGCGATCAGCGGCTTCATGACTGTTTTCAAGGTGTAGTCATCGTTCAATTCGATGATACCCAGCGAACCGTTCGCCAATTCGGCCAGCTGTTTCTTAGGGCTTACCAGCAGCTTATCCTTCTCATTTTCAAAGAATTTATTGCTTCCGCCATAGTAGGCTTTGTTAAAGAAAGAATCTTCACCTTGGTAGCCCACGTCTGTGCCGGTATTGGATTCGAATACAAGGTATTTGTGGCCATTATCCTCAACATAGTGAGGATCTCTCAGTGTATGGTTATCGGAATAGTCTCCGCCGCCAAAAGACTGGTTAACATTTTGATAAATTTTTCCGTCGCCGTCAAAGATCGATTTGAGATCTTCCACGCCGTTCACCTTCAGCGTATCGGCATCCGGCTGCGACACATTGATTTGAGCCGTTGTCAGAGTTTGCTTGCCAAAGAATCCATGCTCCGGATCCCAGCCTTGACGGTTGGTGTAGAACAAGCGTACTTTGCCATCTTTAGTCAAGGTTGCGGAACCAGACCACTCTTCAGCTTGATTGTTCAGGATCGGATCGTTAGGAACGTATTTGTCGCTGTCCTTGAATACGCGGCCGGCGCTCTTCCAGGCATCAATGGAGTTGTCACCTTTCTTTTTGTAGAACAGGTAGATAAATGTATCCCAGCCTCTTTTCGGGTCACCCGCCAGGGCAAATACCACATCGTAGCCTTTGTAATCCGCTACTGTGCCATCTGCGTTTTGCAGCGGCCAGCTGTCCCATACGTCCAGATCGATCAGGTTTCCGAATTGATCATAGCCTTTTGCGGAAGCGATGTTTTTAATCTTGGATGCGTCGAATTGCGGTACTTTGAATTGCTCGCTATTTTGCTGCCCAGGAATTTTCAGCATATCAAAACGTGTGATGTGGGAAATGCCGTAATCTTCTTTGTAAACCACGCTATCTTTCCCTTGCGCAAAAACCGAAGTTCCTCCACCTGCCAGTAAAGCTGTCGTAAAGGTTACTGCTGTCGCTTGCTTCACAAACTTTTTGATGTTCATGCTCGATCTCCTTTTTTTGTTTTGTTCCTGAACAAACAGAAAAAGACCTAAAAATTCCTAATGGAGAAGATCCGGCGCTTGGCCGCACGTCCCCAACGGACTTTTAGGTCTTGCCTGCTTAAACAGTAACAAACCTGTAATATTTTGTTGACACGGTTATTGTATATTTTTGTTCTGCGGTCTGACTATAGACCAAAACTCCCGTTTTGAAAAAGGGGGAAGACGGAGGTTAGGCCCAGTCCATCCACAACAATACCTAAAAAATTTGTAACTATTTCACAGTTTCAAAACGATGAAGTTCGTTTAAATATGGCCTTTCATCGGCTTCCATCACTTCAATACAATCCCAAATCTACCCTTCATCGCCAAACCCAATCCATATAGGTCAATAGGCCTATATGGATGTGGGCATTGAACTTTTTCGCTGACGTTAGTTGATCGTCAATTGTCCTTGTTCCAGGATGCTGTCTTTGACAACCGAGGTTTTGGATCCCTTGATGTTCATCAGGAAGCTTGGCGCGAAGGAGGAACGATGCTCCGGATAGAAGCCGCGATTGGTAATATAGCTGGTAATCACCACGTTGTTTCCGTCGGCCTGCGGAACCGCAAAGTGAGAGTACGTAAAGGTAACATCAGCGGGATCGAGATCCAGGTGCAGGACAAGTCCGGTGTCGTTCAATGGCTTGTAAGGTCCCGTCAGAGAGTCGGACACAAAGCCCAGCATATAAATATCCTCGGCGCCGATTCCGTCAATGGTCATTTTGGAGCCTCTGGAATCCGTGAACAGATACCATTTGTTATTCAGCTTGAATACGTTGGCCCGTTCGATTTCATCCGTTACGGTATTGGACGCGATCAGCGGCTTCATGACTGTTTTCAGCGTGTAATCGTCATTCAATTCGATGATGCCAAGTGCGCCGTTCGCCAGCGTAGCGTCATGCTTTTTAGGGCTTTGAAGCAGTCTTTCTCTTTCCGCCTCAAAGAATTTTTTATTACCGCCAAAGAAAACCTGATTGTTGAATGCTTCTTCACCCTGGTAACCCGTTTCTGTGCCGGTATTGGACTCGAATACGAGGTATTTATGACCGTTGTCTTCTACATAGTGAGGATCTCTAAGCGTATGGTTGTCACCCGAAGCATAGGCTCCTTCCTCAATAAACTGCTGAACATTTTGATATGTTGTTCCGTCGCCGTCAAAGATGGATTTATGATCTTCAACGCCTTCCACTTTCAGCGTAGCCCCATCCGGCTGCGACAGGTTGACTTGTGCCGTTGTAATCGTTTGTTTGCTATAACCCGTTCCGCCATCTTCCGGCGCGCCCGAGAAATCCGTATAGAACAAGCGTACTTCACCCTCAGGGGTCAATGTCGCGGAACCGGACCACTCTTGAGTCTGATACTTGAGGATCGGATCATTGGCGGCGAATTTATCGCTGTCTTTAAATACACGGCCTGCGTTCTTCCAGCTATCGATCGATTGCTCGCCGGCTTTTTTATAGAATATGTAGATCGAGGTGTCGTTTCCGTCCTTCGGGCTCCCTGCCAATGCAAACACAATCTGGTAGCCATGATAATTCGCTACGGTGCCGTCGGCATTTTGCAGCGGCCAGCTGTCCCACACGTCCAGGTCGATCAGGTTGCCGTATTTATCATAACCTTTTGCCGAAGCGATGTTCTTGATGGTGGATGCATCGAACGCTGGCACTTTGAACTGTTCGCTCGTCTGCTGTTCAGGAATTTTCAGCATGTCAAAGCGTGTGATGTGGGAAAAATCATATGTTTCTTTGTAATCCGCACTGTCCTTAGCCTTGGCCAAAACCGAAGTTCCGCCACCTGCCAGCAATGCTGTTGTCAAAGTTACTGTTGCCGCTGTCTTCACAAACTTTTGGATGTTCATTCTTTCTCTCCTTTTCCGTTTCAAATTTTTGTTCCTGATCAACAGAAAAAGACCTAAAAATTCCAAGTGGAGATGATCCGGCGATTCGCCGCACGTTCCCCAAACGGATTTTTAGGTCTTGCCTGATTAACAGTAACAATCCCGACAATATTTTGTTGTCTGGACTAATCTTATATTTTATAACACACAATAACTATAGACCAAATTTCCTCTTTTTGGATAAGGAGAAAAGGAGGGAATTCGACCCAGTCTATCCTCAAATATTCCTAATTATTCCTGATTAGTTTGAGTAATTTATAATTTATTTGAGTAATTTATAATTTAATGGTATTTAAAGTTAGTTATGAATGAAAAGGGAATAAATTGAAGGAAAGGGTACATCTTCACGCCCTCCAGCGAGACTTATAAGGAGAGGAGTCGGAATCATCTCTTGATGGAAGGTAACGTTATAGTATTCAAAGGCTTAAGGGAGGATCATTCGTTGAGAAAATATAGTGTATTTGCTGTATTGTCTCTTTCATTGTTTACATTCAATGTCTGGATGGATGTGTGGATGGGCGAAACAATAAAAACTTCGCTTCATAAGATGCTCGGAATATTTAAAGCCATGTCTTTAATCGAATACTTCATCCTATTTGTGATTTTGGTGCCGTATTTTACCTCTCCATTTGTCTCTAAGTTGATTCAATTTTTAAGGAACAGAAATCGAACTTGATAGATTTACTGAAAAAGACAAAAACTAACCCAACGCAGAGTCGCTTAACAAAGCGCTGCGTTGGGTTAGTTTTTTTAAAACTTAATTCACCATATCTTTCAACCGGGTATCCACCCGATTGATCTCCATGGCGATAAGCACCATCTGGCTGTCGGTAAAGGCATACCCGTAATCCTCGTCCACCTGGCGGGCAACCCGGCCGGCTTGCTCGTAGGCCAGCACATAGCGTTCCTTGGCGATCCGCACGATTTCCGGGTCCAGCTCGTTGCGGAGCTTGCCCGTCTCATCGGCCTGGAGAATGTTCTCCAGTTGGTTCACCAGACGCTCGTAGTTGGCGGAGCTGCGGTTCATCGATACACCGGCGGCATTTTCGATTCCTTCGGCAATGTCCCGGATCATGGCGGCCATGTTGGCGTCCGCTCCGCCGGCCCCGGCGTTCACCCAGGCGGTATGGATATGCATCGCGATATACCCTACCTCGTCCTCCGGAATTTCGATCTGCAGCTTCTCCCAGATGAGCTTTTTCGCATGCAGCCCGATTTGGAACTCTCTCGGAAATAAAATGCGAATTTCCTCCAAAAGCGTGTTCTGGATGATCATTCCCTTGGTGAGCCTTTCCAGAGCAAACGAGAGATGATCCGTCAGCGCGATATGAATATGCTTGTTGAACGTTACTTCAAGCTCCTGTTCCGCATAGGAAATGATGCTCTCGGACACCGCAATCTCCTCTTCGGGCAGTGTCCGCAGCATTTCCTGAAGATGACCGTATTGATCCGAATCGTCCATAATGAACACCTTCTCGATGCGGGTCGGATCGACAATATCATTTTTTCCTTTTTGAAAAGCAATACCGGAACCCATGACAATCTTTTCTTCTCCCTGGTCGTGTACCACAACCGCGTTATTGTTAAGAATTTTTTTGATTTTCATGATATTCTCCTGTGCTTTTACGATTAGTATTTAGATCATTCTTCCTGATGATTAGGTTTATCGACTCCGAGAAACCAAGTGACCGCAAAAGCCGTTCCCGTGGCCAGCAGAAAACCAACCATATAATGAATGAAATTGATGTGTCCAGGCGGGATGATAAAGGCAATCATTGGAATCCCGGTCAATCCGAACGAATTGGCAACCACCTCATGAAAGGCAACATAAGCCCCTCCCGCCGCCCCTCCCGCCGCTGCGCCCAGAAAAGGACGGCCTAGCTTCAAGTTGACGCCGAATGCGATCGGCTCGGTAATACCGAGAAATGCGGTGATCGAAGCGGGAAGCGCAATATTTTTCAAATCCTTGTCCCGGGTTTGGGCATATACCGCAAGTCCGGCTCCTCCCTGAGCGATATTCGCCATCGACCAGATAGGGAGCAGAAAGTTGACACCGATGTTCGGATTGGAAATCAGCCCGATTTCAATCGCTTGAATGCCGTGGTGCAGTCCGGTCAAGACGATAACCCCGTAGACCCCGCCAAGAAGCAGCCCAAACACCGTGCTTCCACATCGGTACACCTCTTCCAGCAAGACGCTAAGAAAGTTGCCAATATGCGCCGCAAGGGGTCCGATGACCAGAACGGCGAGGCCGCCTCCAATGACAAAGCTGAGAAAGGGGACCAGCAGCATGGTGGCTGATGACGGAACGATCCGCCGCAGCCCCTTCTCGACAAACGTCATCAGCAATACCGCTAGAATAATCGGAATCACGGTGCCTTGATAACCGAACTGCGGGGTACTCGTCAAATCCACAGGTTGTATCGCTGCTCCGCCGGTTCCTGATAGCTGTAATAAGTCGAGCCGGGTCATAACAATTCCGACTGCGGCGCCGAGCGCAGGGGTTCCCCCAAACCGTTTAGCCGCATGATAGCCGAACATCACGGCCATGATTTGAAAGGCCGAGCCGGTCAGCAATAATAGCGTTCGAAACCACGTGCTGCCTTGGGACTCCCAGCCGAAGGCTTGTATCATGCTGATCAAGCCCAGCATCAGGCCAACCGCGACAAAGAGCGGGATGATCGGCACAACAATATCGGAAAAAAAAGTGGCCTCTCCCATAACTCGGCTGAATAAATTCCTTTTTGCCGAGTCTTTCAGCTCTGGAGATGACTCCGCTCTTGCCTGATGCGCCAAGACTTTCCGTTTCCATGCTCCCCGTAATGAAAGAAGCAAGGTATCGCCAGAACCCGCGACGCGAACAGGGCTCTCCGGTTCACTGGGTACGTACAGGCGCTCCACTTCCCGCTGCCGTTCCGGTCCGGAGTCCTTAAGAAGACTGACTATTTGACGGTGGACCTTAAAGACTACTGCTGGTCCGACAATAATTTGCAGCTGTCCGGACTGAACGAACACGTTCTGAACCTCTTCCAATTCCGCAAGACCGGCTTCGTCCACGCAGGCGCTGTCTCGAAACCTGATTCGGATCCGGGTTGTGCAGTGAGCTACTTCCGACACATTGTCCGGCCCGCCGGACAGCTCAATCAAGCGCATAGCCAGTTCCCTTGCCGGGCTCAGATTATCCTTCACTTTTCGCCCATCTTGAATCGGTTGAATATCGCCTTCTGGCATTTTCAGCTCCTCCCCGTTCCTTATGTGCAGCATCTAAGAAGTCATTCTAATTCTATATCGGCGGAGGACTTTCTTCTGTACATGAAAAAAAAGACCTATTTTCAGGTCAAGCACCTGCACCCTATAATGCGGCCGCACTTGACTCTTCTCGGCCCTTGGTCCGCCCAAAAAAAAGTGACAATTTCGTAATATATTATAGTATATCTATTGTGACAATAATGGAATATAAAATCAATGGTCAGTAATTACCACCTTTATCAACTCAAAACAGGAACTATTCCTTAGTCAGAATCGATATCCGCCCAGTTAAGAGTTTAGAACTATCGACCTAATGAATAACGGGGGTTCCCGCATTATCCAAAAGGGTGTCAAGCGCATCGTCGAGTTCGGCAGAGCTCTCTGAACCGAGCCATTCCTCAGGAATGACCAGATATCGGCCATCGCTCCGCTGAAGATAACTGTAAATAATTTGGGCTTCGTCGACCTCTTCGCGGCTCACTTCGCTGGAGGGTAGCCGGGTATCCGGTCCAAAATAGCTATAAATGGCGGTTTTTATTTTCACGCACAGCGATGCCGTATCACAGCCCCTAACAGAAATCCTTTCGCTGTACAAAATGCGGCTGCGCTTGATGAGAAAAAGCTTGATCCGATCCTCATCCAGTTCTTCAATGACGACGATATTCCGGTCTTCCCCGGTGAATCCGATCACTTTTTCCTTCATTAATATGTAGTCAAATGCTTCGATGCAGTCCCTGAATTTGGCCGCTGTCTCAAAATCGTACCGCTCGGCAGCCCGCTGCATGCGATCCCGCATCTCTTCGTACAGACTCCGGTCGCTCCCGTCCAGCATCGCGATAAAACGGTCGATGATTTCATTGTATTCGTCTACGGCCTCCCCTCCGAGGCACACCCCCCGGCATAGGCCGAGCGAATGGTTCAAGCAGGCAGAGCCGTTAAAGCCGGCGGAACTGCAGGCGATTTGGCAGCATACCAGAAAGCTCTGAATCACCCGTTCCACCGAATGCCTGCTGGCGGTATACGGGCCAAAATAAACCGCGCCGTCGTTACCGGCAGGCTCACCGGCGATTTCGATCCGGCGCAGCCCGTCCCTCACCTTAATGACAATGTAGGTGTAGGCGAGCGGATTTTTCATTTTTTTATTGTACATCGGCTTCAATTCCTGAATTAACCTGCACTCCAGCATAAAAGCTTCAAACTCGGTGTCCGTGACCCGATGCTCGAGATCCCTGATGTGGCTTACCAGCGCTTTTATCTTTTTCGGCTGGGATTTGGATTGATAGAAATACGACTGCACGCGTTTCTTTAAATTCTTAGACTTGCCAACATAAATAATGCCGCCCAGAGAATCCTTCATTAAATAGACTCCCGGCGATGAGGGAAGGCTCTGAATCTTCTCTTTCATATCAATAATCCCTCCTTGCAGCTCCCGTCTTTCGCGCTCCCGATTTGAATGGTACTATGTCTACTGTAGCCGAAATGGCCGGTGACGGAAATCATTTTTGGCAAAATTTTTGGCAAAGGGGAGTTTGGGCATGACCGATCCATCCAAGCCTATGATAGAATCAGCGGGAATCTGCCCTCTTTGCGGGCGTGGCAATGGCTGCGCGGGCGCGGCCGGGCGCTCCCATGAAGGCTGCTGGTGCGCAGGCGAGGTTTTTCCGCAGGAGATATTTGAGAGGGTGCCGGAGGAATTCATCGGTAAAGCCTGTATTTGCAAGGAGTGTCTGGACGCGTTTAAACGAAACGGAGGATAGTGTGCATCTGCACACATGGATATTGGAAGCTTCATCCAGCAAAAAAACCGGGCCCCGGCAGTATGCCGAAACCCGGTCTTTTGTGCCTATTACTCGAAAGGATATTTTATTCCCCATTGATTGCGGATATTGGTCATAAGGGCCATAACATCATTGGACAGATGCAGCGTAGCCGTATTCTTCCCGCTCTGAATGAAATTCTGCATGTCCTCCACTTCGTATTCCAATGCTTTAGCTGTCTCTCCGGCTTCAATCTGTTCCACTCTGCCGTCCGTATAGGTAATGGTGGCTTTATCCGCTCTTGGGAAGTTGTCTACGGTAATGAATCCAAGCTCTCCCGCGACGATACCGCGCTTCGGCATTTTGGCCCGCATGGTCAGCGAGATGACCGCCAGCTCGTCGGCTTCATTCTTCAGAACGATTCCGGATTGCTCGTCCACACCGGTTTCAAATGTTTTCACTGTCGTCAGAACTTCATTCGGCTGCTGAGACAGGAAGAACCGCGTGAAGGAGAGTGCATAGGTTCCGATATCGAGAAGCGCGCCCCCGGCAAGATCTTTGCTGAAAAAGCGGTTCTTCACATCGTATTCCTTGCAGCTTCCGAAGGATACCTGAATCATTTTCAGCTTGCCGAGCTGACCCGAGTCCAGAATCTCCCGCAGTTTCTTATACAAAGGCATGTAGTACAGCGTCATCGCTTCGGCAACGACCAGGTTCTTCTCTTCAGCCAATGCGATAATTTCGGTCAATTGCTCGCTGTTCACGGTAATCGCCTTTTCGCTGATCACATGCTTGCCAGCTTTAAGGCTCTCTATTATCAGCTTGTAGTGAAGATTGTGAGGGGTGGAGATGTAGACAACGTCGATCGCTTCGTCCTTTAACATCTCTGTGGTATTGCCGAAGGCATTTTCCACTTGATTCTTATCGGCAAAGGCCTGCGCCTCTTCCAGTGTTACTCCTGCTACGGCGTAGACGCTTCCATTTACCTCTTTGATCGCTTTGACAAAATCCGATGCTGCCCAGCCCGGGCCGATGATGGCCCATTTCACCTTACTCATAATTTCAATTCCCCCTGAACATTTTCGTAATTTACTTTTGTATTGCTGTATTCACTGACAGGTTTCTTGATAAAAGAAAGGATGCCCGCCGTAACCGCTGTGCCTGCCAAAATGGCAATGATATACGGTACCAGTTGGGTGACGACATTCGGAATCAACAGCACCCATACGCCGCCGTGCGGAACGGCAAGTCCAGCTCCAAACGCCATCGACAGACCACCGGCCACCGCGGAACCGGCCATGATGGACGGGATTACCCGGAGTGGATCAGTTGCCGCGAACGGGATGGCGCCTTCGGTAATGAAGGATGCGCCCAAGGCCCAGCAGGCTTTCCCCGCTTCTTTTTCCGCAGCCGTGTACTTTCTCTTCGCCAGCACCGTCGACAGCGCGATTCCAAGCGGCGGAACCATGCCGGCTGCCATAACAGCCGCCATAATCGGCGAAGCGTGACCCGGTACGAGAGTGGAGGTGGCGAACGCGTAAGCTGCTTTGTTAACCGGACCGCCCATGTCAAAAGCCTGCATCAATCCAAGAATAATTCCAAGTATTGCCGCATTTGTACCATTAAGCGAATTCAACCAATCAGCCAATGCCTTGTTGACGAAGGCGACCGGCTCTCCGACGACGTAGACCATAAGCAGTCCCATCACGCCAGCGGATAACAGAGGAATAATCAGAATCGGCATGAGACCCTGCATCGTCTTGGGCAGCTTGAGGTATTTCTTGATCGCGATGACCAGATACCCCGCGGCAAAGCCGGCGAGCAGAGCGCCAAGGAAGCCCGACCCGTTCGTGCTGGCAAAATAGCCGCCGATCATCCCGGGCACCAGAGCGGGCCTGTCGGCAATCGAGTAGGCGATATATGCGCCAAGGATCGGAATCATCAAGGCGAATGCCGATTTGCCTGTTGTGAACAGCGTTTCGCCAAATGAGCCCGGATGGTCGAAAACGTAGATGCCGCCGATGGCGAAGCCGAGAGCAATTAGCAGGCCGCCCGCCACGACAAAGGGAATCATGAAGGAAACGCCGGTCATCAGATGCTTGTAAATTCCGCTTCTCGATTCTTTTTCTTCCGCTTTGATTTGACTGACTTGCTCGGTCAGGTCCACTTTGGCTGGAGCCTCCGGCTTGGCGCTTAACGCCCGGTTAATCAGCTCCTTAGGGTCCCTGATGGCTTCCTTAACCGGGACTTCAATGATCGTTCTTCCGGTAAAACGGCTCTTATCCACCTTCGTATCGGCCGCAATGATGATGCCGTTCGCTTCGCGCAGGTCCTTCTCCGTAATCACATTCTCGGCTCCGACTGAGCCTTGAGTCTCCACCTTGATCTCATGTCCCATGGCTTTGGCCGCCACTTGCAGCGCCTCTGCTGCCATATAGGTATGAGCTATGCCGGTTGGACATGACGTAATGGCTACTAGCTTCATTCTAATCGTCCCCATTCACTTTGTATTAAGCGCTTACAACACTGAAATTATTGGAAGCTCTGTTTCCTTTCATCCCTTACTCGGCTGTATGACCATCCCCCTGCTCTATCTGCACATATGTGCATACTATAAAATTATGTGCAATATTGAACACCTTCAGTATAACACCGGCTTTGGGATTGTCAACCAGCAATTTTGCAAGGGGGTGTCCAAAAAAAAGCCATGAAATGGCTGCTTGGGGCACCTCTCATGTTTAGAGCAGGATCGACGTGAGTGCTTGGTGTGGACGCTCCGCGAACGGACCGTTGTTCCAATCGCTGTTGTGTCCAGATTTTTTTCATTCTCCTGGGCGGTGAAAATCCGGACACAAAGGCGACCGCTGCCGCTTTTCCACAATCGTTCCGTCCTCTCCGCTGCTTTAAGCGGGAACCGTTTCTTAAAAACGCAAGTGAGGAAGGTTACGCCTTGGCCGTACGTCGAATGACGGAGCCTGAAAGTGTATTTGGACAACTGAAAA
Organism: Paenibacillus sabinae T27; assembly: GCF_000612505.1. Lineage (NCBI taxonomy): Bacteria > Bacillati > Bacillota > Bacilli > Caryophanales > Paenibacillaceae > Paenibacillus > Paenibacillus sabinae. Next base: position 3,317,757 of record NZ_CP004078.1, read on the forward strand.
ACAACCGGGGCTTCCAGCGATTTCTGCTTCGCGGCGTGGAGAAAGTGACGCTTGAGGTCGGTTGGCTTTCCCTTGCCCATAATTCACTAAAACAAGCCACAGTGGACCAAAAACGCAAAATAGCGATTCTCCAATAACCGGAGAATCGCTATTTTGCTGACTTTTTGCGTTTTCTAGAATGAAGAAGAACTGTCTCTCACTTTGAAAATCTACTTATGGGACAGCTCCTTGGGCTCCATCAAGCTATACCACCGCTTCATTTTGTTTGGAAGCAATTAAACGGACGCCGCCTTCTCCGGCAACCAGCGCTTTCGTCGCGACCTGGACAAATAAAGACGTATCGACCACCCCGCGAATCTGCTGCAGTTCGCTTTCAAGGCTTGCGATATCCTCTACCTGTTCAAAATAGACGTCAAGCAGCAGGTTTCCGTTCTCGGTCACAGTGAAACCGTCTTTGGCGCCGCTTACGCGAATGACAGGCTTGCCTCCCAGCGCGGCAACTTTTTTCTGCACATAGGCCAGGGAATCCTCCAAAATCTCCAGAACAACGGGGTGCTTGAACGTCAGACGGTTCACGACCTTCGTCTCATCCACAAGCAGGATATAATCCTCCGCCATCGAGGCGATCAATTTCTCCTTCGTATGGATGCCGCCGCCGCTTTTCAGCGCGTTCAGGCTTTCATCCACCTCGTCGCAGCCGTCAAAGGCGACTGATATTTGGTCCACCGCGGAAGTATACAGCACCTCCAGCCCTTGTTCGATGCAGAGCAGCCTCGTCTTGACCGATGGCGTGACCACCTTGACGCGGAGATCCGCATCCTCTTTGATGTATTGAATCAGGTAGGAAATCGTGCTTCCGCCGCCAAGTCCAATCACGGTGCCGCTCTTGATCCATTTGAGGGCTTCCCGCGCACACACTTTTTTTACATCGTCAGACATTTGTCTCCTCCTTATTCGGTCCGTTCCAGAATAGCCCTGGCCGTCTCTTCGGTTGTCACCAGAACGTTCAAATAACGTCCCCGCAGAGCGCCGATAATGGCGTCCGCTTTCTCCGGCGACTCCGCGACTCCAATGGCGTATTTCGTGTGCTTCAGGCGCTCGAGATTAACCGCAATCGTTCGGTCCGAGATGCTTGTCTCCACAAGATTACCCCTGATATCGAAAAATTGCGAGCAAATATCCCCGACAATCCCGCCTCTTTCCAGCTCGTCAAAAAGTTCGTTGCCGTAAAAGGAATTCCATGTCGCCGTACCCTTCATCCCAATGGAACCGATGCCAAAAATCGCGATCGTAATCTTGTCCCAAAGCTCGGAAATGTCCTGAAAATATTGCGACTCCACGATCTGATCCCGCGTCTCCCTGCGTTCCAAAATGGCCGGCACATCAATCAGGACGGAGGTCCCCTTAAACTTCTGGGCGGCGGCATACACAAGCGTATTCACATGAAATTGACTTTCCAGCTTGCCGGAAGGCCCCCCGACCATCGGGACAAATACGGCGCTGCTCTCGCGGGGATCTTCCAGTTCATTGATGACCTCGGCCAGCGAGCTTCCCCAGGAGAACCCGACAACATCGTCATCCTGGACGATCCGCCCCACCAATTGCGCGCAAGCTCGGCCCATGACCTTCAGCTTGGCCTTCTTCTCGTCGCTCGTGACGGGCACAATGATCGCTTCCTTCAGCCCAAAGCGCTCCATCAGCTGCTGCTCGATGCTGAACGTTTCACTGAGATCGTAATTAATCGTAATTTTCACGATGCCTTTCTCGCGGATCTTTTTCAGCATGCGGCTGATCGTTGTCCGGTAGATACCGAGCTCCTTCGAGATTTCGCTCTGCGTCATGTCATTGTCATAATACATTTGGGCAACCTTTAGCATTAACCTGAGCTCTTCATTATTGTCCAATTCCAACACCTCTTACGTATACACATTTGTGCAGAGTAATATAAAATGTGCGAATGTGCAATTTGAGTATATGTTTTTTTCAAATGGGAGTCAATGCGTTATTCAGAAGATTCTTGGATTTACCGGGGAGGACCCAGATATTGACAGATCAAGATGGTGTGATACGATATTTTAGACCGTTCTGTTTATTATATAGCAATTATCCAAATATGAAGGAGTGAATCGTGTGGGATTAATTACAGTAGATCAAGAAGAGTGCATACAATGTGAGATATGTGTGAAAGAATGTCCAACCCGTGCTTTAACTATGGGAGAGTATGGTCCCGAAGCCATTGCGCCGAAAGACTGTATTGCCTGCGGACATTGTGTCGCTGTATGCCCAAACGAAGCGATCGATCATTCATTAACACCGCTTGCCGGACAGCTTCCAATCTCAGAGTTCAATAAGTTTAGCGCAGAAGAAGCCGAGCGCTTCCTACGATCCCGCCGTTCTATACGCAGCTACAAGAAGACAGCCGTTCCACGGGAAAAGCTGCTGCAGCTTGTAGAGATTGCCCGCTTCGCGCCTACCGGCGGCAACACGCAGGGGATCTCCTATGTCATTGTTGAGGATAAAGAGACTTTGCGCAAAGCAACGGAAATGACGATCAAGTGCCTGGAAAATGACCCTGTGTTAGGCACGCGATATCATGCTATCGTTGACGCATACCGTGAAGAAGGAACGGATGTGATTCTGCGCGATGCTCCAAGCCTTATCCTCACAACCGCTGCTAAAGAATTCAAGAACGGCCGGGAAAATTCCATCTTCTCGCTAACTTACCTCGAATTATTTGCCCCTTCTCTCGGCTTAGGTTCTTGTTGGGCGGGGGGACTCGAATTTTACGCGCTTATGGAAGATTCCCCCATGCTGGAGTTGTTCCATATCCCTGAGGATAAGGTCATCACCGGAGCAGTTATGGTCGGATATCCTATGTATCAGTACAAAAGATTAGTGGACCGGAATCCGCTGGATGTTGCTTTTTTCAGTCCTGGGAAAGTAACGGTATAAGGAAATCGAAGAGCCGTATCCACATTTGACCCTTGTCGAAAACTCTAGTCAGCAGCTTATCCTGGGGTCTAACGGATACGGCTTTTCAGGCTTGGCGCTCCGAAAGGGTTGCTCTGCCTCACGCCCAGTCCGTTCCATTCTTACTCTGCACGTTCGGATACCTCTCTGCCGCAAGCCGCACCGATATCCGGCCGGTTTTAATGACCTTCTCCTGCACAAGCTTTCGCATAATCACGCTAACCGCCTCTCTTGTAACCCCAAGCATCTTGGCGATTTCCTGATGCGAAAGCGGCAGATCAATCCGCACATACTCCCCCTCATCAACACCGAATTTGGCGCTCAGCATGGACAGCAGATGAAGAATGCGCCCCCGCAGATCATTGAAGGCAAGCTGCTCCAATATCTCATCCTGCTCATTCAACCGGTCGCTGAGCGATTTCAAGAATTTCAAGGCAAGCTTAGGATGCCTCGTCATCAGCCATTCGAACTGGCGCTCCGACATCGTACACAGGAAAGAATCCTCCATGGTCTCGATGAATACCCGGCTGGTCCCCAAAGAGAATGACTCCAGCTCACCGAACATATTTCCCTTCTTGAGAATCGCAACCGTAAACTGCTTGCCTTCTTTGTTCAGCTTATAAAGCCTAAGCTTGCCTTCTTTCAAGAAAAATAGTCCTTCGCGAACCGTATCAGGAGTTTGCACGATTGTATGCTTAGGGATTCCCTGCGGCTCCAATCGCTTCATGTAATCGGGATTTACGTAGGAGGAACGGATAACCGCGCGCTCGTCGATCATAAAGGTTGCCGGGACAGGCAGAACCCAGCGGTCAGACGCATTGTATTCGGCCAGATTGAGACCGAACCGGTTCTGCATGACCTCCTGAATGTAGGAAGGTACATCATACAAAATATTGTACTGAGCTGCGGCAAGACCTTCCGTATCGCTCAATACCTGATAAGTCAGCGATTCTTTCTCTTGCTGGGATAACGTATTGTCCGGGCTTTGCGGACTGACCGCGATCAACTGAGCGCCAATCGCTTGAATATCCGGCATGATTCCCTGATAAGCTCTAAGCTGCATGCTGCAGAAAGGGCACCAGCCGCCGCGATAAAACGTCAAGACTACCGGTCCCTGTGTAAGCTCCTCATATAATGATATTTCCTCTCCATGCGCATTCTTCAGCTTGAAATCCTTGGCCTTGCTGCCCTACCGGCAACCCGTTCGCCTGTCCGGACAGCTGCAATTCCCGAATCATCCGAAACATTTCCATGTGAACCTCAATCGGAGTGTTCGCAATAAATTGATTTTTGGCTTCATCCAACATTCGGTTTAATGACATCATCCTCAGGCTCCCCCCTGGCTTGTTATTGTCCACGAATAAAGTAGCAATTATGATCCGATAGCTTCAGTAATCTGCCTTACAAACAGAGGATATTTGCCGAAACGGAAATTTAAGAATTCCTTAATCTTTGCCCAATAGTTGCAAAAGTTTTGTCCGATATACTAAGGCCAGTTCAAAAATCACTGAGATTGGAGAGGTTAATATGAAACGCACCCCCTTATTGTTGGCTTGTATCGCCCTGAGCTTGTCAATTGTGACAACGGCATGCGGCTCGAAAGAAATGTCCGAAGGCAAGGGCAATTCTCCTTCCGTGTCGATGGCCCCCACCATGAGCACAGAACCGTCAATGGCTCCCAGTCCCTCGACGGCTCCTATGGCATCCGCTGAACCGTCAGCCAGCCCCATGCAGTCGATGATGCCGATGAAAGCCGCCAAAATGATGGGCAATTTTGAAGGCCAGAATGGAATGAAGGTGACAGGCTCAGCTATCATTGAAGACGGACAACTCATGCTGACCGGATTTTCAACCTCGGAGGGTCCCGATTTGCATGTATATCTGGCTAAAGGCATGGAGGTGAGCAAGGGAATCGAGATTAGCAAGATCGACTTGAAGAAGATGGAACAGACCTTCGACGTCTCCAAGGCGGACATTGCCGACTATGACACCATACTGATCTACTGTCAGAAGGCTCACGTGATCTTCGGAGCAGCGATGCTTCAATAATTGGCGGAAAACCGGCTAAGGCGCATGCGTCTTAGCCGGATTATTACGGAAATCGGCCCGGAATACGAATAGCAAGGAGAATGCTGATGCAGGCAAGAACGATATTTTCTATATGCGTAAGTCTCGCGCGGATCGGGGCAGGCATTCAATGGATTCGAGAGGGCAACTTCAAGCTCATGGCAGGCTTCCAGATTGGAGGGCTGTTCCCTGCAATCGCAAGCAACACGGACTCCCCGCATTGGTATAAAATCTTCATCGCCCATGCAGCCGCCCCTTACCCGGGGCTATTTAATATTGTGATTCCGTGGGGAGAACTGCTCGTCGGCCTTGGACTGACCCTTGGTTTGTTAACGCTTCCTGCGCTGATAGGCGGACTGTTCATGGATCTCAATTACATCCTTGCGGATATGGTCTATATTTATCCGGTACAAATCGCATGCGGCATACTGCTGATTCTGCTCAGGAAGGAAGCTGAGGCTGTAAGCCTGGATCGTCTGATCCGCCACTACCGGCTTCATCGCCGAAAGCTCGGGAAATCGGCAAAGGCCGGCTAATCTGTGCTAATATTGCGGGAGAGCATTTCGCTCTTGAAGAAAGGAGTGGCGACGATGCACAAGATTCTTCTGGTGGATGACGAAGAGAACATACTGACAGTTTGCCGGCGATACCTTGAAAAAGAGGGCTATCACGTCTTTCAGGCGGCAAACGGCGAGGAAGCCCTGCGCATCTATGATGCCGAACGAATTGATCTGGTTGTGGTTGATCTGATGATGCCTGTCATGGACGGAACGGCACTGATCATGGCACTAATTGACCGCGGCAAGGATACCCCCTTCCTCTGCCTGAGCGCATTGACCCAGGAGAAGGACCGCTTGTATTCCCTGACGCTTGGAGCGGATGATTATATTTGCAAGCCGTTCAGTCCCCGCGAGCTGGTGTTGCGCATCAAGAACATTATTCGGCGCTCCTCAAAGCAGGAAATCCAAGAAAAAGTGGAAAGAGGAAGCTTGTTTATGGACAGGCTGAAGCGGCTGGCAACAGTCAACGGTCAGCCGCTTGAGCTTACGTTAAAAGAATTTGACCTGCTCTGGCTGCTCGCCAGCGATTATCAGCGGGTATTTTCAAAGTCCGAGCTGCTCGAAAGAGTCTGGGGCTACGAATTTGAAGGGGATGCGAATACCATCAACGTTCATATTCATCATCTGCGCGAGAAGCTGCATGCGGCGGATGAATCCCGGCTATTTATCAAGACGGTCTGGGGTCTTGGCTATAAATTCGAGGGGTGAAGACGGTGAAATTACGATCGCTCATTCTGTTATCCTACGCCGTCGGCGTAATGACAGTTTCCATTATATTGGGAGTCAGCGTCCGAATGATGATCCTTGAGACGAGAACGGCTGTCTATGCCATGATTGTTGCGCTGGTTGCTAGCACGATTGCTTTTTCCATAAATTTTGCGCTGCTGCGCCCTGCCTTCCGGTCCTTTCGCAAACTAAGCGCAGCCAGCCGAAAAATCGCCCAAGGAGAGTTCGATGAAACGCTCGAGATTAACGGTCCCTTTGAAACCAAGGCTATGGCGGAAGACTTTAACGAAATGGCCCGAAGGCTGGATTCGATGTTCAAGCAAATCCGTGAAGGGGAGCAGGACCGGAAGGACCTGATCGCCAACCTTTCTCACGATATCAAGACGCCAATGGCCTCCATTCGCTCTTTTTCGGAAGCGCTGCTCGACGATCTGGTAACGGATGAGGCGGATAAGCGGCAGTATATCCGTACAATTCACCGGGAGACGATCCGGCTGAACCATCTTGTGGACGAATTGATGCAGGTTACGGAAATTGATAGGCAGGAACATCCCCTGAAAATTACCCGCATCTGGCTGGATTCACTGATCGTTCATGTTCTGCAAACCTTTGACGCGCAGCTTAAACGGGAGCACCGAGACGTACGTGTCAGAGTGCGGGCGGATATCGCTTCGTTCTATGGGGATTTCAATATCATCTGCCGGATTTTGTACAATCTGATTGAAAATGCACTGAAATTCTCCGATCCCGGCACGGATGTGGAAATTGAGGTCCAGTCCGACCTGGATACCATCCGCTTCCACGTCAAGGATTACGGCATGGGAATTCCTCAAGAGGAGCAGGACAAGATTTTCGCCCGGCTCTACCGGATCGAAAAGTCGCGGAATATTAAGCACGGAGGCTCCGGACTTGGCCTGCACATCGCCAGGAGCCTGGCGGAGCTGCTCGGCGGCACCCTGACAGTAGTCAGCAAGCCGGGAGATGGCAGCACGTTTACGCTATCCGTTCCCGATCGGCAGCACGGGTGAAGGGAAATCTGATATTGCTTCCTATCTGTAACAAGTCGTATTGACAAAACTTTTTTAAATTATATAAAGTTGTACCAACCAGTCAGTTTGAGGAGTGTTGTGTTTTGTCTCAAAAGCGTCAGGAAATCATAGAATCGGCTGCATTGTTGATTCATTCCAAGGGATATGAAAGCACCAAGCTGAGTGATATTTTAGAGGCCAGCAAGACCGGCAAAGGGCAATTTTACTATTATTTCTCATCCAAACACGAGCTGGGTCTTGCTGTTATTGATTATTTCTTTTCCTCCTTCAATAGAGAATTGCTGGAGAATATTCTGAGCTCCCGTAAGAGTCCAGAGGTCAGACTAAATGAGATGCTGGAATGGATGGTTGAATCTCACAATGCCAAGGAGTCAAAATGTGGATGCGTGTTTGGCAATTTGGCGGTGGAGATGAGCGAGCATGATGAAGAGTTCCGCAAGAAAGTGGGCGGAGTTTTTGAAGCATGGACCGAAAAAGTAAAGCTCGTTCTGATGGAAATGTTCAAGTCCTCCGAACCAATCGCTCCCCTTGAAGTTGAGAAATTGGCACAAGGAGTCGTAGCCATGCTCGAAGGGGGTCTTTTGATGATGAAAAATAAGCAGGATATTGATGTTTTCAAAAATATGACTGAATTGGTTAGAAGTTTGGTGAAGAATTTTGCGAGTTCTCATCTCCCTTAGTAAGGAGAGTATTGGGTTCAGTTGATTATGGCGTGATTGTACCAACTGGTCGGTACTTGCTTTCTGCCTTTCTACGAACGATTGGATGATTTCGCTTGGAGGTGATGTGCAGTTTAGATAAGTAAACGTTCTGACTGTAATTGGGGTATGATCCCGAAATATTATCATAAAGGAGGTATTCTTATGATCGGCAAACTATTGGCAGCAGGAAATAATAACCTTACAAAGAAAGGAATAGGCCTCAGAAAAGGTGCGGAAACCGGCAGCGTTCTAAAGATGACTCGTGACTACATCGATTCACTGATGATTGAGACCCGTGTCATAGATTCCGCAGAAGCTGTAACTGAAATGAATTTGTTCGGGGAAAGTTTCTCCACCCCGGTGATGGTGGCTCCGCTGTCGGGACTCGGCGGCATCTGTTCCAACCCTATGGTCGAGGTCGCAAAAGGAGCCGCAGCCGCAGGGGCAGTCATGTGGGTCGGTATTGGAAATGAAACTGAGCTTAAGTCCATTATTGAAACGGGTGCCAAGACGGTAAAAATCGTAAAGCCATACAAGGACAATGACTTGATTATTGAAAAATTGGCGCAGGCCGAAAAGACTGGAGCGTTTGCCGTCGGCATGGACATCATCTTCTCCTTAGGCGGTAAAATCGAAGATAATTTGATTCGGTCGGAGCTGATGGGGCCTAAAACGCTCGCTGAAATAAAAAGCTTTGTGCAGGCCACGAAGCTGCCCTTTATTTTGAAAGGCATATTAAGCGAGCGTGATGCTGAAAAAGCTCTCGACGCCGGAGCAGCGGCAATTGTCGTCTCCAATCACGGCGGCTCCGTTTTGGATTACGCGATTCCCCCTTTAAAGGTCCTCCCGCGAATAGCAAAGGTTATAAATAAGAGAATACCCATCTTCGTCGACAGCGGAATCACAAGAGGAACAGATGCCTTTAAAGCTCTGGCATTGGGAGCCAGCGGAGTGTTGATCGGGAGATCAGTAATGGCAGGATTAGCAGCCGAAGGAACTGAAGGAGTACGAAAAATCATCACCGGCACCAACGAAGAATTGCGCCGGGTCATGAGTCTCACGGGCTCCTCCAATATCAGAACAATCGATCCGGAATTGATATGGCAAGAGAGATAAATTAGCGTAACAACATAAACTGATCATGCCACCCGAGAAAACTAGCAAGAGCCCGAATAGGACGAAACCGCCATGTCAGGTTTGGGCCACAAGAGCGGCATGAGCAGTTATACATAGCATTCACATCAGAGCATACGCGAACGGACAAATAAGTGAATGAAGCGCAAGTCGATCACTCGGCGCTTCCGGCAGTAGAGAAGCTACTCCTGCTCTCCCTCATTTGATGAACTCTGAGACCGTTTCATGCCTGTCCTTCTCATTTCTTCGTCTTCTGTTCGGTCAGCTCTTCAGACAACTCCGCGTTAGCGAATCCGGGAGATATTGGTCTGACGGGTGACAGCTGGCGGGTCGGCTTCCGGGATTGAACCGGAGATGTTCGGCGAATGCGGCCCACCGCGTAAAGCGCCGCAAATACCAGCAGGAACATCAATCCGGCAACAAGGCCGCCGCCCTGTCCCGGAATAAGCGGCATGCTGACGATAATCGCAATCAAGCCGCCGATGGACAGCCAGGACGTATAAGGGAATCCCCTCATCCCCCGCCCCTGTCCAAACGGACCGCCATGCCGTTTGCGGAGCCGATAATGGCTGGCCATAATAACGACATACACGAACAGCAGCGAGAAGCCGCCCGAGCTGACCAGAAACAAATAGACCCCTTGCGGCAGCAGCAATCCAAGACCAAGAGCGGCCAGCATCGCCCCTCCCGATACCAGAATGCCCCGGTACGGAATATCCGTACGGTCTTTCATCCATGCGGGCGTGTGCCCTTCCTCGGCCAAGGAGCGGAGCATCCGCCCCAGTCCGAACACCGATGCCAGCATCGTGGACAAAATGGCCGTCACCAGCACGATATTCATGACAGTGCCTGTCCATCCCAAGCCGTGCAGGGTAAGGGCTGACACGAACGGGCTGATCTCCTCGGACACGAGAGAACGGGGAATCAGAAGGAATAGCGCGGTTATGGCGGCTAAATACAGGCCGATGAGCAGGACCATCGTGAGCCGGATCGCCTTCGGGATCGTTACCGCCGGATTACGCGTTTCGGATGCGGCCAGCCCGAGCACTTCGAAGCCCGCATAGGTAAACATCACCATCAGCATGCTGCCGGCGATTCCGCCGATCCCTCCCGGCATCCAGGGCTCTCCGCGCAGGGCGCCATATCCCGCGGCGGCGCCTGCGCCCTGCCCGCCGGCCGCAGGCAGCCCGCCCGTCCACATTCGGGCGACGAGCCAGACGGCCAGAACGACAAAGGCGGCAATGGCCGACAGCTTAATCGCCGCAAGCCCGCTCTCCAGCTTGCCGAGCCGCTCGGCCCCGAGCAGGTTCAGCAGCGTTACGAGAACAATAATGGCTATGCCGAGAAGCGGCAGCGATAGCCGGGGATACCAGCCCCGGATCAGGATCGAAGCTGCCGTCGCTTCGCTTGACATGGCCAGCACAAGACCAGTCCAATACACCCATCCGACCGTAAACCCGGCTCCCCTGCCGAAGGCCTGCTCGGTATAAGTGCGGAATGAACCCGAAGCCGGATTCGCCACCGTCATTTCCGACAGTGCGGTTAAGATAAAATAGACCAAAAAGCCGCCAATGACATAAGCAATGAGCACTGACGGTCCCGCCGCGCGAATCGCCACCGAGGAGCCCAGGAAGAACGAGCCCCCGACCACAGTTCCCAGAGCAAGCATGGCAAGCTGCCACACCGATAACCCTTTGCTTTTACGCTCCATAAAGCCGCCTCCAAGCGATCTGTTTTACAACAGTATCTGCGGATATCGCGAAAATTAGCCATTTCAACCTGAAACGGTGGGCCAAACTCGCTGCTGAAAAAATCCAAATCCGGCCAAAAAAAGTTCCGAAGCCTATGGCTTTCGGAACTTTCGGATACTCGGATGAGATTAATTGGATCAATGGCCAGCCATCAGCGCCGGATCTTTCTGACGGACATCCCCGTCCCCGGAAGGCGCCGTCTTCGGCTTGCGCAGAATCAGGCTGATCAGAACTCCGGCTGCGGCGATGCAGGACGTAAAGAAGAAGACGTCGTCATAGCCCATGACGGCGGCGACCAGCGGATTGGCGTCCTTACCCGCCTCCGTCATATGAGCCGTAATCCGTGTGGTCAGGTATCCGGTCATACCGGCAACAGCGAAAGATACGATTACCTGCTGTGCCGCCGTCGTAAGCGGTGTTACGCGACCGACCAGATGGCGCGGCGCGGCGTTAAGCACATGCGTATTCACCGGCATCATCGTAAGGCCCATGCCCAGACCCATAAGTCCGAGGCAGAGCATGATGTGCGGCAGGCTCGTTTCGACAGTGATGCCGGACAGAATATACAGTCCGGTCGAAATGATAGTCAGTCCGACAAAGGCCAGCGGCCGGGCTCCGATCTTATCAAACAGCCTTCCGCCAAGCGGCATCCCTATGCCGGAGGCCAGCGCCTGCGGCAGAAGAATAAGTCCCGTCTCAAGCGACGTATAATGGCGAATCTGCTGCAAATACAGCGGAACGAACAGCATCGAGCCGAACAGGGCCGCCTGGGTTACCCAAGCCAGGAAGATGCCCCGCGTGAAATCGGAAGACCCAAAGACGCGCAGTTCAAGCAGCGGATTCTTCTGCCGCAGCTCCACGATAATGAACAGGAGCAGCGCGGCCCCGCCAATGGACAGACCGGTAATCGCCGGGGTTGTGGACCATCCGGTGCTTCCGCCTTCATTGACGCCGTACGCCAGCATGGAGAATGCGATTGGGGCCAAAATGATGCCCAGGATATCGAGATGCGGCGTCTCATGCCGATCAGTTACCGGCAAATACTTGATACCCAGCACGACGGCGAGAATGCCGATCGGCAGGTTGATCAGGAAGATCCAGTGCCAGCTTACATACTCGATCAGCCAGCCGGAGAGAACCGGGCCCAGCGCTGGGGCGAGCAGCATCGGAATGCCCAGCATACCCATGATGGAGCCTCTGCGCTCCGGCGGAGCAAGTCGGAATACCATCGCCATCCCGATCGGAGCGACCATCCCGCCGCCAAGCCCTTGAATGACGCGGAAGATAATGAGCTGTGTCGAGGTCTGGGATATGGAGCACAGCACCGATCCAATGACAAACATGATAACTGTCCCCAGAAATATACGCTTCGCGCCGAAGCGGTCTGTCATCCAGCCGGCCAGCGGGATAACGGCGGACAAAGCAAGTGTATACCCCGTAATCGCCCACTGTACCGTTTTGAGACTTGTGTCAAAATAATCGACCAGCACGGGAACGGCCACATTGACCACCGTGCTGTCGAGAATAACCATAATCATCCCGACAATAATCGCCAGCAGCGGCGGGATAATTGCCTTTAGTGAAAAAGGCTCCGCCGCGGCGGAGGAATTCACCTGTTTAGTATGCTCCATACATCTCCACTCTTTCTTTAAAGGTTTGCCGTTTAAATCCCGTATTTGTGAAAATAATGATCAAATAAATGATCGACCTGTTCATCGAACGGGGGCAGATGCCCGAAAGGCTTGCTCTCTTCCTCATCATTCGATGGTCCGCACGAGCACATGATCGCCGGCATGAATATCGCTCCATATAGCTGATACATCATCATCGAAAGCTTCTCTTCATTCTGCTCGCCGGTCATCTCACGCAGTACGCTCAGCGTTTTTTGTCTCTTCATCGTTTTACTGTACTGGGAGTATTGATGGAGAGAACCCATAATGGTCGGACTTTGGTCCATCATGTATCTCACCAGTCCCGGATACTGCAGAAGATGGCCGATATACTGCTTTAGAAAGCGGCATAAACGCTCCCTGGGCGGCAGACTCTCGTCTTCAAGCGCACTATACGCGGTGTCGAAGCGGGAAATCAGCGTGCGAATGGCTTCGCGAAGCAGATTGTCTTTGGACTGAAAGTAGTAATTGACAAGCGCCAGATTGACCTTGGCATTTGCGCAAATACGCCGCAAGGTCACACATTCAACCCCCTCCTCGCGTATCAAGTCGACAGTGGCGTCAAGAATTTGCTGCTTCGTATCTTTGTCCGCCGAAGATGCAGGTTCCGGAACTTTGTTCATTATTGTTGCTCCCCTTTTCTGCCGCTCAATTCAAACCGTGATTTAAACAACGTTTAATACGTCGTTTAATATACCCGCTATGAGGGCGATTGTCAACTTTTATGAGAAAAAAAGCGGCCTTCTGATCGAAGTCGCTCTTTTCGTCACATTTCGTGCCTATTGCTCCAATAGTGTCACCCGGTTTTTTCCGTTGGCCTTTGAATGATACAGGGCGTCATCCGCCAGCTTGTAAATATCCTTCTCTTTCAGACCGTCCACCTTGACGGCCGCGACGCCGACAGAGACGGTCAAACAGCCGAAGACCGGACTCATTTCATGCCGTATTCCCAGTTCTTCGACGCTTCTGCGAAGCGTTTCGGCATACTCGAAAGACTGCTCGGGAGTCAGGCCTGAAACGATAATGCCAAACTCCTCCCCGCCGAGCCGGAAGACATAGTCGCTCGCCTTTTGAGCCTGCTCCTTGATCGCCGCCCCCAGCTTGCGCAATACGTTGTCGCCTTCATAATGCCCGTACGTATCGTTGTATTTTTTGTAGAAGTCAATATCCAGCATGATATAGGTCAGGTATCCTTTATCCCTCTCGGCCCTGCTCACTTCCCGGTAAAATATCGTATTGAAATGCCGCCGGTTATAGAGACCCGTCAACTCATCGGTAATGGACAGCTTTTCGATCAGCCGGATATTTTTGTTCAGTTCTTCATTATTGAGTTCCAGCTCCCGGGTCCGTTCAATGACGAGCTCTTCCAGATGCTCCTTGTGCCGTCTTACCTCTTCTTCGGCCTTCGTTCTCTCGGTAATGTCCTTGACCGTTCCTTGGACCGCCGGCTTGTTCATATAATTGATCAGACTGACTTTATGAATGACATAAATCTCTTTTTTGCCATCCTTATGCAGCAATCTCGTTTCATATTCGCCGGGAGCAGTCTTCCCCTCCAATCTTCTCTTGTAATAGCTTTGCACCTTATCCATGTCGGCGGGCACGATAAATTTCTCAAAAGGCTGGTCGATCATCTCTCCGATTTCATAGCCAAGCATCTGCGCCAGCGCCTCGTTGACATATTTACAGATCTTGTCCTGAACAATGAATATGCCGTCCAACATGTTATTGATCAGCTCGCGGTACTTCTCCTCCGAACGCTCCAGATCCGAATACAGGCTGGCATTCTCAAGCGAGAATACCATTTCTCTCGACAGCAGATTGATAATTTTCATTCTTTCTTTTGTGAAAACACCCGTTATCAGATTGTTCTCCAGATAGATGATGGCAATCGTCTTGTTGTGATTGATCAGCGGCATGCATACGAGCGATTTGGGTCTATTCCGTAAAATATAGGCGTCGTTGACGAACCGGGTTTCGGAAAAAGCGTCATTATATATCAGAGTCTCTTTGCTATCCTCCACATAACGGATAATGGATTCCGGTAGGTTAAGCCCGCTTGAGACTTCATACAGCGCAACGGAGATTTTATCCTCTTCCGGCTTGTACTCTCCCTCTACAAGAAGCTCCTCGCCCGATCTCATCAGTATACAGCCTCTTTGGGCGCCCGCATTCATAATGACGATTTCCATCAGCGTTTCCAGCAAATTATTCAAATCGATTTCCCTTGATATGGCCTGGGAAGCCAGAAGAATCGAGTTCAGATCAATGCTTTCCGTCGAATCCGTGACCGATTTTCCGATGGAGAATTCCTTTTTATGCTTCACAATATCGGCGTACTGCTCTTCAAGCTGCCGGACTTTGCCCTTGGCCCCCCACACGGAGTAGTAATATAAGGACTGTCTGAACAGATGGGAGGCAAACTCTTTGAAATTCCTGTTGTTGTAAAACTTGGCAGCAAGTTCATAAGTCAGCGCTTTATAGCGGACGAAATTGCTCTTCTCACTTGCTTCAATGGCGAGATCATAGTATTTGCCGGCCAGTTCCGCCTTTCCCGATATTCTCGCCCACTCGGCCTTCATCAGCCATTCGTGCTGCCGGAAATTTTCCGGGCAGTGAAGGGCCCATTTTTTGACTCGGCCGTATTCCTTGCGCATTCTCGCCTTCGCCTTCACTTTGTCATAAGCGGGTAAGTCTTTATAGCTGTAGGCCAGATTCAGAAAAGTGTACAGGGAGAACTCTTCCATAAAGGCCGAGCCTGCAAGGGTTCCAATGATGGCATACGCCTTATCGATATAATCCAAAGAGTCGCCGTAGCGCTCGTAGGAGAACAGAAGCTTCATTTTGTAAATATAGTAAATCGCGATTCCCGAATAATACTTGGCCTCTTCCAGCTGATGCAGGTAGTCTTCCTCGCTGAAAGTCTCGCTGTTGAAGGTCAGAGGGTCCTTCAGTTCTCCCGCCAGGTTGAGGTACTGCTGTCTGGCCAGTTTGGCCGTTGCCAGCGCTTCCTTGTATTTCGTATTCTCGATCATGGCGATATAGCGTTCGCTGTCATGAAGATAGGTGGAGATGTCCATCGTCGGATTCCAGAGGTTGATATAGAAGCAGGCGTGGGCCAGATACAGCATATCTCCCGTTCTCAGACTGGAATCAATCGATTTGCCGAACCAGTCGTGCAGGGTGTCCCATGGCTCCTTCCATGCGTGACAGAACAGGGTATATAAGACATGCGCCGCCCCTCTCCACTGCAGATCATTGAATTTATCGTTAAGCCGGATTCCCAGTCTGCCGAAATCGAACGCCCCTTTAATATCGCCGAAGCCGGACAGCAGGATGGAATAACCGATAAAAGCGATGGCCGATTCCGGACAATTTCCATATTTGAGCGTCAGCTCGGCTTTCTTCAGCACGATCAGGGCGAACAGATTGGTCTCTCCCGAGATAAACGCCGGAGGGAAGATATTAATCAGTAACCGCATAATAAGCTTGATTTGTTCGTCTTTCATTTCGGGCTTGTCAAAAATCTCCTCAATCGTCAGCCCCCTGAGACCGGATTTAACCTTAATAAATTCATTTAGCACCGATGGCAGCCCTGGATGATCCGGTATTTTGATTCCCATCTCCTTAAGCCCGAGCTTCCCGGACCGGATCGATTCCTTCATCATTCCGAGATAGGTATAATGGTTGGCCTGCATCTCATAAACCTGAGCCGCCGCAACACTGTCTTCGGTATGTTCCAGAAGCGTCCGGCACGCCTGGTCCGCTTCCTTGATATGATGGGTCAGATAGCCGCATTCTGCGTATAATTTGTAAATTTCCGCGGTTTGCCGCTCCTCGTATTCCCAGGAGTTTTTCGACAGCAGATAAACGGCGGCATGCAAAAACGTAAACGCGGTATCAAAGCCAAAGGCGGCCTTCGCCTTTTTCGCGGCTTCCAGATTGAGCCCGATCACCTGCCGTTTCTCATCCTCTTCGCTGACAAAATCCAGCCCTTTATTAATATGCGTGGCGATATCCACAATTTTGTCCCGGGTGTCGGCGGGAGCCAGCTGCGCGAGCAGCAGCCTTCCTATTTTCAAATGCAGCTTCTTGCTCATTTCCGTATCGATCATTTGGTATAAAGCCTGCTGAATCCGATCGTGCTGGAATCGAAAACGGATGTTAAGGGGAGGAACCCCCTCCTCACTCTCATCATAGATATTCATCAATGCGGCATAGTTGGTATCCGCCGGAAGAATAAGATCTTCATCCACCGCTTTAATGAGCGACTTGGCAATAACCTTGAGCTCCGCTTCGCCGATCAGGGACAGCATGTTGAAATCGAACAGATTTCCGATGGAAGCGCCCAATCTCAGGACTTTAAGATCTTCTTCGGGCAAGGTCTGCAGCTTGGACATCAGAAACTCGACGACGTTGTCGTTGATATGCAAATCCGCAATCCGCGCAGCCTTCCACTGCCATACGCCTTCCAGGTCATCGAAATAAATGAAGCCGTTCTTATATAATTCCTTCAGAATTTCATTGATAAAAAAGGAGTTGCCTTTCGTTCTCGCATAAAGAATATCCGAAAGCTCCTGCACTCGATCCGCGCCGGTATAGAGCGTATCGGCAATCAGATGCTGCACATCCCGGGAGGACAGAGGGCCGAGGACGATATTTTCTACCGTTCTGCTTTTTTCAATTTCGCCGATGGTGACGAACAAGGGATGGCTTTGAGGCATCTCGCTTTGCCGGCACGAGCAGATGATAAATAATTTTTGCAGCGAATTGCTTAGCGCCAGCTTCTCCACAAGCTGAAGGTTCGACAGATCAGCCCATTGAACGTCATCGAGAAACAGGACTAATGGTCTTTCATAGTGAGTCAGGCCGGCTACAAAGTTAACGAAAGTCATAAAGAACCGGTTCGTTTCCTCTACAGGATTCAGGTGCTCGATTTCCGGCTGAATACCGATCAGCTTCTCCAGTTCCGGTATCAGATTCGTGACCAGCTTCCCGTTGCCGTCCAGGGCGGTTGCCAGGGATTTTGTTACTTTCTTTTTGTAATCGTCATCCGGACTGTCAACCAGCTGATTGATCAGCTTCTTGAAAGCCTGAACGATCGCGCTGTAAGGAATGTTCTTGTTGAATTGATCGAACTTCCCTTCCACGAACAGCCCTTTTTCCTGGCTGATATAAGGGTGAAGCTCGCTAACCAGCGCGGTCTTGCCCACGCCGGCGTCCCCGGAAATCAGCATGAGCTGCGGATTGCCTCTGACGCTCATCCGAAAAGCATTGACCAGGCTGCCAAGCTCCTCTTCCCGCCCGTACATTTTTTGCGAGATCCGGAAGATATTCAGTTTGTCTTCTTTGGCGATTTCAAAATCACGGACGCCGGCCAGACATTTCTTCAGGTCCGCTTTAATGCCGTAGGTGCTTCTGTATCTGTCTTCGGGCGACTTCTCCATAAGCTTCATGATGACCGCGGAGAGTGACTGCGATACACTGCCCCCGGTCAGCTGATAGGGAGAGACGGCTTCCTTGGCGATGATGGAATAAATCTGCTCCAGCAGATCGGCGGATTCGAAGGGCTTCACGCCGGTCACCATCTCATATAAGACGACGCCCAGCGAGTAGAAATCGGTCCGGTAATCGACATTCCGGTTCATCCGGCCCGTTTGCTCCGGAGAAATATACAGGAGGCTTCCTTCCAGCACGCCGCTGTTCTGGAATTCCCGCTTTTCTTTCGGCAGCTTGACCGCCAGATCGAAATCGATCACCTGTACAACATCGCTTACTTCGTCCCATATCAGATTCGAAGGCTTGATGTCCTTGTGTATGACCATGCGATCATGGATAGCGCCAATAATATCAACGACCTTGATCACGAGCCTGAGGAGCGTATCCTGGTCCGGCTTGCCGTCCTCCATGATCCGCTTGAGCGACCTGCCCTGTATATCCTCCAGAACCATGATGAAGAAACCGTTCTGCTCTTCAAGCTTCAGGGGCTTGATCACCCCTTCGATGCTTGCGCTCAGCTCCTTGAGCATCTTGTATTCCTGCTTGAACCTCATAACCTCTTCAGGTCCGGAAAATTCCGATTTCAGCACCTTCAGTATAACCGTATCCCGGGAGACGGCGTCTCTGCATCTGTACACTGATTTTCTGTCGTTGTCGGAGATCGTTTCCAGTATTAGATAATTCTCAATCGCAGTCATACCCAGTCCACCTTCTAAGCGTTAATCTCCCTTAACTTCGAAATCGGCGTCAAAATTGAAAATATAAGCGGCAATCAGCCATATGATCCAGCAGTTTACTCCAAAGAATAAATAACCGAAGTACCCCAAAATGGGCATCTCCGAAAAAATATGTATTTTGTCAAGATAAGGAACGGAATATTTCCAATAATTCGGATTGGTAGGCAAGGAGTCATGGAACCATTCGCTGCCGAAATTCCAGAATTCCCAGAAGAATCCGTTGAACAAGGTGGCCAGTGCAATAAGAATGACGGATGACCAATCACCATTCTTGATCGGTGTAAAAGGGGTCCAATACCCCGTTAAGGCCATCGCCGCCGACAGGAGAGGAACAAGAGCGACCCAGAGTACCCAGAACAGCACGTAAGGATAGTACCCCATGCCGAAAGCAAGCCCCAGTCCCAGGATGAAATATAGTAGAAGAAATTTAGTGCTTACCGTAAATTTGGGGCCGAACCGGTACCGGTCTCTGAACCCCTTGAACGTCTTCAGCAGCAGGTACCATTCAAAAATGGCGGGAAGCACGGTGGTATAAGACAAGGAGAACCAGAACACATTTCCGAAATTCGTAAAGACTTCATTGTTCGGATAATACCAGTTCTCAACGACAAAAAAGTTCAGAAACTCAAAGGCAAACCAGCTGAAGCAGGAAACGACGGCAAGAAGCTGCATGACCTTCGGTTTGCTGGAGACGATGGAATTTCCGTTATTCCGCTTGTACACGATTCCGTCCAGAATCAGGATAAACGCCCACCACAGCGGAACGAACGTATAGTATTCGAAAGCGATGAAAAAATGGACGCGCGCCCACATGAAATACCAGCTGATCCCCAGCACCGGCAGGCTCCACCAGAACCAAACGGGGAACGGCGTCTTCTTGTCCGGTAACGATGGGTCTTGACCGCTGGGATTCTTCTTAAAGCCGAAAAGCCGCGGAAAAATCAAAAACAGGGCAATAAACAGAGCCACCATCGAGGCCAGTGTAAAATACAACGCATTAAATCCTGGGTCCGCCTCCGCTAGCTGAGCAGGAAAGTCGCCGTAACCGGGAGGAAGGCCCTTCCACCTGACCACGCTTCCTATGTAGGGCAAAATAAAAATCAAGCTGAAAGTAACAATAAGTATAAGCTTTTTTTGCCAATTTTTCATCCATCTCAACCTTCCTAATTTTTAACGGATACATTAGAGCTTTTATTCTCTATAACGGTATAAGCGGGAATGCTGTGAATAGCTAAAGCCCCAAATTTACGATTCCTGCAAGCCCTGTTGACATTTATCGGCTGTTTCTTGAATTGCCCCCTATCGCCCTATTTCCTGCAGCATGTGAATCCAAAGAGTATCGCCTAATATTTTAAAGTTGTTATGTAAATTCCCTTAGATTTTATTGTTTTTTTCAAAAATATTTACGATAGTTAATCTTTATTCTAGAATTTCTTTCAAAGAGCATTTGTGCAGCAATGCCGGAGAACATGAGGAGATGAGGATAACGATGGATGAAATCGACCGCAGCATTCTGAAAGCACTGAATGAGAACAGCCGGATGACCATCTCGGACATCAGTAAAAAAGTGAAGCTGTCCATTCCAGCGGTGACGGAGAGAATCCGCAAAATGGACGAATCCGGAACAATTGAGGGATATACCGTCAAAATTAACCGGGCCAAGGCCGGCTACAAGCTGCTGGCGTTCGTGCTGGTCGTCATCGACCGGACGGAGCAAATTCCCGCCTTTCGCGCTTTCATTGCCGGGTGCGGCGAGGTTCTGGAGTGCCACCATCTTGCCGGTGAATATGATTACTTGCTCAAGGTGCTCGTGGAAGACACCGGGGAGCTGGAGAAATTCCTGTCCCACACACTGAAAAGCGTGCCGGGCGTGATCCGAAGCAATACCATGATTTCCCTGTCTTCGCTCAAAGAGAAGTGGAACCGTTGAACGGGAGGCGCGCATGATATTACGTGGATTAAAATGGGGGCTCTTGCTTCAGCTGGCCGTGGGCCCGGTCTGTCTGTTTATTTTCCGCGCCGCTTCGCTGCAGGGCTTCGGCGCCGCCTTTGCTGGAGTCATCGCCGTATCGCTGGCCGACGGGCTCTATATTCTCGCCGCGCTGCGGGGCGCCCGCATGCTTGGCGCCGGCCGGAGGCCCGGCGGCGCTTTATATCTTATCGGCGCAGGCACGCTCCTTCTGTTCGGCCTGAACATGATCGCCGGAATGTTCGACCTTAGCCTGCTCCCTTCCATCCCGCTTTCGCAAGGCACCGGCGGAGACAGCCTGTTCATTCGCGCCTTTCTGCTGACCGCGTCCAATCCGCTGACGCTGCTCTTCTGGACCGGAGTCTTCTCAGCCAAAATGATCGAGCTGAGGCTTGGCGGGGGCGAGCTTCTTCAGTTCGGCACGGGCTGTCTGCTGGCGACCGTTCTGTTCCTGACAGGGGTTGCGCTTCTCGGGCATTTGGCCCATGCTTTCGTCACGCCCCTCGCCGCGAAATGGCTGAACTTCATGACCGGTATCCTGTTCCTGTACTACGCCTTCCGCCTGATCGTGAAATGGATCGTCAAGCCCGCGGAGCCCACAGCATGATGGACACTCCGGCCAGGCAGACCGCGGCCCCGATCCAATCGTAAAGGTCCGGCGTTTTTTTGTCGACAAGCCATCCCCACAGCACAGCCAGCACGATAAAGACTCCGCCGTATGCCGCATATACGCGTCCAAAGCCCGGGAAACGCTGAAAGGTCGGGATAATTCCGTAAACGACAAGGATCAGCGCTCCGGCGATCCCGGTCCAAAGCGGCTTCGATTCCCGCAGCCACAGCCACACCAGGTAACCTCCCCCGATTTCCGCCAGTCCCGCCAAAATAAACAATAGAATGGATATGGCCATTGCCTTGCCTCCTGCTGCCGGATAGCCGATCAAGCAGTGTACATTTTCTATCCGGGTTATGTAGTTTCATTAAGATATTTATTTGCTTATTTCGCGTTTTTTTCTGAAAATCCTCTATAATGTCACATTTCAGCGGTTTTTAGCGTTAAACTATCGCAGAAAGTGTCATTCGACATAAAACATTTGGTTGAAGCTTGAACCGGCTTTTGACATAATGAGTGAAATAGACAGTTTATGACGCCCGGCAAGGGCGGTCAGTGAAGAAGACAAGGGGGAAACATCGTTGAAAGGAATCATTACTGTACTCGGTAAAGACAAGGTCGGCATTATCGCTAAGGTATGCTCATATCTGGCGGAACGCAATGTGAACATTCTGGACATTTCGCAAACCATCGTCCAGGATTACTTCAATATGATGATGATTGTCGATATTTCCAAAGCGGAGAAATCCATTGAAATTCTGGTAGAGGAACTTCAGCATATCGGTGAGGAAATCGGCGTGGAAATCAAGCTGCAGCATGAGGATATTTTCAATATCATGCACCGGATCTAGAGCTTAGAGCCGATACATTCAGACTTATCGAAGATAAACGCAAGCGGGAGGGTTACCATGATTTCATTGGTGGAAGTACAAGAAACGAATAAAATGATCCGCGAGATGAACCTGGACGTGCGGACCATTACCATGGGCATCAGCCTGATGGATTGCGCGCATACGGATTTGAAAGTGTTTAACCAGAATATCTATGACAAGATCACCAAATCCGCAGAGAAGCTGGTGAAGACCGGTGAAGATCTGGAGAAACAGTTCGGCGTGCCGATCGTCAACAAACGGATTTCGGTTACGCCCATCTCCATTGCGGCAGGTTCCCTGAATACGGACAGCTATGTTCCGGTTGCTGAAGCTTTGGACAGAGCGGCTAAGGAAGTTGGAGTCAACTTCATCGGCGGATTCTCCGCGCTTGTGCAGAAGGGTTGCACGACGGGCGACCGCAAGCTGATCGAGAGCATTCCCGAGGCGCTTGCCGTGACGGAAAGAGTCTGCTCCTCCGTCAACGTTGGCTCGTCCCGCAGCGGTATCAACATGGACGCCGTCAAGCTGATGGGTGACATTATCCGCCAGACTGCTGAGCGTACGGCCGACCGCGACTCCATCGGATGCGCGAAGCTGGTTGTCTTCTGCAACGCCGTGGAGGACAACCCTTTCATGGCGGGCGCTTTCCACGGTGTAGGCGAACGCGAGTGCGTCATTAACGTGGGCGTCAGCGGCCCGGGCGTCGTCAAACGGGCCCTGGAAGAAGTAAAGGGCCGGGACTTCGAAACGCTGTGCGAGACGATCAAGCGGACTGCCTTCAAGGTAACCCGTGTCGGACAGCTTGTTGCGCAGGAAGCATCGAAGCGTCTTGGCGTTCCGTTCGGCATTATCGACCTGTCGCTGGCGCCGACGCCGCTGATCGGGGATTCCATCGCGGAAATCTTCCAGGTAATGGGCCTGGAAGAAGCGGGAGCGCCCGGAACGACGGCGGCGCTCGCCATCCTTAACGACAACGTCAAGAAAGGCGGCGTCATGGCTTCTTCCTATGTGGGCGGACTTAGCGGCGCGTTCATTCCCGTCAGTGAAGACCACGGCATGATCCAGGCCGTGCAGCGCGGTGCGCTGACGCTGGAGAAGCTCGAAGCAATGACCTGCGTCTGCTCGGTTGGACTTGATATGATCGCTATTCCGGGCGACACGTCCAAGGAGACGATCTCCGGCATCATCGCCGACGAAGCCGCTATCGGCATGGTCAATAACAAGACGACGGCCGTACGCCTCATTCCCGTGATCGGCAAGGGAGTCGGCGAGATGGTCGAGTTCGGCGGACTGCTCGGCTATGCTCCGGTTATGCCCGTCAACTCATTCAACTGCGCCGGCTTTATCGACCGGGGCGGCCGGATTCCGGCACCGATCCACAGCTTCAAGAACTAAAGCCGGACCGGGCTTGCGGTCCGGCGATGCACGGCCTTCCGGCTTGAACGCCGAGCCGGAAAGCCACAAAGCCTCCGTTCTCTCGCAAATTGCTGCGAGAGAACGGAGGCTTTTTCGATTGAGCGGGCTGCCGTAGATGACCCACTCCTTGATGTCAATTGCCGAGTTCCGGCGGATAAGCGCCCAGCTTATAGATTCTTGTATTTGGACAATAAGAATTGCTTCAAGAGCCCACTCGTCCGGCGGACTCTCCCTCTAGCACGGCTCTTTCGGGCTCATCCTCTGCCCTCTTCCGGTCTTCGCCGTCTCACTTCGACGCGGACCCGTTTCGTCCGGACGAACCGCCAGCCTGTCAGCACAGCCGCTGCCAGACAGATCGAAGCCGAGGTGATGAACACGACATGCATCCCCGCCAGGAAAATGTCAGGACGTCCCTTGACCAGCCCCGTCACGCGGTGGCCGGCCAAGCCGCTCATCACATGAAACAGCGTGGTGGTCGCTATCGTAATGCCGACAACCATGCCGATATTGCGCACCAGCGAATTCACGCTGCCCGCCGAACCCAGTTGGGTGCGAGGCACCGTCGACATGACCAGCGAATTGTTCGGTGACTGGAACATCCCGCTGCCGATACCGAGCATCGCGATCCACACGCCAACAAGCGCGACAGGGCTTCCGTCATGAAGCCGGGCCAGCCCGAACTGGGCGATGACCATAATAATCAGGCCGGCGAAGGTCAGCAGCTCCGATCCGATTTTGTCGGATAAGGCGCCGCTGAGCGGCGCGACCACGACCATACAGATCGGGAACAGCATGAGCAGGAATCCCGCTGACGAGGGTGACAAGCCGAGCATGCTCTGCGTATAGAACGGAGCAATAATATTAAAGCAGAAGTTAGCGGCAAAGACGAGAAACCCGCAGAGAATGCTGAGCGAGAACAGCGGATTCTTGAACAGATTCAGCTGCAGCAGCGGCTCGGGCTTGCGCAGCTCCACCCAGAGAAACGCGATCAGGGCGAGAGTTGCAGCACCCAGCGCAAGCAGGATTAAGGGATTGCCGTACCCATGCTGCTGCCCGAGCAGAAGCCCGGCGAACAATGGAACGATGAAGCAGGCGAACAGCAGGCTGCCCGGAATGTCGATTCTAGCTTGGACCCGGATCAGATCTTTCGGCAGCACCTTCCAGCCGAGACCGATAGCGATCAGGCCGATCGGGACATTCACCCAAAAAATGTACTCCCAGCCAAGGTTTGAGACGATAATGCCGCCAAGGCTCGGACCGGCGATGCTTCCGAGGGACACGAAGGTTCCGATCAGTCCAAGCGCCTTTCCCCGTTCCGTCGCCGGAAATATATCCGTCACAATGCCCTGGCTGTTCGCCATCGTCATGGCCGCCCCCAGCGCTTGAACAATCCGGGAAGCGACAAGCAGCGGCAGCGATCCGCTCAACCCGCATAGCAGGGAACCGGCGATAAAGACGACCGTGCCGATCTTGAACAGTTTGATTTTGCCTACGATGTCACCCAGTCTCCCGAAGAACAAAATGACCGAACAGATCGCCATCAGATATCCCGTCGTTACCCATTCGACCTGCGCGATCGGCAGACCCAGCTTCCCCGAGAGCACCGGCAAAGCGATATTCACAATGCTTCCGTCCAGCGTGGACATAAAAGTAAATAAATTAAGCACAATCAGAATCAGCCAGCGGCGGCGCTGCACCCCGGCATCCTCCTGATAGGTTCCTCGATTGATCGTGCTCATATGCACCTCTTTTCACATCCGCACAATATAGTTGCGTGCGCAACGATTTTACAATCCACAGTGTACATCAATTTAGTTGCGCATGCAACTTTTTTGCTGTACTATTTTTTTAATCCCTTGAAAGCTTAAGGACATTAAGTCCCGGCCCCTTGGAAAGGAGTCCCCATGACAGAACCCCCCTCACTCAAAAAAGAACCGATCGGACGCCTGATCTCCTATATTCATAGAACCCAGCAGAAACGCTTGTCCCGCTCGCTTAGCGAATACGGCATCGGCGGCGGCGGACAATACAGCTTCCTGAAGGGAATTCTCATGACTCCGGGTACGACTCAGGACCAGTTGACCTGTAATTTGAAGTTCGACAAAGCGACCACCGCCCGCTCGGTCAAGCAGCTGGAAGCGGCAGGCTATATTGAGCGCACAACGGACCCGGAGGACCGCCGGTCGCATCGGCTGTACCCTACACCGAAAGCGCTCAAGTTCCAGCCGGTGCTGCAGGCCATTCTGGATGAGGGCAATGCGAAGCTGACACGCGATTTGACGGATGAAGAAGAGGATCAGCTGATCGCCCTGCTGCAAAAACTTAATCTGGAAGAATAACAAACGGCGCTTCTTCGTATGAAGAGCGCCGTTGTGCCGGTGTGTTGAAACAAAAGTCCTTTGTCACCAGCCGAATTAACCGCTAAAATGAGTAAATATTGCATAAGCTTTATTTTTTTCAGGAAAGGAACCTGTTCACATGTCTATTGAAAATGTAAAAGCACACTTCCGCGCCCTGAACAGGGAGCAGGACGTAATGGAATTTGACTCATCCAGCGCCACCGTGGAGAAAGCCGCGGAGACTATAGGCGTGATCCCCGCCCGCATTGCCAAGACGCTGTCTTTTCATGGCGAAGGCGGTTCGGCCATTCTGGTCGTCTCTGCCGGCGATACCAAGGTCGACAACAAGAAGTTTCGCACCGAGTTCGGATTTAAACCGAAAATGCTGAGTCCGGAGGAAGTGCTCGAACAAACCGGACATGCCGTCGGCGGCGTGTGCCCTTTTGGGCTGACCCATGAGCTGGATGTCTATCTCGATGTCTCCCTGAAACGCTTCGACACCCTATTCCCCGCCTGCGGCAGCTCGAATTCCGCCATTGAATTGACCTGCGGCGAACTGGAGCAGTATTCGGGCGGCAAGGCATGGATTGACGTCTGCAAAGACTGGGATTGAACACTCCCCCACTTAGCTAACACTTGAAGTGGGGGATTCTTGGGTAATCCCTTCTACTGAAGGGAATTCATATCGATATTTTCTCACGAAAAATCGTATACCAAGCGATCCCTGCGGTTCCCACAGTTTTCCTAAGGAATATCTGTACCGATCTTCCCACAGTTTAAGATTTTTGCCTTAGCAAAATATCTAAAGGAAAGATAGGGTTGACGTTTAAACAGCAAGGCTTTTGATGTTCTGTGCGGCATTTTCATCTCGATCATGAAGGGTATGGCACGATGGACATTCCCATTGCCGAACAGACAATTTCTTTACTTCGGAATGGATATAGCCGCATACATGACACCTTTGGCTCGTTGGGGCGAACGTGTCAGCCACCTTCACCGTACGTCCATACCATTCCGTTTTATACGAAAGCTGACGGGCAAATTCACTCCAGGACGCATCGGCGATGGATTTGGCCAGCCGGTGATTTTTGAGCATGTTCGCCACTCTCAGATTTTCGATGCTGATCGTTTGGTTTTCACGAATCAGCTTCGTGGTGAGTTGATGCAAAAAATCATGGCGGCTGCTGACGATCTTGTCATGGATTTGGGCAACCTTCTGTTTGGCTTTCTCCCAATTGGAGCCCCCTTTGTTACGGCGAGCCATGCGGCGTTGCCAAAATGCAAGTTTTTGTTCATATTTGCGAAACACCTTGGGATTGGCAATCCGAACCCCATCCGATAAGACCGCAAATTCCTTGAGTCCAAGGTCAATGCCAATCTCCTTATCGATCTGCGGCAGAGGTTTCATTTCCACTTCGCAGAGAATGGATACAAAATACTTGCCTGCCGCATTGCGCCGCAGGGTAGCAGAAAGAATGCGACCTTCACACGCTCTGGAGTTGGCAAAGCGAAGCCATCCAAGCTTCGGAAGCTTAAGTCGGTTTCCATCGATAGCAATGTTGTCATTGGTGTATTTGGTGGTGTAGCTTTGCACAGGATGCTTTCGGCTTTTGAAACGCGGAGCCTGATTTTGTTTCTTGAAGAAACGTTCAAAGCTGTCTGCCACGTTCCGCACCGCCGATTGCAAAGCAATGCTATCTACCGATTTCAACCATTCAAATTGCTGTTTGAGTGCAGGAAGCTGTGTGGCACAGGTGTTATAGGACAACCCTTTGCCTGTTGCTGCATAGGTTTCGTTCCATTGGACTAAGAAATGATTGAAGACAAAGCGGCAACAGCCAAACATTTGATGGATGAGTTGCCGTTGCTTGGGATTGGGATAGATGCGATATTTGTAAGCTTTATGCACCAACATGCCACAGAGCCTCCTTTCGTGTAGGATATTTCCATTATAGCACATATGTTCGCATTCGAGCAAAAAAACGCCGAGAAGACTCCTCCCTATAGAGGAAGGAGTCTTCTCGGCTTTATAAGATAAAGGCCTGCCGGGTTAATGCCCGGCGGCCTTTTGATCTTCTGCCGTGCCTGTCATCTTGCTGCTTCCCATGAACAATGAGGATAGCAGAGCCAGAACCGCCGGAATGATAGCCCAGGCGAAAGTATCCGTGATTGAGGAAGACAGCCCCTGTGAAATCTTATCCAATATTTCCGGCGGAATTTTCGACCTCGTATCCGGGGACAACAGCGTATGGGGGTCCGACAGATCAAACGCCCCGGCTCCGCCCTGAGCGGCTCCCGCGAACAAATGGCTAAGCCGGTTCGATAAATAATGGCTCTGAATAATGCCGAACGTGGTAATGCCTACCGTCATGCCCAAAGACCGCAGGAAGTTGAGCGTTGCGCTTGCCGATCCGCGCTGCCGGGCAGACAGGCCGTCAATGGCGGCGTTGCTCAGAACGGAGAACGACGCGCCGATGCCAAGACCGATCAGGATCATATAGAGCGTGACAATGAGCCGCGTGGAGTCCGGCTGAAGCGTGGACGCAAGCCAGGTTCCGGCCGCCAGCAGCACAAGGGTAGGAATCATCAGGCTGCGGTAGCTGTATTTGGTCATCAGGAAGCCTCCGGCGGTTGCCGTGATGACGGAGCCCACCATCATCGGCAGCAGCACCAGACCGGAGTTCGTGGCCGAACCTCCAAGCACGCCCTGAATAAAGATCGGGATGTAGACCGAAGCGACAATAAACGCCGCGCCGCTGAACAAAGCGATCAGAATGCTGAAGGCATACAGCTTCTTGCGGAACAATCCGTAGGAGATAATCGGCTCCTCCGCTTTCGTCTCGGCGTACAGAAAGACAGCGGCGAGCACGGCAGCCGCGCCGAACAGTCCGAGAATGAACGGGGAGTTCCATGCGTATTCTTTGCCGCCCAGCTCCAGGGCAAACATCAGGGAGACTACCGCTCCCAGCAATGTGCCCGCGCCCAGCCAGTCAATCGGCTGCTTCGAATGCTCATGCGATTCCTGGTAGAAGAAAGCGACCAGGACAAAGGCAACGACGCCGAGCGGCAGATTGATGTAGAATACCCACTGCCAGGCAATATGGTCCGTAATATAGGCGCCAAGCAGCGGACCGAAGATACTGGACAGCCCGAACACCGCGCCAAAAGCGCCCCCCAGCTTCCCGCGCGACTCAAGCGGGACCGCATCGAACATAATCGTGAAGGCGATCGGCACCAGCGCTCCGCCGCCTATTCCCTGCACCGCCCGGTAAATTGCGAGTTGGGTAATGCTGTCCGCCGTGCCGCACAGCGCGGACCCTCCCATAAACACGATGAGGCCGAATACGAAAAATCTCTTGCGGCCGTACATATCGGACAGTTTGCCGAAGATCGGCATGCCCGCCATCTCGGCGACGAGGTAAGCCGATGTGACCCAGACGAATTTGTCCATACCGCCCAATTCCCCGACGATGTTCCCCATAGCTGTCGCCACTATGGTGCTGTCCATGGAGGCCATCAGAATTCCAAGCAGAAGCCCTGTGATGACCAGACCGAGACGGTTGTTTTTGCTGCCACTCATTATCTCCACTCCAATATCTCTTTATTGTTTATCGGCTTACACTTTTACCTTGCGGCCCACCTTCGCGCTCCTGTGAATCTCCAGTGACTCCCTGTATTCGACCGTTTCGATTTCGCAGCCGGGGCCGATAATGACGCTTCCGCCCCTCACGATGGCTGCCGACGCATATTCAAGCTCGACGAGATCCCCTTCAATTGTTCCGCACTCGAAGCGGGCTTCCCGGCTCGGATGAACCATTGTGATCAGCTTGAATCCTTTGCTCCGCTTGATCCGGATCGCGCCTCCGCCCACATCTGCCGCCCGGCTGTACCCGAACAGGCCGATATCCAGCCGGTCTCCGCTCAGCAGTCCGCCGATCTCGAACACGCCGCTAAGTCTGAATTCTCCGGCCTCGCAGTCTTCTTTTACTTCAAGATGTCCCTCATATCCGAAACGTTCCGCCTTCATCCGGGAATCAACCCTTAGTTCTCCCCGGCCCTTTACCGACAAGGCATCGATCCGGCCCCGGATATTACATTCGCCCGTTAGCTTGATTTCCTCCGCGCGAAGATTGCCCTCAATATCCGTATTCCCGGTCAGAGTGAATTTTACGCAGTCCACATCCCCTGTGAACCGGCATTCACCCGTTATGCCTATATTTTGAAACGAGCCGCCCGCCGACGAAGAGTTCCCCAGAATTTTAAGATTGCGCTTGGCGAGATCAGTCACCGGTCTTCACTTCCTTTCCGACACGTGCGCCGGGATGCACCGATAATCCACTGCGGTACTCCACTAGTCCGATGCTGCAGCCTTCTCCGATGATTACGTCATTACCCCTGACGACATCCGCGGTCGTGTATTCGAGATCCAGGTGGTCGCCCTCGATGGACTTCGCCTTAAGCTCCGATTTGAGCTTCGGGATGATTCCTCCGATCAGCCGGTTCCACCTGCTGTGGTTACCCCTGCGCACCTTCAGACTCTCGGCTCCGATTTCGCGGACCTGCCACGCTCCGTTCAAGCGGATGTCGGCAAGCCCAACGCTCAGCAAACCTTCAACCGTAAACCCGCCTTCCCCTCTCAGCTCCTCCAGCTCACAGTCTCCCCGCACGGTCACCAGTCCGTTCAGCGCACAGCTCTCGCCTTTGAAACTGCCGTCAATATGGAGCATACCCTCCAATTTCATTCGGCCTGTCTTCAAAGAGCCTTCAAGGTTCATGATGCCGCTTACTTCCATTTCTCCGGCTTCAAGTTCGCCTTGTACCCGAATCTGGCCGTTCGCCTTGAATAACCGCGCAGTAAGCGAATCCACAACCTTTCCCACACCGTCAATCAGAACCTGATCATAGCTTCCTCCCCCGGCGCTTCCGACCCCATTCAGAATCAGATCCGGGAGCTGTCCTTCTTCCTTGAATGTTTCCGTCATTTAGGACAACCTTCCTTTCAACTGCTCGATTAAATCGCCAAGCGCCACCTTTGAAACGAGCCTCACGCCTTCATCGAAGAACAGTTCCGCTGGAGACGGAGCGAGCATGAACAGGGCAACGCCCATTTTTCGGACAAAATACAAGTCACTCGGTCTGCCCTTCAGTTCGTCGGCATGTCTGTCCAGAGTACGCAGCAGCAGTCTGCCTTCGTCCAGATTCATGTCCCCGCTGGCCAGCAAAGTATCTACCGCAACCAGATGAAGCACCTTGTCAAAAGCGTACATGCCATCCTTATCCCGAACATCCGCGCCGTAAGTTGACAACGTCAGATCCGTAACAATGTTTCGTTCTGAAATAGTCTTTGCCGTCAGACGAAGATCACTGAATCCTGCTGTATCAGAGAGCCTGCTCGCGAGTTCATCCAGCGAAAGATCATCTTTCATGTTTAATATATTTTGAACCCGGGCGAGCACAAGCATCTTCGGAAAAAAGGTTTCCTGTCCGGTATACGTAGATTTGCGGATAAACCATTCTTCCGGGATCAGCTGCTTGCGTTTCCAGCGGTACAGCTGGCCGTATGATATGCCTGTCAGATCCAGCAGCTCCTTTTTGGATATCAACCCATCCTCCATCAGTTTCACCTCACAGAAGCATTGTAACATAACACTGTTACGTTGTAAAACAGTAATCCGGATTCATAAGGCAATCCTTGCGGTTTCTTCGGATGGGTGGATAACTCTTGGGGTTTTGTTGGTATAATGTACTTACCTATTCGCAGCATAATAACCCTAATTCGGTACATTAAGGATGGATGGACATGCTGAAGCCCAAACGGATCAAGCAGATTCAGCAGTATATTATGGAACACAGCACCGCGACGCTCGATGAACTGGTCAATGTATTCAATGTATCCAAAAATACGATTCGAAGAGATATTCAGGAGCTGGTCGAAGGAGGAGAGATCAAGAAGGTCTATGGCGGTGTAACGGCTGTACAGCTCACGCCCCTCCTCTCGTTCAACGAAAGAAAGACGCGCAACCGTTCCGAAAAACAAAGAATTGCCAAGGCGGCAGCCAGCTTTATAAACGACGGAGATATCATTTATATCGATTCCGGCACGACGACTCTGGGAATGCTTGAGTTTATCAAGCACCTTGAATTGACGCTTATTACGAGCAATCTCGATTTCATCCTAGGCGCCCTTCCCTATGGCAATTTGAACGTAATCTCAACCGGCGGCGTTCTGGAACGCAAGACGAAATCTTTTGCCAGCATCAAAAACACAGATTTGCTGAAAGCATACAACATTAATAAAGCCTTTATGGCTTCATCCGGAATTTCGCTCTCGGGCGGCGTCACCAACTCTTCACCGCTCGAAAGTGAAATCAAGCAAATTGTGACTCATAAATCCCGGGAAGTTTTCTTGCTCGCGGACCACAGCAAATTCGGCAAGCACGCGCTAATGACGTACTGCAATCTGGAAGATATCGACTACTTGATTACCGGCAGCATGCCTGGGGACGATTACCTGCAGTACGCTTTGGAGCATGAGATCAAGCTGGTCGTCGCTGACGAGTAGGGACCCCGATCATACCATTTCAATGCGGGTAATAGTCAAAAGAGCGCGTTCCCACCTCGTCCGGCGGGAACGCGCTCTGCTTGTCCGTGTAAGCGGGTCGCCACGCCGTTATCGACGGATAACAGCTAGAAGGCGAGCGCATACACGAGAATCCATCTGATGAGATTCGGGAGGGTTGATCTCATATTCGAAGCGGGCCGCGGGGCCGGTTAAGCTACGAAGCCCGCTTAATCTTCCTGGACCGTCACCGCGGCTGCGCAGCGGACGGGCAGGCTTCCGATGGGGAGCAGGATATGGAAGTGAAGAAGCGGTGATATTTGGCGCACTGCTCCAGCAGCTTGCTGATCTCTCCCTTTCGCGCCAGCACTGTCAGACCGGCGCGGGCCAGCCGCTCGGACGGACCGGGACCGATCGCGGCGCAGAGAACGATGGAGCAATCCTGCAGCAGCTCCACCGTCTCATCCAGAATCGCCTCCTTGTCTGCTTCCCCGCATTCGGCCTTGCCGTTGCAGTAAGCCTGAATCCGCCGAACGCCCAGCAGCTTCTGCTCTTGCCCGGACACCTCGTAGACAAGAAACTCGCGTGCATGGCCGAAATGCACATTCACCTGGCCCCCGCCGCGCGTCGCCACGGCGATGCGCAGACTTCCGCGCTCTCCTTGCTCTCCCGCATTGGCTTCGCGCCGCTTGCGCTCCGCGGCCGTCCGGTCCAGCCGGATAAGCAGCTCCTCGCGTGCTGCCGGGTCGTATTCCCGGGCCGGCGAGTTCTCGGTCTTGACGCCAAGATCATCGCCAATCAGCCCGACCGCATCGGCGCGGCATTGGCGGCAATGCCGCATTACCGGCATAACCTCCTCGCTGCGCGCCTGCACCTGAAGCGTCAGCGAATGAGCGGGCTCCTTGCGTCCCTCTTTTTCATATACGCTTCCCGGTGAGAGAATCAGCGGCATAATGTTATGCGAGAAAGCGCCTGCTGCCTTGACCGCCTCAGTCACCTTGATCAGATGGCTGTCATTAACGCCGGGAATCAACACGGAATTGACTTTGACCTTTACGCCGCGCTCCGCGATCCGCCGGATGCCCTCCAGCTGGTTGTGCAGTAACAGTTCTGCAGCGTCCTTCCCTCTGTAGGCCTTGCCTCGGTAGAACACAGCGCGGTATATCTCTGCCCCGATTTGCGGATCGACAGCATTGATCGTCACGGTCACATGGGCGATACGATGCCTGACGATATCCTCCGAATAATCGGGCAGCTTCAGCCCGTTGGTACTGAGGCACAGCTGCAGATCGGGCAGGCCTTCGGACAGCAGGCCGAAGGTTTCGAACGTCTCCCGCGGATTGGCCAGCGGATCTCCGGGTCCCGCGATGCCGACCACGGTCAGCTGCGGCAGCGAAGCCAGCGTACTGCGCACCTTGGCGTAAGCCTCCTGCGGCGTAAGCACCTTACTGACGACGCCGGGGCGGCTCTCACTGACGCAGTCATATTTAATATTGCAATAATTGCAGTTGATATTGCATTTTGGCGCTACCGCCACATGCATGCGGGCAAAATAATGATGCGCCATCTCGTCGTAACAAGGATGGCGTGATTCGTTCGCCAACGCGAACACCACCTTTTCGTCAATTTTATCCAGCGTCTCCCTTCACCGCGAAGACGATGCCCCGAACTACCCTCCTTTCCATTTCAGACATCCGGTTTCCCCCGATGTCGATGCGGCGCCTATAATCGTGAATCCATTCACATTCCATTCCGGATCGGCACGCTGTTTCTATGCAAATCCGCCGAAGCATATCCCGATAGAGCAACATCATCTGGAATCCGATAACCCGTTTAAAGCGACAAAAGCCGGACAACTGCAGCTGCAGTCATCCGGCTTCCTGACATTCGGTCGGCCGTGTTTATTATCCCACAATCCCTATATACTTAACGTATTATAGAACGAGCCCCAGTTTCTGTCAACGGCGAATGTAACAAGCCATGGATAAGCAGCGGCGAGCGGCAATCAATGACTGATGAATGTTCTTGATTCCGTCAAATTCCGATCCGAATCCAGCCAGTAAATCTATTGACAACAATTCGTTGACAAAACTAAACTGTACAAAACTTATGAGATAAATAGGATTTATAGAACGAACAGGGGGTTTTACTTTCATGGCAACCAGGAATATCCCGGTTTTGCTGCTCGTCTGCTTGCGTTTATCCGGCATCGCCCTTCTCTGTATTCTGTGGGAGGTTTTGCCGAGAAGCGGGCTCGTGAATCCGACTTTCTTCCCGCCGTTGTCCGCGGTGCTGCAGGAGATCGCGGCTCTTCTGCGGGACCAGCATCTCCTTGGCCATACGATAGCCACACTGTGGCGTGTGGTTGCAGGCATTGGGCTGGCAGCACTGGTAGCCGTGCCGGCAGGTGCGATTCTAGGGTACTGGCTGCCCGGTCTTGCTGCAGGACTGAACCCGCTGTTCCGCATTCTGGCCCAGGTCAATCCCTTTTCGCTCATGACGGTATTTCTGCTGTTCTTCGGGATCGGGGAAAAGGCGAAGCTGATCATCGTCGCCTGGGTGGCGTTCTGGCCTCTGCTTCACCATGTCATTGTCGGTGTGCAGAATATAGATGCGGACTTGCTGAAAACGGCGCGCAGTATGGGAACCTCTCCCTCGCGGCTGTTCTTGCAGATCATACTGCCGGGGGCGGCCCCCTCTATTTTGCTGGGGGTCCGTACGTCGATTATATTGCTGTTGGCTATTCTGGTGGCCGGAGAAATGCTGGGAGGTTTGGCCGGTCTCGGCTGGCTGCTTCATTGGTCCAGCAATTATTACTCGTCTCCGTATGCTACAACGCCAATCTTTGCCGTTGGGCTATGTATTTCCCTGATTGGCGTCGCTCTGAGCGCCGTATTGCGCAAGCTGGAACGCGATCTGTTTTTCTGGAAGCCTCTCGAATCCGCATGGAGCGCATCGCCCGCCCCACAGACGCCTCGAAGAAGGCCAAACCGTATTTTTGCAGTGACCGTACTGTCCGCTATGCTGCTGCTTCTCGTGGCTGGCGGCGCGTCAACAAGCTGGCTGAGCAAAACTAACGGCAGCTTCTCGGGAGAGGGCGATGTGCCTTCGCCCTCTGCCAGCGGGCACAGCGGCCACATGTCTCATGAGCATTCGCTGCCTGCCGCCGGGCAATCCGGTCATTCAGGCCATACTGCGCCAACCGCTTCACCGGTACAGTCCGGACATCCGTGACAGACCTGGCGGCAATAAATTGTGTCGGGAGGAACGTAAGTGAATGTGTTAACCAAGCTTAGCAATCGTTATGCTGCCGTAATCGCCTTCCTCGTCCTGTGGGAAGTCAGTGCAAGATTCGAATGGGTAGACCCCCAATTCATTCCTCCTCTTACGAAGGTGCTTCAGTACATCGGCGAACAGGCGGCAACAGGAGCCCTGGCGCACCATCTGCTGATTAGTCTGGGGCGCGCCGCCGGAGGACTGGCCATCGCCCTGATTGCAGGTGTGCCGCTCGGAATAGCTCTGGCCGGCTGGCCCTACATGATCCGTATAGCCCTCGGGCCGGTGCTGGAGTGGCTCTCTCACATCAATCCGTTTGTTGTGTTTCACATCATCATCGTATTCATCGGAGCCGGCGAGCCCACGAAAGTCTCGATTATCGCCTGGGCTTGTATTTGGCCGATTATGTTCAGCACATTGTCCGGGATGATCCATGCCGACGCAGACACTGTCAAAGCGGCGCGTTCATTTGGGTTAAGCCGCCTTCGGCTGACGACGAAGGTCCTGCTTCCTTTAGCCTTCCCCTCCATTTTGACCGGGACGCGTCTGGCTGCGGGCTATGCGCTGCTGTTTCTGATCGCGGCTGAAATGATGGGGTCCACCTCCGGCCTGGGCTTCATGATTTATACGGCTCAAGCCAATTATCAGATTGTGCAGATGTTCTCTGGAGTTTTGATTATTGCGGTCCTGGCCATCGTGCTGGACGGAATCATGTCAGCGGCAGGCAAACGGCTAGTCCACCCCGCTATAAAATAACAAATCAGATAAAATGTTACAAATTTTTGAACTGGACGTTTTCTGTAATTTCATGCGTTGACAATCATGAAAGTATTAGAATAAGCTTTAATCCATAAATCTCATATGATTTATCGGATTAAAGAAAGTTGACCAGTTAGCTGGAGACTAACGTTCTTCCCCCCGGGAAGTTCGCTTAGTCTCTTTTTTTATACTAAACCAAGGCAGGTGATGAAGGGCTGAATAGTTGCATCTTTTAATGTTAAATTTTTACTTAAATTAAAATTATTAGGAGTGAGGGAAATGGCAGCTGGTAAAAAGAAATGGGTTATTGTTTCCGTAATCGCCGCTTTGGTGATAGGAGGAATCGGCGTGGGCAGCTACTTGGGCCAGACGAAGAAAGGACTCGGCATCCAAGGCGCCGCAGGGTTATCGCATTTAAAGGATGCAGGGTTTGACCCGGCCAAATCCGGCAAGAAGGTGTACACCATCAAAACCGACACCAAGGTGAACTGCTCCTCCACACCATGGGTGATTGCCGAGAAAAAAGGCTTTTTCGCCGAGGAAGGGATCAATGTGGAATATACCGGCGAATTGACTCAAGCTCAAGTGCTTCCTTCCATCTTGAACGGAACGAACAATGTCTCCAGCACCCATGTTAACAACATCGCCACCTATATCGCCGGCGGGGCCAAAATCAAGGGCGTTACGATCGGCGGAGTTGAACCGAAGCCGGATGTGGATGAAAAATATCATCACATGAAATTCTATGTCAGCCCCAAGGCGGGTGTTTCTTCACTGGAAGAGCTGATCAAGAAGAAGAAAGGTGAGAAAATTACGATCAACGGCACCGTACCGAGCTGCACAACCTTCATCGCCACCAACGCATTCGACCATCTGGGCTTTAGTCGTGATCAAATCAAGTTTGTTGCTTTCGAAAGCGATACGGCGGCCTTGCAGGCGAACCAGCAGGGTAATATTGACATCGTCGGCGTCCATCCACCTTTTTACAAACTGGCAAAGGACTCTGGTCTGATCGAAGTTTTCGACACGGCGGATACCGGACTCGGCGAAGCGGCAGGCACAACCTTCTACTACTTCACGGATCAATTTATCAAGGATAATCCCGAAGCAGTCCAGGGCTTCGTCAACGCGATAAAGAAAGCTCAGGACTGGATCGTCAACCCGGCGCATGAGGAAGAAGCGATCAAGCTGACCGGCGACTATATCGGCCAACCGGTAAACGCCGTGCACTACTATTACACCGGCAAAGGATTTCAGGACAAGCTGATCCAGCCTTGGATTGATGATCTTGTCGTATCCGGTGCCTTGAAGAAGGATCAGCTGAAGGTCGACGACCTGATCACCACCCAGTTTGACCCGAACTAAAATGCCATCATGCAACAAGAAATCGGCGTTTTTTCAACTGCTTAATTACAACCAATAGATAGGAGAACCCGATTATGACTAAAAAACTGAGACAAATCGCATTTTACGGCAAAGGAGGAATCGGCAAATCCACCACTTCGCAAAACACCCTGGCTCAGCTGGCCGTCAATTTCGGCCAAAGAATTATGATCGTGGGCTGCGATCCGAAAGCCGACTCCACTCGCCTGATTCTGAACACCAAAGCGCAGCAGACCGTGCTTGATCTTGCCGCCAAACTCGGAAGTGTAGAAGATCTGGAGCTGGAGGACGTAGTGTCCTCCGGCTTCGGAGGTATTCTCTGCGTGGAATCCGGAGGTCCGGAGCCGGGGGTGGGCTGCGCAGGCCGGGGGATCATTACGTCGATCAATTTTCTGGAGGAGCAGGGCGCCTATGAGGATGTGGATATCGTCTCCTATGACGTGCTGGGCGACGTTGTCTGCGGCGGGTTCGCGATGCCGATCCGCGAGAACAAAGCGCAGGAAATCTATATCGTCTGCTCCGGGGAGATGATGGCCATGTACGCAGCCAACAATATCGCCCGCGGCATTCTGAAATATGCTCAAAGCGGCGGCGTTCGGCTGGGCGGACTGATTTGCAACAGCCGCAATACGGACCGCGAGCAAGAGCTGATCAGCGAACTGGCGCGTCGCCTGAATACCCAGATGATCCACTTTGTGCCGCGCAACAACGTGGTACAGCATGCCGAGCTGAGAAAAATGACGGTTACCCAATACAATCCGAACCATTCGCAGGCTGAAGAATACAAGCAGTTGGCCGAGAAAATTTTGCACAATGAGAAGCTGACGGTTCCCACTCCGATCGATATGGACGAACTGGAACGTCTGCTGATTGATTTCGGTGTGGTCGAGGATGAGGAGGCGGCTCTGCAGACGCAAGCCCCCAAGTAAGGAGGATGGAAACGCAATGAAATGGATCATTTCGGTTCATCAGAGATTGTTAAGCTTTTATCTTTTTTTCCTGGTGCTGATCGTTTGGGAGCTTGCGCCGAGGCTGGGACTCGTTAGCAACGTATTTGTCCCGCCCTTCTCCCGGATTGTGGAGACCGGAATCGAACTGGGACTGACGAACATTTTTCTCTACATATCCATTAGCCTGAAAAGAGTGTTTGTCGGCTTTGTCCTGGCTACCGTTTTGGCCCTGCCGCTTGGCTTTATTCTGGCCGGAGCCATGCCGAAGCTGGCCGCATTTCTCCAACCTCTGACCAAATTTCTCTCCAGCATCCCGCCGTTTATTCTATTTCCGGTCTTCGTTATCATTGTAGGAATCGGCGAGGGAGGCATTTATACGGTCATCTTCTGGTCGTCGTTCTGGCCGATATTGTTCACGACCATAGCCGGAATTCAGAATGTCGATCCGCTGCTGATCCGGTCGGCCAAATCCATGAATGCGAGCAAGCTGGTGATCTTCACACAGGTCATCCTGCCCGGCGCCTCGCCGACATTGATCACCGGACTCCGTACCGGACTGACCATGAGCTTCTTCATGCTGATCGGTTCGGAGAGCATGGGCGCCGATTCGGGTATGGGTTGGATGATCCACAATGCCCAAAGCATGGGGTTTGTCGAGCGCATTTACCTTGGTGCCATTATGGTTGCAGGCGTCGGTCTGGTGCTCAATTATGTGCTTGAATACCTAGAGAGTGCAGTGCTGCATTGGAGGCAGGCCCCCGAATCAAGCAATAAAGCCGCGGCCTAGCCGGATCTAAACTTAAGCAAAGGAGGACGAGACGAGTCTCATGAATTCTACCGCAGTCAAGCTTAAAAAAATCGGCATCGGCAGTATTCCGATCCTGTTGTTCTTCATCTTCTGGGAGATCGGCGCCCGAACCATTCCGAAGGGCGTCATCTCGCCTCCCAGCGACGCGATTCTAGCCATCTTCCGCTCGGTATTCTCCGGCTTGCTGCTGGAGCAGACACTAATCAGCCTGTACCGGGTGCTGCTCGGGTTCTTGCTCTCGCTCATTATCGGTATTCCGCTCGGATTTTTGCTCGGCACCTTTTTTAGTTCGGCGGAAAAAGCGTTGCTGCCTTTCTTGCGCACCTGCGAGAAGCTGAACCCTTTCGCGATCATTCCGATTTTCATGATCTTCTTCGGAATCGGAACTTCGGAGAAGGTGGTCGTCATCTTCTGGTCTGCGCTCTGGCCCGTACTGTTTAATACGATGTCCGGAGCCAAGGATATCGATTACAACCTGCTGCGGGCGGCACGGTCCATGGGAGCTACGCGCAGAGAGCTGTTTACCAAGGTCGTCCTGCCGTTCACCGCACCCAATATTTTTATCGGTATTGAATTTGCCGCCCAGTTATCGTTCTTCATGATTATCGCATCTGAAGTAATCGGCGCCAGCACGGGACTCGGATGGTATTACATCAACTCTACCGCCCGCTATGATCTGCCGCTCATGTACGGCATCGTCCTGTTCATCACCGTGCTGGGCATTATCATCAACCTGTTGTTCGCCAGACTGAAAAAGCGATTCTTGGTATGGAAAGAAGCGTCACAGCTTCACTAAACATTGGAGCTTGGAACCATTTGCCGCCTAGCAGTTTGCGGGAGAAGCTCGCAAGAAAAAATCGCAAGAGAAAATCGCAAGCAATGCTTGGCACAACAGGCAGAGCCGCCCAGGGACGGCTCTGCCTGTTGTTGGTACAATTGACTGTTCTTTCGGCCGCTCACCGTCCCTTTCGAGCAGCGGTAATCCGGCATCAAGTTTCCGTCAGTCCTCCTGCTATCCGGAATCCTCGGCTCCACCGCTCCTCATCCGTCAATTCCCTCCATTAATGAACACAAAAGGAGCAGACCGCTCCTTGCAGCAAGGGACGATCTGCTCCTTTATTGTTAGCCACAGCCGTACGAAATCAGGC
The DNA here is from genome assembly GCF_000612505.1 of Paenibacillus sabinae T27. Lineage (NCBI taxonomy): Bacteria > Bacillati > Bacillota > Bacilli > Caryophanales > Paenibacillaceae > Paenibacillus > Paenibacillus sabinae. Next base: position 3,358,710 of record NZ_CP004078.1, read on the forward strand.
TTCCTTGCCTTCCGAACCCTCGGCCGCTTCTTCCACGGCTGCGGGACCTTCCGCTTCCGTCTCCTCGGCGGCAGGCTCTTCCGTTACGGTCGGCGGCAGAATCTTGACGACCAGGGTTTCGGGGTCCGTCAATACTTCCCAGCCCTCATGCTTTGGAAGATCGGAAACCAGCAGATGATCGCCAATCTCTAAGGCGCTGGTGTCAACTTCGAATACGGATTCCAATTTATCGGGTAGTGTACGGATTTCAAGCTCATGCAGCTCGACGGTCTGCACGCCTCCGCTCTTCACGCCAGCCGGTGTACCTGTAAAATGCAGAGCTACCTTGGTATCCAGCTCAGCTTTCAAATCGATCACATGAAAATCAATGTGCAGCAGCTTCTTGCTCAAGGGCTCGCGCTGCACTTCATTGATAATTACATCTTTAGTGCCGGATGCCGGCAGTTCCGCTTTTAAAACCGCCCGCGGATTTTTGCTCAGAATACCGTCTACTGTTTTTGCATCCGCGCTTAAGGAAAGAGACTCCGAACCCGCACCGTAGATAACGACAGGCACGAGGCCTTGTCTCCGCTGCGCGGCAGGCTTCCCGGCTCTTTCGATCAAACGTACTGTTTCACTCATTGCCAATTCCTCCTAAGGATGGATTCAAAAAATAGAAGACCGATTAGATCGTATTCTAATCAGTCTCTTATTAACCATATTGCCTTTATCGGAATCAATATAGCACTATAGCCGAAAGAAGTCAAAAAAAGGGAATATTTGCGTCCCTAAATAGTACTCAAACCAAATGGCACGCAACATAGTGTCCCCCGCCAGTGTCGCGGAAACGCGGAATTTCTACCTTGCAGCGCTCTACGGCAAACGGGCAGCGGGTATGAAATTTGCAACCGGAGGGCGGATTCGCCGGGCTCGGAATGCGGAGGGAGCTGTTCAAGCACGCTTTGCAGTTAAGCAGACAGCCTCGCTTTTTCCAATATCGGGTAGTAAAATAAAGACATTACACAGAACAGGAGTGAAGAATATGACGCAAATTCAAACCGGAGAAAGCCGATTTTATATTGCCGGCGAAGGTAAGGACCTGGCCGAAATTACATACAGATTGGAAGAGAACAGCGGGGATTTGGTCATTGACCATACCTTTGTTTCGGAAGATCTGCGCGGTCAGGGAGCCGGAGAACAGTTGGTACGGGCGGTAGTGGACAAGGCCCGTGAGGAGCAGTTGAAGATTGTACCTGAGTGCTCATATGCGGCACATCAATTCAAAAAACACGCCGAATATTCGGATGTCCTGAGCGAAAACGCGCCCAGGGGATAAGCCCGTATTCGCGTGTGTCCCTAGGAGGATGACGGGTTTGACGACACATGAAACACTGAAACAAATTGAAGAATTGCAGCAGCGCTGCGAGGAATATGAAGACCTTTCGCTGAAGCTCAACTGGGAATCCCTGCGCAGGGAACCCGGGGGCGGCGGCGCCGAATGGTTCGTTACCTACGAGGATGAGCTGCTGGTCGGATTTATCGGGCTGTACAGCTTCGGCAGCGAAATCGAAGTATGCGGCATGGTACGTCCGGGTTACCGGCGGCGCGGCATTTTCAGCTCGCTATGGAAACGGGCACAGAGCTATATCGCCCGCCAGGGAGCACATAACGTGCTGCTGAATGCGCCGGCGGCTTCCAAATCCGCTGTCGGCTTTCTGAAGACGCTGCCCCTCGCTTTCGATCATGCGGAATACCAGATGAAGTGGCACGAAGAGAAGGCCGATGAACGCTCAGCCTTTGAGAACAAGATTCTGCCGGATGACCATGTCATTCTCCGGCCCGCACGCGCCGATGAAGTCCCTCTGCTCGTCGCTCTCGACAGCGCAGGGTTCGGCATGACGCCCCAAGACGCTGCGAACATGTACGATGAATTCGTGGAGGAAGACAGCAACGAGCACATCATCATCGAGCTGGAAGGACAGCCGGCAGGAAAGCTGCGGCTGTGGACGGAGCATCACGAAACGTGGATTTACGGGTTTACCGTTGATGAGAAGCTGAGAGGCAGAGGCATCGGACGCAGCGCTCTCCTCCAGACCATCCAGCGGGAAAAGCGCAGCGGCAACGGAGTCAATCTCGAAGTCGCGCTGGATAATCCGAATGCGCTGAGGCTGTATGAGAGCTGCGGATTTGTTGTCACGAACAAGCAGGACTATTTACGTTATGTCGGCTAGTTGATGACGGAAGCCTCATAGGAACTGGTGCGTGCTTACCTCAGTTTCATTTGCTGTTTAAACAGCAGAATGCGCTCAAAACAAAATCAGGCCCTGCGAAACACCGGTATCGGTGCGCAGGGCCTTTTTGCAATCGGATTGGCGGGTTTGCGGATTGATTGGCTGTAAGTAAGCGGATTTGCGGCTACATGAGCAGCGGTTTTAATAAAGCATCCTCGCCGCTTTTGCATCCCTCGTCCTCCTCTGCCTTACAGTCTTGCACCAGTGTGTCCAGCTCGCCGTTTAAATTTGACAGCAGCCTCAAATAATCGAGCGAGGCCTCAAGCGTTAAGGAATCTCCCTCGTATCTGCGCATCTCCTTGTCCATGAGAAAATGAATCTCCACGCACTCGGGAGGCCTGCCGTAAGCCTTGCGGCAAAATACGTTGGTCATATGCAAAAATGCCGAGACGACCTCCTCATTTCTGCGAACCATATATTTCTGCACCTTCAGTCCGCTTCCTTCTCTCCGGGCGTGCCAGACCAGATGAAAAATCATAGAGAGATTCATTTGAAGCTCGGGTACGGGCACATACCACTGCTCATACAGCATGAACGGCATTTCATCCCTTTCGCTGCCGCTGGTCATCCGGATCAGCTCATCGCATATCGTATCCTTGACTTCCCAATAGTGGCTCAGCGATAGAAAGCAGCGGGCCGAAGGCGGCCATCTTCGCTCCAGAAGAAATTGAATTGGCGTCTGCCTACGCACTTCGGGGGTCAAGCTGTAATAATCATTGAGCGTGTGGCCGACCGCATACTGAACCTGCTGCCGCCACAGAGGTAGGCCTTTTCCGCCGCAGGCGCATTGTTCCGCCATATCCAGCAGTGCACGCTCCACGACGTAATCATAAAGTTTCGGCAGCCGGGGCGCCTGATTGACTGGTGTACAATATGCCGTATTCATCTTCAAGATACCGCCAAGCAGAGCTCGGCAAAACGCTGCCCGAACTTACGGCATTCGTCTTTCTCCGCGGAAGTCGGCCCGTACTCGATCTTCAAGCTTGACTGCACAATGGCGGCCCCTCTTTCCTTCAGTTTTTCCTCTATCAAATCAACCGCGCCGCAGTATATCTCAAATCCGGTGTCACCGCTTCCGAACACGGCAGTTTTGTGGCCGGACAACTCGGTCTCCTCCAGCTCTTCATAGAAATCGAGGAATTCATCCGGCAGTTCTCCGTCTCCCCAGGTGTAAGCTCCCACAACCGCTCCTTCATAGGATGCGATTTCGAAGGCGCTGCAGCTGGTGACCGATTTCAGAACCGCCTCTTGGCCCGATTGACGGATTCCCTCCGCGATTAACTCCGCGATTTCCTCGGTATTGCCGGTCATGCTCGCATAGACCACCAAAATTTTTGCCATCGTCCGCTTCTTCCCCCATTCGTTCAAACCATTCATATGTGCATCTCATCCCCAGCAACCGTGCAGGACATAAATCTATTTTATTGATAATGATTATCAGTGTCAATTATCTTTTATGCGGATTGCCTCCTGCGTTTCTCACAGCCCGGATTAAGAGCTTGAATTATAATATTTTTATTCTTTAGGGGGGACTGAAATGGCCATACTGCACGCGCAAAAATATGAATTGGACTCGGGAATGTCCGTGATAATCAGATCTGCTGTTCCAGATGATGCTCCCGCTGTCCTTTCTATTCATCGCAAGGTTGTTGAAGAGAATGACTATGTTATAACTGCACAAAATGAATTTAACAAGACGTCTGAAAGCTATCATGATTTAATCTGTAAGGTGGCCGATCATCCCAGTGAGCTTTTTTTAGCGGCTTCAGTAAATGATACCGTTGTCGGTTGGCTGATTCTCTACACTCCTTCGCTCGAAAGACGTTCTCACCTGCGTGAGGTCGGCATGATGTTGACACCCGCCTGGAGGGGACAAAGTATCGGGAAAAAGTTGATTGCAGCAATTCTGGATTGGGCTGGCACGTGCTCCGCTATTGAAAAAATTTGTCTCGAGGTGTTCTCTTCCAATGAAAATGCCATTCAGCTATACCGTAAACTAGGCTTTAAGGAGGAAGGGAGAAGACATAAACAGATCAAGCTTGGCATGGACCATTATGCCGACTTGATTCTGATGTATCAAATGCAGCCGTTTGAAAAATAAGCAGCTCTACGCGTGCTCAAGCACTTCCACGGTTTGTTAAGAACCGGCAAAATGATGTACAATATAGGCTAAATGACTTCTTGAAGGATGGATTAACATGTACATGGCTCGGGACTGGAAAGATTATGAGATTATCGATACAGGAGGCGGAGAAAAGCTGGAACGCTGGGGAGATATCATTCTTCGGCGCCCGGACCCGCAAATTATATGGCCGCTTGTAAGCGAGACCGCGCAGTGGCGGAATGTCCACGGGCATTATCACCGCAGCTCATCGGGCGGAGGCCAGTGGGAAATGAAGAAGAGCATACCGGACAGTTGGAGCATTAGCTATGGCAAGCTTAAGTTCCATCTGCGTCCAACAAACTTCAAGCACACCGGGTTATTCCCGGAGCAGGCGGCCAACTGGAGCTGGATGATGGACAAGATTTCGGGTGCGGGACGCAAAATACAGGTGCTTAACCTGTTCGCATACACCGGTGGGGCCACCGTAGCGGCAGCCAGCGCGGGCGCATCTGTCGTGCACGTAGATGCCGCCAAGGGCATGGTCCAATGGGCAAAAGAAAACCTGCAGCTGTCCGGCCTTGGAGAACGTCCGGTCCGCTTCATCACCGACGATGTCTTCAAATTCGTGCAGCGCGAGCAGCGCCGGGGCAACAAGTATGACGCGATTATTATGGACCCTCCCTCCTACGGAAGAGGACCTGGCGGCGAAATGTGGAAGCTTGAGCAGAGCTTGTACCCGTTCCTGGAAAGCTGCTTGAGCATTCTGAGCGATAACCCGCTCTTCTTGCTCATCAATTCCTATACAACCGGCATTTCCCCAACTGTTCTGGAAAACATGCTGTCCATGACCATGAAATCCCGTTTCGGGGGCAAGCTTAGCGCCGGGGAAATCGGACTGCCGATCACCTCTTCCGGGCTGAATCTGCCTTGCGGTATTCTCGCCCGCTGGGAGTCTTAAGAGCGATGGCGCAGAGCGTGAATGGCGGCCGGGAGGAAGGACAGCCCCCGGCTTCTTTTGACATTTTATTTGAGGACAATCATCTCCTCGGAATCGTAAAACCGGTTAATATTCCCGTACAGGAGGATGCAACCGGCGACACCGACCTGCTGACCCTGCTGAAGGAGGATGTTAAACGGCGGTATAATAAGCCCGGCAACGTCTTTATGGGGCTGGTGCACCGGCTGGACCGGCCTGTCGGCGGGGCCATGATTTTCGCCAAGACCTCCAAGGCCGCCTCGCGGCTCTCGGAGAGCGTCCGCAGCCGGAGCTTTCGGAAAGGGTATTTGACCGTTGTCCACGGCAAGCTTCCCGCAGCAAGCGGTCGGCTGAGAGATATCCTGCTCAAGAACGCCAAGACGAACACGGTCACCGTAGTCCGGGAAGGCACACCGGGCGGCAAGGAAGCCGTGCTGGACTACACGGTACTGGGATTTGCCGAGGGTCTCAGCCTAGTGAAGGTGGACCTGCTGACCGGCCGGTCGCATCAGATCCGCGTACAGCTTGCCCATGCCGGCTGCCCATTGTACGGTGATCAGAAGTATGGAGCGGCCGTCAACAAGCCCGGTCAGCAAATCGCGCTGTGGTCCTCGCTTGTCGGCTTTCCGCATCCCGTGACCAAGCAGGAAGTCGAGCTGATTTCCCTGCCTCCTCGGCAATACCCATGGGACTTGTGGCCTGAGAAGCTGCAGGAGGGAGCGCTCCGGTAAGGGAAGATTCAAGGGCTGGCACGCTGCGTGCCAGGAAAGGTGCCGGCAAAGTGTGTTCGCGAAAAGGAAGAAGCGGGTCTAAGCTCAAAAGAGAATAGGCCCGCTTTTTTGTGCTGCCTGTTCAGCAGGATGGCGAATTCCTGATAAGGCATGATCCGGCGTATTTTGTGAAGTGATATACACGCTCAGTATTGGTGCTGCGAAGTAAGGACTACAGCACACGCTACTGCCTCCGGCAGCGGACGGTCTGCTCTGCTGCTTCGAGTTACCTGCTCATCTCCAGCGGAGCGATTTCATTCCCCGGGGTTACGAGCTTGCCCATCAAGTACAGCAGCAGCTGCTGGTTGTGGGCCGAGATATGGTCCAGCACTTCCGCAAAAAAATCGCTGCGGACCTTAAGGCCCCGCGCTGCTTCCCTTCTTCCAAGATCGGTGATGCTGACCCAGACGATCCGGCGGTCGGCGGCATCCCTGTCCCTGATAATCAGCCCGCCCCGCTCCATCCGGTCGAGCAGCATGGTAACCGCCGCAGGGCTGGTGGCCAGATGCGGGGCGAGGTCAGAAGGCTTCGCTGCTCCCCGTTCCTGAACAAGCTCAAGTACGGTCAGTTGGGCGTCAGTAAGCGTAGGAGCAAGCTTTGTATCCATATGAACCTTATAGTCTTTGAGAATTTTGTGCCATATTTTACTAAATTCAAAGGAGTTCACATTTGTTCCTTCCTTTCTCGGCAAATGATCCGTTATAAAAATATGTTCGGTGAAGAGTTTGCTTTTCCTGCATCAGGAAAAAATAAATAACCCCATAAACTTTTAACGGCCTAACAGCAATATCTCAAAGCTTGGATCACGAATGAACCAAATTTTAAAATCTATTAAATACCAAAATGAACCAGATTGTCAATCCGGTGTGCCCGGAATAAAACGCTTTCGACACTTCGTTCCGATGCGGCTAAATTTGTCGTTTGGTTATTCGACATGACATGCCATACAAGAAAAGACATCCGCGCTCTTGTCGAAAAAGGAGCGTGGATGTCAATGGGGACAAAGCCTGTATTCGAGAAAATCCGTTCTACTTCACGCTAATTTGCACGCTGACGATTTCGTCTTTCTTCACAACCGGGACGAGAAGCTTGCCGGTCGAACGTCGTTCATCAATCGGCGCAGCCTCCGAGGAGAAGCTAAGGATCTCTCCTTCGCGTGTGATGGCCGTCAATTCCAATGTCTCCCTGCAGTAGAATGCCCCGGCAATCCGGCTGCCGTTCGGACGGACGCGTTTGCCTTCCTTGAATTCAAAGGTCGGCACGCCCTTGCCGCCCCGGCTCTGCGGGACATAATCCAGAAGCAGACTGCGTTTGCCATAACCAATGTCGGATAAAACGAGAATCTCTCCTTCATCGTCCGTCACCCGGAAGCAGGCAACCACCTCATCGCCTTCCTTCAGCTGAATGCCTTTGACGCCAGCCGCCACGCGGCCCATCGGGTTCACCTCGTTCTCGCGGAAACGGATGCTCATGCCTTCCCGGGTGACTAAGACCAAATCCTGATCCCCTTCGCTTAGCATAACCGTAAGCACCTCATCTTCGGCTCCTACCTTGCAGGCGGCAATGGCTCCGCTGCGGGAGGTGACGTACTCCTTCAGCTCGGTGCGTTTCACCTGCCCCTTGCGCGTCACAAAAATCAGGCTGCGGCCAGGCTCTTCGAAATTGCTGACAGGTATGATTCCGGCAATGCCGTCTCCCTTGGAAAGACCGATTACATTGACAATTGCGGTGCCGGGGTCCTTCCATTTGAATTCCGGAATCTGATGCACAGGAAGCAGGAAATACTGTCCTTTGCCTGTGAACACCAGCAGACTGTCCCGCGTATTGACGTCGAGAATCCGGGTGATATAGTCGCCTTCCTTGACTCCGGACGCGTTCCGTTCGCCGCCGGAGCGGGTGAAGGACAGCATGCTCGTCCGCTTGATATAGCCGTCCGCCGACAGCGCAACAAGCACATCCTCCGCATTTACCAGCGCCTCGAGGCTGACCTTAAGCTCTTCCACCTCGCCCTGAATGGCGGAGCGGCGGTCGATGCCGTATTTGTCGCGGATTTCCAGCAGCTCCTTGCGGATGACGCCGACCAGCTTCTTGTCGCTCTCCAGAATTCCGCGCAGCGTCAAGATCTTGCGCTGCGTCTCCTCCAGTTCTTTTTCCAGCGTCCTAATTTCCAGATTGGTCAGTCGGTACAGTTGGAGTGTCAGGATGGAATCCGCCTGTCTTTCGCTGAAACCAAACATCCATACGAGATTATTCTGGGCATCCTGGCGGTTCTTGGACGCTTTGATCGCAGCGATCACTTCATCCAGAATATTGAGCGCTTTGACCAGACCTTCCAGAACATGCGCCCGGTCTTCCGCCCGCTCCAGATCGAACTGGGTCCGGTGCGTAACCACTTCCCGCTGATGAGCGATATACGCTTCCAGAATGGATTTCAGGCCAAGCTGCTGCGGCGCTTTGTTGACGATGGCCACCATGTTGAAGTTATACGTAATTTGCAGGTCGGTCTTCTTGAGCAGGTATGCCAAAATCCCCTGCGCGTCGGCCTCCTTCTTCAGCTCGACGACGATCCGCAGACCCTCCCGGCCGCTCTCGTCGCGCACTTCGGCGATGCCCTCAACCTTTTTCTCCAGACGGATATTCTCCATCGCCGTAACGAGACGGGATTTAACCACCTGAAATGGAATTTCGGTGATGACGATCTGCTGCTTGCCGCCGCGTAAATTCTCAAACTCCGTCTTGGAGCGCAGATAAATGCGTCCTTTGCCTGAACGGTAAGCGTCCATAATCCCGTCGCCGCCCATAATGAGCCCGCCAGTCGGGAAATCCGGGCCTTTCATAAAGGTCATGATTTCTTCGAGCTCGATCTCAGGCTTCTGCATAACCGCAATGCAGGCGTCAATCGTCTCGCGCAAATTATGCGGCGGAATTTCAGTAGCAAAACCGGCCGAAATGCCGCTTGTACCGTTTACGAGCAAATTTGGATATCGTGAAGGGACGACGACCGGCTCCTTTGCCGTATTGTCGAAGTTGTCCTTGAACAGCACGGTTCGCTTCTCGATATCGCGCATCATTTCCATGGCGATCGGCGAAAGCCGGGCCTCTGTATAGCGCATGGCTGCTGCCGGGTCGTCGTCCATCGAACCCCAGTTGCCGTGTCCGTCGACGAGCACATGCCCCATTTTCCAAGGCTGCGCCATTCTTACCATGCCTTCATAGATGGACGAGTCGCCATGAGGATGATAGTTGCCCATGACGTCACCGACCGTTTTGGCCGACTTGCGGTATGGCTTGTCCGGTGTGTTGCCCGAATCATACATGGCATACAGAATCCGGCGCTGAACGGGCTTCAGCCCGTCGCGGACATCGGGAATGGCCCGGTCCTGAATAATATATTTGGAATACCGGCCGAAGCGGTCGCCCACGACCTCCTCCAGAAATGCCGGCAAAAATTGTTCGGATAAACTGCTCATGCATTCACCTTCTGTTCCTCAAACTGTCGCCTTTTGTAAAAAGTATGGCGAATGGGAGACGCTCCGCTGCGGATTGTCCTTCCGGTCGCTGTTGTCCCCAAATATCTTTAATATTATTCAAAGGTTGATATTCGGGGACAAAGGCGAACGCTGACGCTCCTCCAAGACAATTCCGCCGCTGCGCTCTTCATTCTCCAAGTTTTTAAATACCGAAATTCTCGTCACTTTGTAACGAGAACACTTAGAATTATGTCTCGTCACTACTCCACAATCTCGGTAAAATCAACATTCTCGACGATCCAGCGCTTGCGCGGGTCGACCTTGTCGCCCATCAGCGTGGACACGCGGCGCTCCGCCTTGGCGGCATCCTCGATCTGCACTTGAAGCATGGTGCGCGTCTCCGGATTCATCGTCGTTTCCCACAGCTGATCGGGATTCATCTCGCCGAGACCTTTATAGCGCTGAAGCTCGAAGTTCTTGCCGAATTCCTTCAGATAATTCTGCAGCTGCTCGTCGGTCCAGGCGTAACGAACCGTTTCGAGCTTGCCCGATTTGCGGGTCAGCTTGTAAAGCGGCGGCTGGGCGATATACACCTTTCCCGCGTCGATCAGCGGCTTCATATACCGGTAGAAGAACGTCAGCAGCAGCACCTGAATATGCGCGCCGTCGGTATCCGCATCCGTCATAATGATGATCTTGGAATAGTTGCTGTCCTCTACCGCAAAATCGGACCCGATCCCCGCGCCGATTGCGGAAATGATCGCCCGGTATTCGTCGTTCTTCAAAATTTCCGCCAGCTTGGCCTTCTCTGGATTCATCGGCTTGCCCTTAAGCGGCAGGATCGCCTGAATCTTCGAGTCGCGTCCCTGCTTGGCCGAGCCTCCTGCGGAATCGCCTTCGACGATGAACAGCTCCGTGCGGGAGAAATCCTTGGACTGCGCGGGGGTAAGCTTGCCGCCAAGGTTCGTGCCCTCGCTGCGCTTCTTGCCGCTGCGGATTTCGTCGCGCGCCTTGCGCGCCGCTTCCCGCGCCCTGGCCGCCTGAATGGATTTCTTCAGCAGGCTCTGCGCCACCTGCGGATTCTCTTCAAGAAAGCGCTGCATATTCTCAGAGACGATAAAGTCGACCGCGCTGCGCGCCGAAGCGCTGCCAAGCTGGTCCTTCGTCTGGCCCACGAATTCGACCTCGGACATCTTGATGCTGATGACAGCCATCATCCCCTCGCGCAGGTCCCCGCCATCGAGATTTTTGTCCTTCTCTTTCAGCAGCCCCGTGCGCCGGGCATAGTCGTTCATAACCCGGGTGTACGCCGTCTTGAAGCCCGTCTCATGCGTACCGCCGCTGCGGGTCGGAATCGAGTTCACGAACGAAGCGATCGTCTCGGTATACCCTCCGTTGTACTGGATCGCAACCTCCACTTCAATTTCATCCTTCTCGGCACTGAAATGGATGACGTCGTGCAGCACGTCCTTGCCTTCGTTTAAATAGCGGACGAACTCGCTCGCTCCGCCCTCGTAATAATACTCGTCCTGGCGGCCGCTCCGCTCGTCTGTCAGCGTGATACGCAGACCCGAGTTCAGAAAAGCAATTTCCTGAAGCCGTTCGGAAAGCGTGTCGTAGTTCAGCGAAATACCGCCTTGAAACACGCGAATATCCGGCTTGAACATAATCTTCGAACCGGTCTTGTTCGTATTGCCCAATACTTCAAGCCCCGTGACCGGTTCGCCGACATGTTCTTTCCCGTTATTATCAACCCAATATTCAAAACGCTGGCGATGGATCTTGCCTTCCCGGTATATTTCCACCTCAAGCCATTCCGACAAGGCGTTCGTCACGGAGGCGCCAACGCCGTGCAGGCCGCCGGATTTCTTATAGCCCGAGCCTCCGAACTTGCCGCCCGCGTGCAGCATGGTGAATACTACCTGCGGCGTAGGAATGCCCGTCTTGTGCATTCCGGTCGGAATGCCGCGTCCGTTGTCAGTTACGGTCACCGATCCGTCCTTGCGCAGCGTGATGTCAATTTTCGAGCAAAATTTCGCCAAATGCTCGTCTACAGCGTTGTCTACGATTTCCCATACCAGATGATGCAGTCCCGAGGAACTCGTACTGCCAATATACATGCCGGGCCGTTTGCGGACCGCAACCAGTCCTTCAAGCACCTGAATGTCGTCAGCATCGTATCCAGTCCGGTCTGCTGCGCCGTTTTTTGTGACTTCAGCGAACATATCGACCTGTTCGAACATTCATGTTCCCCCTTCTCTTCTCTAATCCCAAAATGCAAACAAATGTTTTGGTTACTTTGTACATTCTAATTCAAAATATCCCTTTTCGTAAAGATGACGAATGAAATGATCACGGAAACGGCCGCCCAACCGCCCAATACCGCAAGGGAAAACGGCAGGGTCATCCCCGCAATCGGCGCGGGAGAGCCCGAGAGGTAATTCGTCAGGCCCAGATTGACCATGAACAGATATTTCGCCGAGGTCCAGGCCGAGGCCATATTGGTCAGGATCGTGCCGGCGATGAGCGCCGCCATCATCACGACGATGCTGGCGGCCGTGCTGCGGAACAGCACCGATACCATGAAGGCCAGCAGGGCGACGACGACGCTGACGAACCAGATAAGTCCGCACTGCATCAGCAGATACTCCCATTGCGGAACCGAATGGACCGCGGACATATCAACCGTGTCTCCGCTGAGCTGAAAGCCGGTGAACACCGGGACGTTGAACCCGCCGTAGCCAAAGGCGATCCCGGAAATCAGATAGCTGACCAGAAAGACGGACAAAATTATCAGCGACACGAACATGAGCAGCGCGATCAATTTGCTCATCAACACCTTCCAGCGCTTGACGGGCCGGGTCAGGAGCATTTTGATCGTTCCCGTCGTGCGTTCACCGGATACGATATCCGAAGCGACCGCCATAATCAGCAGCGGGATGAACAGGGAGATCGAATTATCCAGAAACTCGCGGGTAAAGGTTACGCCGCTCGGTTCGTTCGGATTTACGTCATGATCGAGATAATACTGCATCTGCTGTATAAAAATTCGGCGGTAAGTCTTCCATTCCTCCGGAATGCGGCTGCTGCTTAGCGAATTTTCATTATCGGTGATCTGCTGCTGCAATTCCAGACGCCAGTCGGAGCTGAACTTCTCCCGGTTCCTCTCGGCGGAGCGCATCTGGGCATAAGTGAACATCGGAACAAGGACGAGGAGGATGAGCAGGATAACATAAAAGCGCTTCTTCTTAATGATCTTCATGCTCTCATTGCGGATGAGCGGCAGCAGGCTAATCAATGGTCTCACCCTCCGTCAGTTTCAAGAATAGCTGTTCCAGTGTCGGATGGATTTTATGCACGGCCCTGACCTCGACCCCGGCGGTTACCAGGGCGGCAACGGTTTCGGGAACGTCTTCGTCGTCCATAACTGTTACGGCGGAGCCGGGTCGCATATTCGCCATCACCGTGTCGTCCAGGTCCAGCTCTTCGGGATTGACCAGCCGGATTCCCGTTCTCGATTCCAGCAGGGCGGCTCCCCGTTCATACGGATCAAGCTCCCACAGCACATAAGGCGAATTGCGGGCGACAAGCTCGCTCACGCCGCCGACGGCCAGCACGCGGCCCCTGCTGATGATGGCGACCCGGTCGCAGAGCAGCTGAATCTCGCTCAGCAGATGGCTGGAAACGAACACCGCCATTCCCTCATCCGCCAGCCTGCGGATAAATTCACGCAGTTCCTTGATGCCTTTGGGGTCGAGGCCGTTCGTCGGCTCGTCGAGGATGAGCAGCTTGGGGCGTCCAAGCAGCGCCTGGGCGATGCCGAGGCGCTGGCGCATGCCGAGCGAGTAGGTTCTTACCTTGTCGTGAATACGCTGATCCAGCCGGACCGTTTCCACAACCTCGGCGATTCGGGCTTCGTCCACTCCCGGCTGCATGCGGGCGAAATGCTGTAAATTCTCCCAGCCGGTCAAATACGAATACACTTCGGGATTTTCAACGATGGAGCCGACATATTGCAGCGCTTTTTCAGGCGACTTGTTGACATTATAGCCGCACACCGTAATGGAGCCCTCGCTCGGACGGATCAGATCGACAAGCATACGAATGGTGGTCGTCTTGCCAGCCCCGTTGGGACCGAGAAACCCGAAAATTTCGCCTTCTCTTACGTCAAAGGTGACGTTGTCAATTATCCATTTGCGGCCGATTTTTTTGCGGACTCCGTTCACGGATAACACCACATTGCCCGGTCCGATTTCTTTCTCGTTCGCCTGCATGTTCACCGCTCCTTTCCTCTAGCGCACCGCTTGAACGATCCGGTCCGCCATTCGCTGGTAGCCGTCCCCGTTCGGGTGAAAATGGTCGCTGGACAAATATTGGTCAAGATGGCCGTTAAACAAATCCATCACCGGAACAAGCGTCATATCCGTATTGCGGTTGATAATATCCATGGCAGCGCCGCTCCAGGCCGTTACGGCCTGATTGCCTGGGATAAGCATTTCCCGGAGATCCCCAAAAGGGTTATAGAGCCCGATATAGTAAACCTTGGCCGACGGATTAATTCTTGAAATGGCGGTTAATATGGATTCCAGCCGCTTCGAAGCGGAGGGAAGACCAGCGAGGAGCCTCTGGGGGGTCAAATTCTTTAAAGCGTCGTTTCCCTCGGAGACGCCGCCGTTAACGGCAGCATTGCCCCCGGCAGCTCCCGCGCCCGCGCCTGAAGAACCGGCACCGCCGGTAGTCCCCGCCGAATTGGGTGCGCCGCCCTCAGGGGCCGTTCCTCCCGATGCCTCATTCAGCATGGATTGCGCTCCCTGAAACAGATCGTTCCCGCCGATCGAAACTAGAATAATATTCGCTTGGCGAAGGACGTACTGTACGCCCTCCTCTTTCAGCTTGTCCTCAAGTCCGGCGGTCGTCAGCCCGTTAATGCCGAGATTTCCGACCAGTTCGGCTTTCATCCCGGAATCGGACAAGCCCGTAACGGTCCGGCGGACAAAGCCTTCGCCCGTGTTATCCCCCGTTCCCTTGGCCAGCGAGTCCCCGACCGCCGCAATCTTCAGTACCCCCGTTTCGGCAGCGGGAGCCGCCGTGCTCTGCGGGGTCTGGGCGGCCGTAGCGGCACCCTTCGGATACATAATATCTCCCACGGCATATACAAAGCCGGTTAACAGCATAAGGGTGGCCGCAATGGATAGAAGGCTTGCGGCCCGCCAGGTCCATTTAAAATCGTTCAACATCATTCTCCCCCGTCCGCTCCGCAATGTGTTTTGTATTTAAACATAATTCTTCTATCGGCAATTTGCAAATGTACCGCATTTTTCAAAGATTTGCCCAGCGTAACCAATCCATGAAAAAAAGGACCAACCGTCGGCAGAAACTTCTGCCTGGAAGATCCTTTTTCGGATAACCTGAAAGCACTGCTGGTTTACTCCGTATACATGCTGGCGGGGCTGGTGTTCAGCTTGATAGCGGCTTACAGCTTTCATCTGCCGGTATGGACTTTAGAAGCTAAAAAAACCGCCCGTCCTGCAATCCAGCAGGAGGGCGGAGATGGATAAAGCTTTTATTTTCCGATAAATTCCTGTGCCCAGTAGTTATTGTCAAAGCCCACACCGATGTAGTTGAAATTTTTGCTCAGAATGTTGGCTTTGTGGCCCGGGCTGTTCATCCAGGCTTTCATGACTTCCTCCGGTGTGCGCTGTCCCATGGCGATATTCTCGCCGGCATAGCTGTAAGTTACGCCGAAAGCGGACATCATATCAAAAGGCGATCCGTACGTCGGGGACGTATGCGAGAAATAATTGTTGGCACGCATATCCGTCGCTTTGGCCGCCGCGACCTTGTTCAGGCTGTCAAGCGCAGCCAGCGGCGCGAGTCCCGCTTTGCCGCGTTCCTCATTGACAAGAGATACGACCTCTTTGACAAAAGCGGAGCTGTTGGCCTGGGCCGCCTCAGGGGCTTTGACCGCCGGAGCCGCGGGTTTGGCCGCAGGAGCTTCCACCGGTTTGGCCGGGGCCGGTTCTGCCGGGGCCGGTTCTGCCGCCGGCGCAGCTTCCGGCTTGGATTCCGCCGGCTTGGAATCAACATCGCCCGTCAGATCAACGGTGATGGACTGGCCATAATTTTGCTGCAAATATTGCATGAGCTGTTCAAAGCTCATTCCGTTATTGAGTGTTGCCTGCGGCGAGGCCGCTTCAGCCTGGGACGGCAAAGATATGCCTAGAGCCAACACTGCCGCTACGCTTCCGCTAAGTAATGCTTTTACCGTTCTGCTCTTCATTCCGCCATCTCCTTATTCTGGTTGTATTGTTGTCCGCCATGTAAAGAAAACAGCGGCAAATATTACAAAGTTGTAATATGTTCCTTGGTCATTGTAACATACTAAACTCCCGAATGGAGTGCCAATTTCCGCCATTCGGGAGTTCCATGATTCTTTTTCGGAGAGAAGAACGAAGCAGATGAGCCGGCAGGATACAGCTAGCCTAGTGATAGGACCGCCAGAATGCGCCTTCCGTGTTGATCAGGCCCATGATCTCGGCATAAGGAATCCGGAAGGTCGGGAAGCCCGCCGAGTAAGGGGCGATCTCGTAAGGAGCGAAGTACAGGTAGAGCGCCTCCCCGTCGACATAGAACGGCTGATCAGGTGCTATGCCTTTATACGCATCGGGGAATACATAGGAATATTGAGGGTCAGTCTTGATTTGCCTGCCGACAATTTCGCTCAGTCTTTCCGTATATGGAATCGAAAGTTTGAACAGATCTTTTAGTTCGTAAAATCTTCCGGTCCGCAGATCAATTGGGGTAAAAATACGGGTCGGCATTCCATGCGCAGCCCCGAACGGGTAGCGGTAACCGCTAAGCTCAAGCTGCAGCAGATTCTTCCGGAAGAAGGACACGGAAAAATCGCCCGTATAGCTGTAGTCTCTGTCACTGCCCCCGGCACTGGCGGCATCGGCAAGCGAAAGCCTTCTCAATCTGTCATTGACCTGGGCGGATATTCGCGAATCGGAAATCCCCATGACGTACGGGTAGTAGACCAGATAATTGAAATCCGGCTTGAACTTGCGTTCCTCCACGGCGTAGGGAGGGCGAAGGGGAATGAGTGTATTTTGTCTCCACACCTGCTTGCCGTTCCGGTCATAATACGCGGTGCGCTGATCCACGTCGGCTCTGATCAGTCTTCCGCTGAAGGAAAGGGTACCCGCTCCCGGGACAACCGGCGGCTGAGCGGCACGGCTGCCGCTTCGGTCGATAAAATACGTCTCGTTCTCGTCGTAGACGGAAGCGAGTCCCTCGCTGTAGTTATTCACTCCGCGCAGCGGATGAGTGTTCAGTATCCGGCCGGTTACTGCATCGGCGATAGTGTACACGACCCCCTTATACGCCTCTGCCGGGTTAATGGGGGTACCGAGCGCGACACGGTTCTCCCCAAGCTGCTGGATATATTCGTATTGAGGCTGAATGACAAACTTCCCGCTCTTGTCGATCAAGCCGTAGGCGTTCTCATAGTTCTTTGCCATATTGACGACCGCCCGTCCCTCGGAAAAAGGCATCGCCGAAGTAAACTGGGGACTGATAACTGTATTTCCTTCTTCATCAATGTACCCGTAACGGCCGTTTTCCTCCGCCTGGTAAGCCAACAAGCCTTCCCCGGGGTTGCCGACAAAAGGAAAGGAGTACGTGTGCAGAACCTCTCCGTTCTTCCCAATGAGCGCAAACTCGCCCGCGTGCAGCTTGACCAGCGCTTTGCCATCCTTGAAGTCATTTGCGTCTTCGAATTTTGCCGGGATCGCTTCCCTGCCGTTCCGGTCCAGATACCCGTATTTGAGACCCTGATCTTCCGCCTGTGTGTTGAACAGCGCGCGCCCATCATGCAGAGAATTCAGATAATCGTACCTGCGGCCCGTGAGCGGCTTCCCCTTCTCGTCCATCAGGAAATAGCCCCGGCTGTCGCTCGCGACGGCGCGCCCTTCTACAAAGGGACCGATATAGTTGTATATAGGTTTCACGACTTCTTTGCCCGCTGTGTTGATTAATCCGCTGCCATCCTTTCGCTGGATGACGGCAAGGCCGTTATCCTGAAATTCCTCGGCGTAGTCGTAGCGTGGTTCAATAACGGTCCGGCCATTGTCGCCGATATAGCCCCACAGCTTCCCCTCCTTCAAATTGAAAGGCGCAGGATGGAGCGAAACAACTCGCAGACCAACATCATCATTAGCGTCGCTTCCTTCAATTAGGGTCGTCTCCGCTGCGCGGACATCGATCCGGTACCAGCCGGGCTCGGACGGAACGACCGCATAGGCGCTCTCGGCATACCGCGTTTCCGGCTGGGGAATGCGGCTATTCCAACCCGTCCCGTCCCATTTCCAGACTTCCGCCGTTATCCCCGCGTTCTTCCCGGCCTTCAGCGATCCGCTCAAATCAATTTTCAACATGCACCGCTCCCCCTAATCATAAGGCGTTTGCCTATAGAATATGGGATAAACGCCCATTGTGTGAGGGATGGCGCAGAAAAGCCGCCCCCCAGGCGGCGAAAAATTTCCGACGGTCCGGGAAGCGGCCTTAATTCTTAAAATTGGGCTATCGTATGATGAGCCGCCTGCTTACTTCTTCGAGGAGTATTTCCGCATATCGAAGGCAACCGCGGCCACGATGATAAGGCCTTTAATAATGAGCTGCCAATAAGGACTGACGCCGATAAAGGTCAGACCGTAGTTGATCAGGGTGAAAATAACGACGCCGACCAATACGCCCGGCACCGTGCCGATGCCGCCTGTGGTGGATACGCCGCCGACGACGCAAGCCGCAATAGCGTCAAGTTCGTACATGTTGCCGTAGTTGTTCGTCGCGCCGCCCGTTCTGGCGGCTTCCAGCACGCCGGCAAGACCGTACAGGGCTCCGGCGATGGCATAGAGATAAATCAGATTCTTGGAAACGTTGATGCCGGATACTTTGGCCGCCTGCATATTGCCGCCGATGGCGTACATGTTCTTGCCGAGCTTCGTTTTGTTGAAGACGACCCAGACAATGAGAGAGACAACGATGGCGATGATGACGATATACGGGATCGAATACTGCCCTTTGCCAATAAAACCGGAGCCTATATTGGTGAAATCAGGGCGCAGGCCGCCGATTGGTTGGGATTGGTTCGGTTTCATATCAAAGTACAGCGAGTTGATGCCGTACACCATAACCATCGTGCCGAGCGTCGCGATAAATGGCGGGACATTGAGCTTGGAAACGATCAAGCCGTTGATCAGACCGCACAGCAGACCGGCCAGAATGGCGATGACAATCGGAATGATGATCCACAATTGCGGCAGATCCGGAAAGAAACGGCGTGAATAATCCGGGATTTGCAGCATCGAGGCGGAGATCACCGCCGTCAGGCCCACGACCCGCCCGGCCGACAAGTCCGTTCCCGCCGTGATCAGAATAAAGGCGACGCCCAGAGCGATAATAACCCGCGTGGACGATTGAATCAGAATGTCGCGGAGCGTATTGACCGACATGAAGCTCGGCTCGTACACGGCGATGCCGAGAATCAGGACAACGAGTACGAGATAGATGGCATTTTGAGTAATAAAGCTTTGCGCTTTTTTGGCGTTCATTGGATGTTCCTCCTCTAAAAATGGTCCTGAATCAGTGCTGGGCAGCCAGACGCATCACTTCGGTTTCCGTCGCGGAGGCGCCGTCCAGGATGCCGGTCAGCCTGCCCTCCGACATCACCATGACACGGTCCGACATTCCAAGCAGCTCGGGCATTTCGGAGGAAATCATAATGATGCTCTTTCCCTGCTTCGCCAGATCGGCAATGATGGTATAAATTTCGAATTTGGCCCCGACGTCGATCCCGCGCGTCGGTTCGTCCAGCAGCAAAATTTCCGGCTCCGTGAGCAGCCATCTCGCCAGCAGCACCTTCTGCTGATTGCCCCCCGACAGATTCATAATCTGCGTCTTCGTGGTCGGCGTCTTGGTGCGGAGCTTTTCGATCATCTTGTCCACTTCCGTTTTTTTCTTCTTTCCGTTCAGCAGGAAGTACAGTTTCTGATAGCGCTCCAGGTTAGCGATGGCCCCGTTCTCATGGACGGACAGCACCGGGAAAATCCCGGTAACGCGCCGCTCCTCCGTCAGCAGGGCGAGACCGTATTTCTTCGCATCCTGCGGAGAACCGATCTTGACCGGCCGGCCTTCGATGGAGATCGTTCCCGACTTCAGCGCCCGCAGGCCAAACAGCGCTTCGATCACCTCCGTCCGCTGGGCTCCCACCAGACCGCCGACGCCAAGAATTTCGCCTCTCCTCAGCTCGAAGGAGACATCTTTGAACGACCTCGGGTCGGCGGAAGTCAGCCCTTCGACCTTCAGAAACACCTCCCCCGGCACATTGAAGCGCTCGGGAAAACGGTTGGTCAAATCGCGCCCGACCATCCGGGAGATAATCAGATCGGTCGTCATTTCCGCCGCCGGCCAGGTGCCGATTTTTTTGCCGTCCCGCATGATCGTGACCTCGTCTGAGATTTCCAGAATCTCTTCCATTTTGTGCGATATATAAATAATGGCAACGCCTCTTTGTCTAAGATCCCGGATAATCCGGAACAAATGCTGCACTTCCACGCTGGTCAGGGATGAGGTCGGTTCGTCCATGACAATGACGCGGGAGTTGAAAGAGACGGCTTTCGCGATTTCGATCGATTGGATTTTCGATACGGACAGCTTGCCCACAAGGGTTTCCGGGTGCAGATCAATGTCCAAATCCTTAAACAGCTTTTCTGTATCCGCATACATTTTTTTGTGATCGATAAATTGAAGCGGTCCAATTCCTTTGGTCGGAAAACGCCCCAGCCATATATTTTCCATAACGCTGCGGTGCGGCACCGGGTGCAGTTCCTGGTGAATCATCGAAATACCGTTGTTAAGCGCATCATTAGAATTCTGGATAACCGTCTTCCTGCCGTCCAGAAAAATCTCTCCGCCATCCGGCGAGTAAATGCCGAACAGGCATTTCATGAGTGTGGATTTGCCGGCCCCGTTCTCGCCCATAAGGGCATGAACACTGCCCGGTCTGACCTTCAGGGTCACGCCGTCCAGCGCCTTGACGCCAGGAAATTCCTTGGTGATATTGTTCATCTCCAGCACATATTCGCTTTGAGCCATCGTCTTACGCCCCCTACGCTATTTTTCTTGTCCAAGAGAGGCACAGCGGTTCCATCCTTGTCTCCTGCCTTAAAAGGAACACCGGAGAGCGGCGGACCGCTCCCCGTTCGTGCAATCTGCCTAGCCCCAAGCCGCAAAAAGCTTACTTAACTTCGGATGCGTTGTCTTTTGTAATCTTTTTGTAGGAGATCCATACGTACTGGTTGTCGGAAATGTCAAAGCCCACGTTGTCCTTCGTCGGCGCTTCGCCATTAGCAAGCAGAGCGGCCAGCGTGATCGCTGCCTTGCCCTGGCTCTTCGCATCGTTAAGCACGGTTCCGAGCATCGTTCCCTCTTCCAGCGCCTGTACTGCCGGAGCGGTAGCGTCAACGCCTACAACCGGCATGTATTTGTCGCCCGAGAAGTAACCCGCGGCTTTCAATGCCTCGATCGCGCCGAGCGCCATATCGTCGTTGTTCGCCAGAACGGCTTCAATCTTATCGCCATGCGAGCCGAGGAACGCGGCCATCTTCTCCTGGCCTTTTACGCGGTCCCACATCGCAGTGTCTTCCGCCAGCTTCTCCACCTTGATGCCGGCGTCTTCAATCGCCTGAATCGAATACTTCGTGCGCAGCTCGGCGTCCTGGTGTCCCGGCTCACCTTTGAGCATCACATACTGCAGCACGCCGTCCTTGTTCTTGTCGGCTTCGGGATGAGCCTTCCAGTAGTCAACGATAAGCTGGCCTTCCAGTGTGCCGGACTCCTCCGCTTTGGCGCCTACATAGTAGACCTTGTCCCACTTCTTCATATCTTCCGGGAGCGGCTCGCGGTTCAGGAACACCACCGGAGTGTTGGCCGCTTTCGCTTTATCGATAATAACGCCCGCCGCCGTCCGGTCAACCGGGTTGATCAGCATGCCGTTGTATTTCTTGGTAAGGAACAAATCCACCTTATCATTCTGTGTAGGCTGGGAGTTCTGGCTGTCCACGATGTCCACCTCGGCGATGCCTTTGGCGGATTCCTCAATCGCGTTGCGGACCCCTGTCATGAAGGTATCGTCAAATTTATAAATCGCTACGCCGACTTTTGGCGTTTTGCCTGAGCCGCCGCTGCCTGCGGAATTGCCGGAACCGGTTGCCGCCGCGCCGCCGGAGTTGGCCGAATTGTTATTGCCGCCGCAGCCAGCCAGAGCAGCACCGAGTAATGCGCTTGCAAGTAAGACGGAAGTGATTTTTTTCATAAGAAATTTGACCTCCTGGTATTTTGTCTTTTTGCTCTTTGCCCCCTCGCTCCCGGGCACATGTTTATTATGCAGGAAATGTAAGCGTTTGCGAATATAAAATACTCCTCAGTTTTAGCAAAATTCTCATATCATATTTTTAAGCTTGTCCTCCTTGGGCAGACAAAATCCAGCATTTTCAGCGGGAACTGTGCGGGTGGAGGAGACTTTCAAGCAAAAAAAAGGTTTGGGCCGACTTTGGCGTCTGCCCAAACCTTAACTCAGGTGACCGCTGATTAAGTTATCCTGCGGCCCTTTCCACCGTCATTCCGCCTGCTCGCGGTCAAGAAACGCCCGGTTCTTCCGCTTGTTCTCGAACGCAATCAGCTTGCCGAGCGCATCCTCGACCGTTCCCCTGCTGGAATACACCGAAATTCCGATCTGCTTCAGCCTCTGCTGCGCTCCCGGCCCAATCTGAAGCACAAGCACCTTGCTACAGTCCTTCAACATATCGACTGTCCGGCTGAGCTCATCGGTATGATGCTCTCCTTCCTCCCTTGTCGTAACGTTGTCACGGACTTCCAGCAACTCCCATTGACCTTCATCGCTGACTTCATAAATATAGAACCGCTCGCTTCTTCCAAAATGCTGATCGACAAGCTCTCCGTCGCTGCTTCCTACCGCCAGTTTGTAAGACATTCTGCAATCTCCCTTCTCATTCGCCGCCTGCAAGCCTTCCATATGAAACTCCGCACGGCATACGGCCGCCTTGACACGGCGCTGCGTAGCGAAATTCTAGCATGAAAGCTGCAAATCTATCAATGAAAATAGATGCAAGGGAAGAAAATCCGGCGGTGAAAGCAAGGAAGATTTCATCAATTCAGCAAAAGTAATCCTGTTCTTAACTAATACTGACCGCTCTGCTGGCCAGAATCTCACGGCCGTAACGGTCGGCTGCAAGAATGGCTTCCTTCAGAAGCGGAACGCTCACTTCAAACGCCAGCCGCTCCCGGGCTTCGGGATCAATATCCACACTCTCAGCGATTTTGGCCGCCTGAACGGAAATGTCGCCGCCAATACCTAGCTGCTCCAGAGTGACGGGAAGCGTAAGCTCACACAGAAATGAAATCAGCTCGTTGATTTCCTGTAAAGTCTTGCCCGCAAGTACAAACTGGACGATTAAGCCGAAGATAACCTTTTCTCCATGAAGGCTGCCGTGGGTTGCAGGAAGAAAGGTCAGACTGTTATGAATCGAATGGGCCAACGCCACCCGTGGATTTCCTTGCGTAATGCTGCCCGCAAGACCGGCCAGTGCAATTACGGCATCCACGGTCTCGGCAAATGCTGGTGTAATAGCGCCGCTGCCCGCTGCCTGAGAGGCCTCCACCGCCTGTTCATCAAGAAGATCGAGCGCAAGCCGCGATACGCTTAAGCCGATGCTGAGTGACAGATCGGGCCGGCCAGCGGCATTAGGCTCCGCTTCATGCCATTTAACGATCGTATCGGCGATGCCTGCCTTCAGGTAACGGGCGGGGGCAGAAGCGAGAACGGCCGTATCCGCCAGAACAAGCAGCGGGGATTCCTGAAGCGGACGCGGAAACGCATATCTTCCTTCTTCATCGTAAATAATCGTCAGTGCGGACCAGGCTGCGCAGGTGGCGGCAATCGTCGGAACGCTAATGACGGGAACACCGCCGTCCTCGGCGGCCGCCTTCGCCAAATCGAGCACCCGGCCGCCGCCGATGCCGATAACGCAATCGGCACCAGTCTCGCGTACGAGACGGGCATAGCGGGTGATTGCTGCGGCGGTACATTCACCCTCAAACGTATGCACGTGATAATGTACGCCCACGTCGTCAAGGCTTGGCAGCAAGTGCTTGCCTGTCAGCGCAAGCGCCGTATTTCCGCCGATAATGAGAGCGTTTTGGCCAATTTCGGCAATTAGCGGACCTGCCGAATCGAGAATGTTCTTCTCGCGAATATAGGTCTTCGGGGCTTTCAACGTTATCATAAACCCGCTCCTCCTGATTTTGCCAACAAAAAAGCCAGCCGCCCGGGTTTCCCCTTGAATGAATATCGGCTTGGCTTCCGGTTGATCCGTCAACTAATTTGGCTATCTCTGAAATAACGGTAATAACGGCCGCATTCGGCCAGCAGCTCCTGGATTCCGCCTTTACGCGTGATCGCCATAATATCGGCCTGCCGGAGTTTCTCCTGCGGATACTCGCCGATTCCCGAGCACAGAAGAATGCGGCAGTCGCGAAGAAGATGTATAGTGTCTTCAAGAATAGCGCCTTTGTCCGCCCCTTCGCCGCAGTCGGCCGTGCCGTTGCAGTACGCCTGGATTTTGCGGATGCCCAGCAGCTTGCTCTCCCGGCCATGAACTTCATAGATCAGAAATTCTTTGGCATGGCCGAAATGCATGTTTACCTTGCCGCCTCCACGAGTGGCCACAGCGATTCGTATGCCCGTCTCCGCATCTCCGTGATTTGCAAAGCGTCTCCGGTGCCTGTTTTCCAATTCATCATCCAGCTCCTTGAGCAGCTGCTCCCTCTCACCCAAGGAGTAGACTGGCAGCTTCTCGCTATTTCCGGTATCGTACAGGTCCTGTCCCCTGTCTTCACCCAGCAGCCCAACCGCATCGGCCCGGCACTGCCGGCAATGCCTCATCACCGGTATAATCGCAGCCGATTCCTCCTGCACTTTGACGGTTAACTCCGGATCGGGCGCCTGTCTGCCTTCCCGCTCATAGCGGCTCCCCGGAGAAATGATAAGCGGCATAATGTTATGCGAGAATGCCCCCAAATCCCGGACCGCGCGCGACACTTCGGCAAGATGGCCGTCGTTCACCCCTGGAATTAACACAGAATTCACCTTGACCCGGATGCCTCTGGCGGCAATCTCGCGGATTCCGGCAAGCTGTCTTTCAATCAGGATGGCTGCGGCTTCCTGCTCCCGGTAAGCTTTTCCTTTGTGAAAGATGGCCTGGTAAACCTGGCTTCCGATCGCGGGATCGATCGTGTTCATCGTAACCGTAACATGGTTGATCCGGTAACGCTCGATCTCGTCCGCATAATCCGCCAGCATCAGGCCATTGGTGCTTAGGCACAGCTGCAGATCGGGCATTCCTTCCGCCAGCAGGGCGAATGTATCAAACGTCTCCTGCGGATTGGCCAGCGGATCGCCCGGTCCGGCGATGCCCACTACCGTCAATCTGGGAAGCACCGCGACAGTCCGCTGAACCTTGCGGTAAGCCTCCTCCGGTGTAAGCACGCGGCTGACGACGCCGGGTCTGCTCTCGCTGACACAGTCGTACTTAATATTGCAGTATTTGCAGCTGATATTGCATTTGGGAGCCACGGCCACATGCATTCTGGCAAAATATTCATGAGCCAATTCATCGTAACAAGGATGCCTGGTGCTCTGCTGCAAAACATTCACCCTCTTTCATCTCGTTTGTCCACGGCAACCAAAAAAGGCCAAGCTCCATCACCAAAGTGACAGGGCTTAGCCTCCAGTTTACCAGTGAGCTCAACCATAATATCAAGTAATTACATCGGAATTGTTTATATATAGATCATAAACCTTGTTAATCCTGTTTGTCAACAAAATTTGCCAATTGTGGTCTCGGGGATACAATTACCGCACGAAGGGAAACAGCAGCTTTTGGTTCTCCGGCCACAGCATATTATCCAGATCGATCAGCTTTGTCCCCGTATCGACCCGCTCCGGTACCTGGATGCCCTGGAGTATTTCTACGGCGTTCTTGACTGCCAGATAACCGTTGCTGAAAGGGTTCTGGATCACGGCAGCCTGCACAATGCCTTCCTGAATCTGCTCCATCATGGCAGGGGAGCTGTCAAAAGCGACCATCTTAATGCGGCGGAGTCCGCGCTCCTGAAGCACAGCCGCCGCTCCCTGCGACGCTGTCTCGTTCAGTGCCGCGATGCCGCTTAGATTCGGATGCTTATTGAGCATCTGCCTTGTAAGCTCTTTGGCTTCCCCCATAACTGAAGGCGTATAGGAAATGTCCACCACATGCACGGACGGATAGCGGGCGACGTAATTCAGAAAGCCTCTTTCCCTTTCGTCAGCGTCTCTGGCTCCGTAATCGAAATCGCTCTCCGGGCCGCTCTCCCGCTGATCCGAAGTATTTGTAAAGTTCAGAATGCCGATTTCGCCGGAGCCGTTCAGGAGCTGAACAAGCCGCTCGGCGGATTTCTGACCCGCTTTGTAGCCGTTCGAGCCGATGTAGGTCGTCACCCTGGCCGATCCGACCTCGGCATCGACGGAAATGACCGGAATCCGGTTAAAGGCTGCCTTGTCGACAACCTGGGCCAGCCCCATATAGCTGCTCGCCGCCAGAATAATCACGTCCGCCCGCTCCTTGATGGAATCTTCGACCATGGCGATCTGCCGCTTCACATCGCTCTCCGTATCCGGAGCCTTGAACGTCAGCTTCACGTTGAATTCCCTGGCGGCGGCCTCTGCCCCCATTTTTACCGTGTTCCAGTAATCGCCCCTGTTCATTTTCACGATCATATGGATGCTGCGGGTCTTCCCGACATCAAGATGCGGCGGGGACGAGCCGAGGCAGGAAGACAGCACAGCTCCCATAAAGATGACGAGAAGCAGAGTGAGCCCAATCCGTATACGTTTCATTGGGATTTCGCCTCCTCCATCGCTGTTTCGCCGTCTTCACCCGCATCCCTAGCCGGAAAAGTAACCGTAACCGTGGTGCCTTCCTCAATCTCGCTCTCAAAGGACAGGCCGTATTCCCGGCCATAGTACAAGCGGATTCGCTCATGCACGTTGCGCACGCCGACGCCGGACCCGCCCCTGCTTTTTGCGCCGCCCTTTAACATATTTTTCAGCATGTCCCCGCTCATTCCAAGCCCGTTGTCCCTGACCGTAATCACGACCAGACCGCTTCGCAGCTCCGCAGAGATTTCAATCAGCCCCTCGTCGGGCATCATTTCAATCCCGTGATACAGCGCATTCTCGACTATCGGCTGAAGAATCAGCTTGACCGTGGAACAATTCAATACCTCCGGCTGCGCCTTGATCTCGTAGCGGAATTTATTTTTGAACCGGAAGCTTTGGATGACGAGATAATGACGGATATGATCAAGCTCCTCCCGGAGCGTAATAATATTCTTGCCCTTGCTCAGACTGATGCGGAAAAACCGGGAGAGCGACTGGATCATCGTCACCACCTCCTCATTCTTGCCGCGTTCGGCCAGCCGGATGACGGAATTGAGCGTATTGTACAAAAAATGCGGATTGATCTGGGATTGCAGCACTTCCAGCTCGCCCTTGCGTTTCGTTTCCTGCTCGTAAATAATCTGGTCCATCAGCTTGCGGATGCGCTGGAGCATCAGATTGAACCGTTTGGACAACTGCTCTACCTCGTAAGGGCCGCGGACATAGATCGAGGTATTCAAATCCCCCTCCACCACCTGCTGAACGGTACGCTCCAGCTTGGAGATCGGGCGGGCAATTCTGGCGGACAGCAGCACGGACACGACGATGACGCACAGGATGGACAGCGGGAGGAACAGCATCATGAATTGATTGAGATCCCGTTTGGTCGTCACAATCTCGTCGTAATAGGCGACGCCGACGATTTTCCAGCCTGTCTGATCCACCGTGCGGACAGTGATGAACCGCTTCTCTCCCGTGGATTCGTCCAGATAGCTGCAATAGGCGTACTCTAGCACCGGCTCCACATTCTCATATTTCAGTCCGGCATAAATCAGTTGCTGCTGCGGATGGTACACAATATTTCCGAGGGAATCCAGAATATAGGCATAGCCTCTTTTTCCCAGCTTGACCTGTTTGCTTAACTCGTCGATGGTGCGGAAATTGAAGTCGACAAGCAATATTCCTTTTTTTCTTGTACCGTGGTCTGTGTAAGCGATCATTTTGCTCATGGATACCACCCAGGTGTAACGCTGCTTGAATAAGTTCTGGACATGCGGCTGGGAAAAAGATATCTCTCCCGTCTTCCCGGGTGCGGTAAACCAGCTTTGTTCCCCCATCCGGGTGTTGCGCCTCATCGGGGCGGACGGAACGTCCAGCACCAGACGGCCTTCAGGCGTGAAGACGGCGAAGGACACCAGATCCTCCCGGGATTCGAGCAGTGTAGACAGGCTTTCTTGCAGCATCGGTGAATCAATGGACGCATTCTGCCCGATCTGCTGCTCCGCTTTCTCATAAATATTGCGCATGCCGTTCACATACAGCCCGAGATTGTAATTGACCTGCTCGATAATCTGCTGCATATTCAGGCTCGCATTCTCCTCCGCCGTCTTCGCGAACTTGTTGTACAGCGCAAAGCTGACGATAACCGTCACGAGTACGGCGATCGAGGTCAGAGTTACCGTCAGGATTACCTGAATGCTGAGCAGCTTGGAGGTAAATGTTCCCCCTGGACGGCCACGCCGCTGCGGATGATGCGGAAAGAGACGGGTCCGCTCTTTGGGCATGGATTACCCTCCTCTAGCGCCGTTCTTGTACTCTTTAGGCGACTGGCCGTATTTCTTCCGGAAGCAGAAGCTGAAATAGTTCGGGTCGGTAAAGCCGATTTTGTCCGCGATTTCAAAAGCCTTAAGCTCCGTCGTGCGCAGCAGCTCCTTGGCCGCCTCCAGCCGGATTTGCAGCAGATAGCTCACGAACGTCAATTTGGTTTCTTTTTTGAAAATACTGCTGAAATACCCTGTGCTGATATGCAAATGCTGGCATACCCTTCCAATTGAAATATCGGAATCATCATAATGGCTCTTGATAAAATGCTTCGCCTGCTCGACCAACTGTTTGTAGCTGGACTGCCGCTCCTGGGCGATATGGTTCATCAGCCGGGTGCAAATATCAATAATCCACTGCTTCGCATCCTCCATATTGTTGAATTTGTTCATGTCCGGTAAAGACGCAATACCCGGCCCGAACAGCTCGTTCGTCTCGCTTCCGGACTCTTTGGCTACCCGCAATATGGAAGTGAGAATCTCCAGCAGAAAGATACGGTATTCGCTCGCGGTCACCTGACTGCCGTCAAGCGTTCCGAACAATTCATTGATGATTTCCGTAAGCTCCTGCACGGTACCCAACTTAACCGTACGGATCAGCGACTGCTCGGTCAATTCGTCATAGACAGGCAGGCGGCTTGTGCGCGACTCGACGTCTTCAATCCAGATCACCCGGTTGTTGCCAAGGATGAGCCGGTAGTCCAGCGCCTGAAGCGCGTCCGCGAACGAGCGGAACAGCAGCTCCGGCGTCCGGCATACTGTTCCCGCGCCGATGGTGGCGGTCAGCTTCAGGAAGCGCTGCACGTTCTGACGGATTTCCTCCAGCACTTCTAGCGTCCTGCCAGTCATTTCGCTCTCATCCTTTCCCGCGAGGGAAGACAGCATCACGAGATCGTCGCGGTGGATGAACACTCTGCCGAAACCATGCTTCAAGCAAATTTCTTCGGCGATGTTAAGCACGGCGAACAGCTGCAGGTTGCGGTCGCCAGTATCGCGCAGGGAGACCCGATGATCGGCTTCCGCTGCACCCGGGCCGCGAATATAGTCCAGACTAATCACAGAGGACTGAAACCAGTCTCCGGAGAGCGGGATGCCGTATTCCCTGCTCTTCGCCGCAATCTCTTCCGGCCGAAGCCTGCGGGACACGAGCGAGGAGAGAAACTGCTCACGGAGAATGGGCAGGCTTTTGCGGTAATGCTCGCTGAGCACATGGATGTTTTCCTTTTCGGCAATCTCCGATTCTATCACAGCCTTAACCTTCAGCAGCACCTCGATCAATTCCCGGGAAGAGAACGGTTTTAAAATATATTCGTCAATTTGCAGCTTGATGGCGCGCTGCGCGTATTCAAATTCATCATAGCCCGTCAAAATAATAATTTTGGTGCCCGGATGGCGGCTGCGAATATATTCCGCCAGCTGCAGTCCGTTCATAAACGGCATTTGAATATCCGTGACGACGACGTCGGGCAGCAGCCGGTCGACAAGCTCCGCCGCTTCTTTGCCGTTCTCCGCCTGCTCCACGACTTCAAAGCCGTAGCGTTCCCAGTCGATCTGCCCGATAATCCCCTCCCGGACATCCTCCTCATCTTCCGCCAAAATCAGTTTATACAAAGCACTGATCCTCCCCACAATACGTAAAGTATGCGCTTTCATAATAATTGTAAGGCTGACGCGCCCATAATTCAAATCGCAAACCGTGAAGAAACAGGTCAAAATACCATGATGGTGTTTCAATCCGCCCTCAGATGTTTAATAAAAATATTGTGTCTGCCTGCAAAAAAAAGCCACCCCTGCACGATGCGGGATGGAGATAGATGCCAGGATAACGTTATGTTAACACTAAACGATTTATAACAGCGATTTGCAAAAACGGTAACCGTTCTGATCGAATCCGAGATGGCGGTAGAAAGCGTGCGCCGGGGCGCGTTCCACCCGGTTGCCGCTGCACAGGTAGATTTGCTTGCATTTCTTGCTGCGGGCCCATTCTTCCCCGGCTGCCATCAGCCGTCTTCCGAGGCCGGTTCCTCTGAGTGATTCCTCGACGATAATTGCGGTAATCTCGGCGACAGAGTCCTGGTCCTTGCAGTAAGAGATAACCTGACGGAGTTCAATCATTCCGGCAGTCTGCCCGTCCACTTCTGCGACAAGCGTGCAGCAGTCCGGATCGTTCTGCACAACTTCCAGTCTCTCTTTCATTACGTTGAGGGTTGTCGGATAGCCGAATCCTCTCAGCAGTGCCGTAATTGTCTCCAGATCGTCCATACCGATGTTGCGAATCTGCAGTACCGGTGCCTGAGTACTACTGTTCATCCTCGTATACCTCCACTTTTAGCAGGGATGCCGCTTCTTTCGCAGCCGCCCGTGCTTTCTCCACATTATCGGCCGCGCTCAGCGCAACGGCCATCCGCCGTCCCGGGCGGACTTCCGGTTTGCCGAATACACGGACCTGCGTACGGGGAAGCCGCAGCGCTTCATTCAGTCCGGTAATGGCATAAGCAAATCCGGCAGCATTTTTCCCGGCCTTGAGTGTCGCCGACGCTCCCGGTGACAGCAATTCCACCGGCCCTAGCGGGAAACCGAGAATCGCTCTGACATGCAGAGCAAACTCCGACAAATCCTGAGTAACCATCGTCACCATTCCGGTGTCATGCGGTCTTGGACTTACTTCACTGAACAGGACGCCCTCGCGCGTCAGGAACAGCTCCACGCCAAAAATACCGTATCCGCCAAGCTCGTCCGTCACCCTGCGCGCAATTTCCTGCGCCTGGATCAGCTGTTCTTCCGTCATTTCATGCGGCTGCCACGATTCCACGTAGTCCCCGTCCTTCTGGATATGCCCGATCGGCGGGCAGAACACCGTACCTGAGGAAGAGCGGACGGTCAGCAGCGTAATCTCGCTCTCGAACACAACGAAAGACTCCACGATGACCCGCGTTCCTTTGGCTCTGGCGCCCTCAAGGGCCGTGTTCCAGCAGCTCTCTGCATCCTCGGGCTTCCGGCAGACGCTCTGGCCTTTGCCCGAGGAGCTCATAATCGGCTTGATCACGCACGGCGTTTCCAGCTCTAATACCGCCTGCTTCAGCTCTTCCAGACTATCCGCGAACCGGTAATCGGCCGTAGGAAAGCCAAGCTTCTCGGCGGCGAGACGGCGAATGCCTTCCCGGTCCATGGTCAGCCTCGTTGCGCGCGCCGTTGGAACGACGCAAAATCCTTCTTCTTCCAATTCCAAAAGAGCATCGGTCGCAATGGCTTCAATCTCCGGAACAATGACATCGGGCTTCTCGGTACGGATCAGCTCCTTGAGCGCTTCTCCATCCAGCATATCCAGCACATAGGAGCGGTGAGCAACCGCCATCGCAGGAGCGCCTTCGTAACGGTCAACGGCTACCGTCTCCACGCCCAATCGCTGGGCTTCAATGATCACTTCCTTACCCAATTCTCCGCTGCCGAGCAGCAGCAGCTTGCGGCTGTAAGCAGAATAGGGAGATCCCCACATGTCGGTATTCAACCTCTTTCGGCAAAATTCGCTCCTTCCTGCAATTTCCATGCAAAAAGCAGCAGTTTCACTGCAAATTTTCAGGCTTCTTTATTTTCTTCCAAGACGCGGCAGATTGCAAGTGTTCTACGACAATTTCCTTCAAATTTCACACTTCCAACTTCATCCTGCTGTCAAAAGCGGCTTCCAGCTCGCGCAGCCCGCGGGCGAGAGTGTTCCAGCGTTCCGCCGAATCACCCCCTTTCAGCAGCGCGGACATGCCCAGCTCCTGCTCTTCCAGTCTTTCTCTCAGTGCTCCGGCCGCCCTTGCCAGCGCCTGCACCGCAAGGGTTTCATAGTGATCCAGCAGCAGCGTCTCCCGCCCAGAAGCGGCTTCGGCCAACACTTCCTTCAGCAGCGGTTCGGCCGCACTTCGCAAAGCGTCCCGGCCGCCGCCTTCAAAGAAATGCTTGGGCGACTTGAATAGTCCCCACCATCTCCCCCAATCGGCTGGCGCCAGTTCGCCTTCAAGACTTGCCGGGGCCGGCCAGCCCTCCTCCTCTTCCTGAACGGAGAACAGAGGTTCCGCCGGCAGGCCGAGCTCCGCGGCCGCGTTCTCCGAAGCCTCGCGGACCAGTCTCCGGCCTGCAGCGGCGAGTCGCAGCGTTGTCGCCCACAGCTCCGCCTCCAGTTCACGGCCCGCGGTCCGCCACCATTCCCGGCCGCAGGCGGCGAATATCTCCTTCAGCAGCCCCGCTCCTTCCCGCAGGAGCGAGGGATGGAACGATTCCTGAAACATCCGGCCGAGCGCAAATCCGATCCGCTGCCGGACATGAAACAGCAGCTCCGAGCCTTCGCGGCGAAGGTCGCGCAGAGGACGCTCCTCGGCGGCAAGCTGCGCAAGCCGTTCGGCCGCCGCGCGGCGCCGCGCTTCCATCCGGCGGCTCTCGGCTTCCCGCTCCGACTCCGCCTTCAGCGCCAGGTCCCGCCATTCCTCCGCGCGGCTGCGGACCGATGACAGACTGTCCAAGGCCGCCTTCAGTGCCAGGTCGGGCAGCTCCTCGCCGGCGAACCGCCATAGCGCCATTTCAAAGGCGCCGAACCGCGAGGCTTCATAAGACGCGCCGCCAACCTTCCCCTCCAGCGCCTGCAAGCTGGAGAGCGCGTAAATGCGCGGATTCGCAAGCCCCGCGGACCGCAGGTTCAAGGCGACATGCTTCTTGACCTCCGCCAGCTCCTCCTCATCCGCCGCGAGATCGGACGCGTTGACGATAAAGAACATTTTATCCAGCGGAAAGCTCTCCCTGATCCGGCCCAGCTGCGACAGCAGCCGCCGGTCGGCCTTGGAGAACGCGTGATTGTAATAGGTGATAAAACAGATCGCGTCGGCTTCCTTCATGTAGCTGAAGGTGACGCCCGTATGCCGGGCATGCAGTGAATCCGCCCCCGGCGTATCGACCAGCACGACTCCGCTCGCCGTCAGCGGGCAGGCAAAGTACAGGTCGATGCTTCGCACGAAGCAGGCCCGGCTCTCTTCAGCGACGAGACCCCGGTACTCGTTAAGCTCCACCGTACGGGTCGTTCCAAGAAGCGGCTCGGCCTCCTTCCAGCCCCTCGCCGCTGCCTTCAACAAACCGGCGTGCGGTAGAACCGAAGGGTGCAGCCCCCCTGTAGGCAGCGCCGATACCGTATCCGTCCAAGCCTCGGGCTTCGGCTCTCCGAGCTGAAGCACGCCAAAGGAATGGCGGATATCGTCCCATATTTCCTCCCGGCTCTTCATGGCGACCACCGCCGTTCCATGCCGGAACGGACCCTCTGGCGCCAGGATGCGATTCACCGCGGCCGTGGCGGGGTGGGGAGACACGGGCAGCACCTCTTCGCCGAGCAGGGCGTTGGCGAAAGAGGATTTGCCGGCGCTGAACGCGCCCAGCAGCGCCAGCGTGAACCGGCCGCCGGCGAGGTCCGCCGCCCGCGCCGCCAGGCTGCGCGACGCCGAAGCCATTGCCGGCTCGCTGCGCAGCAGCGAAGCCGCGCGGTCCAGCAGCCGCGCGGCCTCGCCCAGCCGGCGGCGTCCCTCCGCCGGCGCGGGTCCGGCCGCGGCGCTCGGCGCGGCCGGTGCGTCCGCCAGGCGAAGCGACGGACGCTCCTGCGGGGCGGCCCCGGCACGGGCCGCCCGGGGGAGGGCGCTCACCTCCGGCAGCAGGCCGGGGGTGAGCGCGCGGCGCGGCGGCAGCAGCGCCGCGAGTTCGGCCGCGCGGGCGTCGTACGCGCGGGAGAGCGCCGCCAGCGCAGCGGCGGCCTGCGCCTGCCGGGCGCGGGCGGCGCGGCGGCGCGCAAGCTCCGCGCGGCGCGCCTCGAGGAGCGGCGGCAGCTTCGCCAGCAGGCCGTCGGCGGCGCCGAGGGCGGCGCGGCGGAAGCCGCTGCGGATGTCCGCCGCCAGGCCGCGGCAGAGCTGAAGCAGCGCCTCGCCCTCTACGGGCGCGCCCGGCTTCACCGCCTCCGCCAGCCACTGCGCGTGGGCCTGCGGAAAGCCGCTCTTCAGCGCCAGCTCATCCGCCTCGGTCCACAGCTCCAGCTCTTCCCCCCATGTGCGTGTAAGCGACAGCACATGCCCTTCAAGCTGCGCCGATACCTGGCGCGCAAGCGCACCTGAGAGCAGCGCAAGCCGGCTCGCCCGCTCTTTTTCCAGCTTGGCCGCCGTGGTGAGCAGCCCTGTCCGGAAGCCGGGCCTCAAGCTGTCGGCATAGCGGCCTACGGCCTCCCTGATATCGGCGGGCATCAGGTTAGCGTTGCCAAGAAGAGCATCCAGGCTGCTTCGGAGCTGAAGCCGCGCCCGTTCAGGCAGCGTCTCAAGCTCTTTTTCCGCCGCTTCCATTTCGGCCAGCTCCCGTTCCAGCACGGCTGGATCTTGGCCGCCAAGCTCTTCCAGCAGGGCTTCCCGCTCCTCC
This sequence comes from Paenibacillus sabinae T27, assembly GCF_000612505.1. Classification (NCBI taxonomy): domain Bacteria; kingdom Bacillati; phylum Bacillota; class Bacilli; order Caryophanales; family Paenibacillaceae; genus Paenibacillus; species Paenibacillus sabinae. The sequence continues at coordinate 3,393,599 of NZ_CP004078.1, forward strand.
CGCTGACCCTCACGGCACGAGGCCAGATACGCCTCCGCCGTATGCTCAACCGAGCGGGACAGGCTGTAGTCGAGAAGCGCTTCCCGCCGTTCCAGAAGCTCCGCAATTAGCCGGGGAAGGCTGTCCCAATGACTGAGCGGATGCTCTTTATGTTTCAGCGAAGTAAACAGCAGACCGGCAAAATTCACGCCCCAATTCCGGAAAGCCTGTTCCGCCTGCTTCCGGTAGCTCTCCATCGGCAGTTCCTTTTCCCGGTGCTTGTCGATCTGATTGATAATCAGATACAGCGGCTTGCCCCAGTCGCTCAGCTGTTTGGCGAAAGCCAGATTATTCTCGGATTGCACATGGTTATAATCCATGATATAGAATACAATGTCGGCCAAGTGCAGAGCAGACCGGGTCGCGCTTTGGTGTCCCTCATCCGTCGAATCTACCCCGGGCGTATCCATCAGTACGCCATGCGGTTCAAGCAGCGGCACCTTGTCCCAGACCTCGATTGCGGTATAGTCGCCGCCGAGACGGCAGTAATCCCATAGCTGCTCCGCAGCAACTTCCACCGGTCCGCCTGAACCGCTTCGCGGGTTATCTTGGTAGATCAGGGCCCGGGGCCGGCCGTTACGTATCTTCACAATGTTTGCGCTTGTAGGCACCGGTCCTGAAGGGAGAATATCTTTGCCGCATAAAGCGTTGATCATACTAGATTTTCCTGCCGAAAAATGGCCGCAAAAAGCAATGGTCAATTCCCCATTCCGCTCTTTAGCCAGCAAATCCAGAAAAATATGCGCCCGCTCCTTGTCTCCCTGCTGCTCCATCCAGCCGGAAAGCTTTTGGAGATATCGGGCCGCATCTGTCATTCCGCCGCTACGTACGATCTCCTGGTCCACACCCACGAATACCCACCTCTGCAGCCTTGGTATAGTCCACAACTTAGAATAATTCCATTTTATCACCGGATTGGCACAAATCAATGGTTATCGCGCGTGACGTGGTTATGAGCACAAAAAAAGGAGCTCCCCGCTTGGGGAACTCCGTCTCTTCGCAGCTTAGGCGCTTTCGAGCACCGGCAGCAGAATTTCAAATACTTTGCCATGCTGAAGGATTGTCAATCCGCGGGATTTATCCTTCATCACAACAACCTCGGGCTTTTGCGCCATGCGCTCCAGGTAATGCTCGGGCACGTCGCCGGAGTGGCTGATCGTAATACCCTCTACTTCCTGTTCTTCATTCTCTTCCATCGAACTGTCCACTACACGGTCGAAAATATCCGAGAACAGCTCAAAATTGTCAGTGTATACGGAAATGCATTTCATTCCTATCCCATCCTCTTCTTCTCTCTGACTTTAACCGCCGCGCTTACTAAGATTTATCTTGCCTGACTCGCGGCGTTTTCATACGTTTCTTGCCTTCCCGGCACACATCCAGAAGCGGGCATACCTGACATTGCGGATTCTGCGCTTTGCAGTGATACCTCCCGAAAAAAATCAGTCGGTGATGGGTCAGCGTCCATTCTTCCTTCGGCACGACCTTCATCAGCTTCTTCTCGACTTCCAGCACGGAATCCTTCCAGCCTGCAAGCCCCAATCGCTTCGATACGCGCTCCACATGAGTGTCCACGGCAATCGCCGGCACGCCAAAGGCGTTGGATACCACCACATTTGCGGTCTTGCGGCCAACTCCGGGCAGCGTCACGAGCTGATCGTGGGCCTGGGGCACCTCTCCTCCGTACTGCTCGATCAGGATCGCGCACAAATTCTGAATATGCTTCGCCTTGTTGCGGTATAGCCCGATACGGCGTATGTCCTGCTCCAGTTCTTCCAGCGGAACGGATACGTAATCCAGCGGAGTTTTATACTTCCGGAACAAGTCGGCAGTGACCTTGTTCACCGTTGCATCCGTGCATTGGGCCGACAACAGCACCGCAATCGTCAGCTCAAATGCGTTACTGTGGTTCAACTCGCAGTCTGCATCCGGAAACATTTCGCCAATCGTATCCAAAATGTGACGTACGTCAGATATCTTCATGCTTCTACCTCACAAATCGGTATATCGGTCAGCAAGCTTAAAATGGCTGCGCCGGCTATCTAAGGAAAGTCCAACAAAGTAAGTATTATATCTGATGGTCATATACATTACAAGATTGTGTCTCCTTATTTTCAAAAAAAACGTCCTGACGCAGGAAGCCACGCGTCAAGACGGTATTTCTTGCGGAAAGCCGCCATTCCCTACTGCTTCGCAATTTCAATTACGAAATTGTTATTAAAATATACCGTAATTTTATCATTTTCTTTGAGAGATTGCACGGACAAACTCGTGTCGCCTTGGTGAATGTATACATTTGGCGCCAAGATAAACCGGTAATTCTCGTCGTCTATCGTATCCCTTTTAACAACAATACGGCCTGAGGCGGCATCATAGCTTGAGAAGCTGCGGCTTTGGACCGGGAGAATGCGGACAATGACGGTGCCGTCTGCATCCTTGCGAACCTCCGCTCTTTCGGATACCGAAAGGGAACCAAGAGCGCTGGAAACCGCGTTGTCGCGAATAATTTTAAAACCTCCTCCAGCGCCGAACGTCTGAACCGCGCCGGAATAATCTTTGACGCTCAGTGACCCGGCTGCCGCATTAATCGCCGTAACCTGGCCTGTCGTCAGCTTGACGGACTGAATCGACAGCGGAGAGCTGCCGAGCGCGGAGACATTCACATAATCACCGGCTTTGAGATCGCCAAGCTTGATCGTCTGTCCCGCCTCGTCGGTCAGCGGAAGCCCGAGCGTATAAATATCCAGATTACCGGCGGCCGCCTTGACGCCCAGTTTATTGTTCGCTGCGTCAACATACGCGAGTTGGAACTGCTGGGATGTCTTTACCTTGAGCGAAGTCAGTACGTCCTGACTTGCCGACAGGAAGGCTGTGACGACACTTCCCGCCGGTACGTCGTTAATGGTAAGGCCGGTCCGTCCGAATATCTCGATCACCGGCGGATAGGGCAGGCTTAAGGACCGGCCGTCTGCCGTTTTCAGCGCAAACATTTGAGTCGAGGTATTGACCGAGGCCAGTGTACCCTCGTATTTGCTTACAATTTCCAGAGAGAGCGCACGCTGTCCGAGGGAGCTTATATTCACCTTCCGGTTCTCTGTCAGCATCCCGGCCATGCTGCTCAGCGTCGGCACACTTCCGCTCGCGTTAGTCAGCTTCGTATTCGCGTCAAGCTGATAAACATGCGCCTGATTGTCGCTGCCCATGACCGTCAGCAGATTCGTCTTGGCGTTAAAGCTGGCGACAGACGCTCCGAACTGCTGCTCCATCCGGCGGTTGACTACGGTGATTTTGGTTACCTGGTCGCTGCCGTTTAACGTGAGTTCCACGGTATCGCCGTAAACCGAATCGGCAATGAGGTCCGCTGCGGCAGGTTTTTCATAGCCCGGAATGACAATGGAAGCGCTTGGCGCCAGCAGCTGGACACCGCGTGTGCCGTCCGCCTTCTTGTAGACGACGGAGGCGTCGGTCAGCTCGGTCAGCATGCCCTGCACTGTCCGCTCAATCGCCTGCGTCACTTCGACAGAGGCGATCAAATTGTTCTTGATCGTGTAATTCACCGCGGAGCCCGCCTTCAGTTCGGAAGGCGACAAGATAGCCTTTTGATAGCTGAACAGGGCGCTGTCGGACCATTTGAACGTTTCCTCCGCCCCGGAAGCGTTCTTGAAAGTTATCGTCTTCGCAGTAAGATCGAGGCTTCCCAGTGTGCCGGATGCCGTTTTATTGACGATTCCGGAAGTGACCTGAACTTTAAGAACTTTGTTCTGTCCGGTAAAGGTCTCGCGCGTGATCGTCACAAGGCTGTCCTCCGAAATCGAAGAAGCCGCAATGGCGCTCCCTCCCGCATCCACAAAGGCAGTCCCGCTGTCAAAGGCGTATTCCGGATAGCCGTCGGCATTTTTCAGCCATAATTTATTGGCGCTTGGAGACAGTCTCGCGAACGTGCCTTGGATCGTCTCGACCTGCGGCTTCGGATCGGTCAATTCGACATAGGAAGCGGCTCCGTTCTTTCCGATGACCGTTACCTTCGTATAGGGCTTGATTTCATTCAGCGAAATCGCCGTGTCCGCTGTACTGGTGAAATAGGCGGTGCCGGAGCTGAGCGAATATACTGTGGAAGCCGCGCCGCTGTAAAGAGTGATTTTGCCATCCTTCACTTCGGTCACGATGCCGCTTGCCGTATTGTCATACACGACAGGCGACTGGGCCTCCGCCCGGCTGAAAAAGGTCGCAAGCTGCGCCCGCGTAACCTCGCCCTGCGGATTAAAAATATTGCCGCTCAGTCCGTTGGTTAATCCAAGATCAATGGCGGCGTTGATATATCCGCGTTTGTCTGCGGAAATTTTGGCATCGTCCGCAAAGCCCGAAGGCTCGCTTGCGACAGACTGCGCATCAGACGTCTTGCCGATGGCGCGAATGAGCAATTTGGCAATCCACTCGCGGGTAGCCTTGTGCGTACCCCAGGACGTCTTCAGATTGTCCGCTGCCATTTCGGTCGCCTTGTCCAGTACGTTCTGCTGAAATGCCAGCACCACATAAGGCTTGTAGTAATTGGACACATCAAAGCCAGTCGGCAGCGCTGTGGCCACACTGCTACCCGCTGCTTTGTTCTCCAGTTTCATAAAACGAAGTGCCATTAGGACAGCTTCCTGCTGGGTAACGGGGTCGCCCGGACGGAACTTTCCGTTATTGCCCACAATGATTCCCTGAGCGGCAAGTTTGTAGATATGCTTCTCGGCCCAAAAGCCGGTCTTCACATCGGAGAAAGCTCCCGTGGCGGTAAGGGACACCGGCGCAGCCGTCGATGCGGCAACGGCCGAAGCGCCATCCGCAAATACCGCCCCCGCACCGCCGAAAACCAAGCCTGCGGCAAGCAGAACAGATAGCGTCTTTTTCGTGTATTCCCTGCTGGTTGTATTGTGCTTGTTATTTCCCGACAATTTCAAGTGTTCCCCTCTCTGCATGTGGTTAAAGATTGCTATGATTAGCAAAATTCGACATCACGCCGTCCCATTCCTGCGTCAGGCTTACTGGCTGTTGTCTCTGGTCATGGGATGCAGCAGATCCGCGTGTCCCATCAAGCTTTCGACCTGCTCTCCATCCACCAGCAGTTCAATGCTCTGAACCTCCGGGAACTGGAACAGCGTCTTGGTCAGCGCGCTGAGCGCAAATGCTTCCCCACCGGCCCCAAGCTGGGCTTCCGCCGGTTTATGAATGTCCATTACGATTTGCCCGTTCTCGAACTTCAGAGACTTCAGCTCGATTTTTCCCCAAAGAGAAATGAGATCGGCGTTATTGCTGTTTTGCAGCGCTTTGAAGGCTTCGGTATATTTTTCGATATCATCCTTGTATGCGATCGTCGCCTGTGCCGGCTTCAAATCCATCATTTGAGGATCGGTGTAATATACATCGATGCTCTTGCTCTGTTTCTCCTCCGGTGGTGTACTGCCGGGAGACGGCTCGGCTGTGGTATCCGTATTCCCCGTCGTCGGTTGGGACGAAGGATCGGGTATTGCGCTGGCCGAAGGCTGCGCCGAGGCTTCTGTGTTCCCCTCTGCTCCGCTTACTACCGCCGGAGTAACGATGCCGCCCTCATTTGCCGGCGCTGCCGCCGGCTTGCTGCCGCATCCTGCTATCACCATCAGAAGGGCCGACGCCATGCAGATAAGCCCCAATTTTTTATTGAACATTTCAACGCCTCCCAGTAAAAGTCTTCAGTTTGTCTAATGCGGGTAATATATAAGAAGAGCAGACCTTCACGCAAAGCATTCTCTATCCCTTTAAGGGCAGAAACCTGTCTTTGCGGCGCCGGTCTGCCGCAGGTTGTTAACTGATTCCCAGATATTCTTTGATTCCGCTGACGATTGCCTCGGCTACCCTGTATTGCAAATCTTCTGTAAACAGGGCGGCTTCGTCTTTCTTGTTGCTGAGATAGCCGACCTCTAGCAGAATCGCCGGCATTTTCGTTTCACGGATCACATGGAAGTTTCCGTACTGCACGCCTCGGTCGCTCAGACCGGTCGCTTGGACCAAATATTTATGCATGACTTTGGCAAAAGCCTTGCTCTCGTCCCGTTTGTAATACGTCTCCGTTCCACTGGCGACCGAGGTGCTGCTGCTGTTGGCATGGACCGAAACGAACAAATCCGCGTTCAGGTTGTTGGCAATGGCCACCCGGTCCTTTAGCTCGAGGAAAGTATCGTCGCTGCGTGTCAGCACTACGTCGATGTCCGATTCTTTTTTCAGCAGCTCCTGCGCTTTCAGGACTACCGCCAGATTAAAATTTTTCTCATACTTTCCGGTAATTCCGACCGCTCCTGAATCCTTGGCACCGTGTCCGGCGTCCAGCACGATCAATTTTTTGCCGTCTCTGCCGGGTGGAACGGTCGTATTGTTCGTGGTGCCTGTGCTTCCGGCCGCCGCCACCCCTCCGGTTGCGTTCAAATCAACAATGGCCAGCTTTGACGCCGAATCCTCTGACGTGCTGTAACCGAAATCCTTGGAATAATTCAGCTCGATGACAAAACGCACCGTATAGGGATTGCTGCTGAACAACGCATAGCGGATTTCCTTAACGTCCGGGTATCCCGTCGCATCCAGCTTCCCCTGCAGGTTGGGGTCCAGAGCCTGGCCCGAGCCGAAGGTATCGGAGAATGTTGCATTCGGAATGTCCATGACAATCCGGTTCGGATTGTTCAGTACGGAAATCTTCGGCTTCGACGAGCCTGTCATCGCAATAATCAGCTGATTGCCGCTGAAGCTGACGCCGTTAACCATCGTTAGATTGCTTGCGGAATCAGGAGGAGTTGTTACGCTGCCTGTCCCTTTTCCGGATGAATCGCTTCCTGCGGATGAGCCGTCGCTGACTGAAGCGGGCGGTGTCGTAATCGTTACTGTCTTCTCCTTGTTGTCCCAATCCACCTTTAAGCCGAACTGCTCGGAGATAAAGCGAATCGGAACCAGCGAGGTATCATTCCTCAAAATAGGCGCCTCGCTAAGAGTGACGGAATTGCCGTCCACCGACGCTGTTTTTTGCCCAACCGAGAGCTTGATTATCTTTCCCTGCTGCCCGATTGTCACCGTCTTGGCACTCTGGTTCCAGTCCACCTTGTAGCCCAAGTTCTCGGCGATCATCCGAAGAGGCACCATAATCGTGCCGTTCACGTTCTCAACCGGGACGCTTTGTCCTGCGGTCAGTTCCTTGCCATCGAGGAAAATCTTGTTGCTTCCAGAAGCGGCATGTCCATATTCCGGATTGATGAGTACGAATAATAGCACCAGCAGCATAAAACTTAACTTCTTCATCCTTCACCTCTAAGAGTCTAGTATTCCGCCCCGGAACGGCGTTCTTGGTGGTATCCTTCGACGACCTTTGACATTATTTAGACGCCTGTCGACTCAAAAAGTTGCGAAAGATTTCCATCCATTTGGTACTTAAAAGCGCCATTCCCCCGTTAGCCGGCGGATTATAGACCCAAATATTCAATGATGCCCGCTGCAATTTCCCGGGCCAGCGAATTCTGAAGCTCTTCCGTGTACAGCGCCGCTTCTTCTGCCGGATTGGTCAAATAACCGGCTTCCAGCAGCACTGCGGGCATGGAGGTTTCCCTTGTCACATGCAGACTCTTGGCCCTGACTCCGTTATCTTTGAAGCCGGTCCCCACTACCAAATGCTTGTGCATGATCCGGGCGAACGGCAGACTCTCGCTGCGGGTATAATAAGTTTCGCTGCCGTTAACCTTATTCCAGTTGGACGCAGTCGTCGGCATCGCATTGGCGTGCAGCGATACGAACACATTCGCTCCCGCTTCTTCCGCCACTTTAACGCGGTCCTGCAGTCCAAGCGTCACATCATCGCTCCGTGTAAAGATAACTGTCATCCTTCCGTCGCTTTGAAGCAAAGCCCCGGCTTTCAGGATCACCGCCAAATTGAAATCCTTCTCAACACGTCCCGCTGCGCTGATCGCTCCGGGCTGTGAACCACCGTGCCCGGCATCCAGTACGACAACAGGTTTGCCTTCACCGCTGATGCCGCCAGCATTCCCCCCGTTCAAATCCACGGTGATCAGTCCCGCGCTGTTATCTATGTTCATCCGGTACGGTAAAGGTTCCGTCGTTTGAATCTCAAACCGGACGGCTGAAGGATTGCTGCCGGACAACGTATAACTTACGCCGGCTATTTGCGGATATCCCGTAACATCAAGCGTACCTTGGGAAGCCTGTCCGCCGGTGGACTCTCCTCCCCCTCCCGCAAAATCAGCCGCCAGCGCCGATCCCGGCAGCTCAACGACAATACGGCGCGGGTCCAAAGCTGAAATATTCGGCGTAACGCTGCCAGAGACGGCAATAATCAGCTGATTCGCGCTGAATGCCGCTCCTTTTACCTGTACTGCGGCGGCTGTTCCGGTACCCGCCTGAGCCGCTGTAGATTGCGGTGCCGATGAGGCGGTACCCGTCACGATGCCGGCTGCCTGTGACGGCGCAGGTGTCGGTGTCGGCGAACTGACCGCAGCCGGTGTGGCCGACGGAGATGGCGCTCCAGACGGTATTGAAGAAGGTGCTGGAGACGGTGTAACTAACGGCATAGTCGCGGAGGGTACGGAAGCAGGGCCGGAAGAATTTCCCGACAAGTACACAACTTTATCAATATTGTCCCAGCCGACTCCAAGCCCGAATTGTTCTCCGACAAAACGGATCGGAACCAGCACGGTCCCTCCGCTTTGCTTTGGCGCCGCATTCAGGCTGAATGGAACGCCGTCCGCGTCAGCCTGCTTGCTCCCAACGAGCAGCGCAATCGCTTTAAAATCCTGACGGATGGTTACTTTTCGCGTCTTTTGCTCCCAGAGCACCTCATATCCCAGATTTTCTGAAACCACGCGAATCGGGATCATCACGCTCCCGTTGACATTTTGAAGCACAATCCCTTTAGGGAGCGCCAGCTCCCGGTTGTCCAGCACAATCTTTCCGCTGCCCGCGGCTGCGGCTTCCTGCCCCGACCAAGCGATAAATAGCATCAGGGGCAGCAGCAGCGCGAACCATTTCAGATAAGCCTTCTTCATTCTCTTCTCCCCTTACTCCCTAACTTGTGGAACAACTGCGGCAATCTCCTTGACGCAGGCGCCCGCCAAAAGTTGCATGTGAACGGACAGCCAAAGCCGATTAACAAGAAATCTATATAAAACTTCTAAACGAAGTATCCCACGCAATTTCAGGCAAGCTCTTCTCTATTTGCGCTGCTTCTCTTGAAAGTTCAGGTAATATAATCCTGGCAATCATAATATTCTGCTATTATAGCAAAAAAACTTCCATTCCCGGTGTCGGAAATGGAAGTTTTGTGTAAAATTTTTCGAGATTTGTAACTGATTCACGCGTAAAGCTCGTTTAGGCAAAAAGACGGGCAGCGTTCTTTTGCTCATAAGCCGTGATTTCGTCTTCATGCTTAAGCGTCAGGCCAATGTCGTCCAGACCTTGAAGGAGGAACTGGCGGCGATGCTCGTCGAGATCGAATGCGAGATTCAAACCGTTGGAGTCGCTGATCGTCTTGTTCTCAAGATCAACAGTCAGTTCATAGCCGTCGTTGGCGGCCGTCCGCTGGAACAGGTCTTCAATCTGCTCTTCCGAAAGCTTGATCGGCAGAATGCCGTTCTTGAAGCAGTTGTTGTAGAAAATATCGGCGTACGAAGAAGCCAAAATCACTTTGAAGCCGTAGTCCAGAATCGCCCAAGGCGCATGCTCTCTGGAAGAACCGCAGCCGAAGTTGGCTCTGGAGAGCAGAATGGACGCTCCCTTAAAACGGTCCTGGTTCAACGCGAACGCCGGATTATCCTTGCCCGCTTCATCAAAACGCCACTCAAAGAACAGAAACTGTCCGAATCCCGTCCGTTCGATCCGTTTGAGGAACTGCTTCGGAATAATAGCGTCCGTATCCACATTGACCCGGTCCACGGGTCCGACAATTCCGGTTAATTTCTTAAAAGCTTCCATCTATGTTACCCTCCCGATTGTTCTCGAATTCTTAAGAGCTGACGGCTTCCGTCTTGAAGTTCCAATCCCGCACGTCCGTAAACCGGCCTTTGATTGCAGCCGCTGCTGCCATGGCAGGGGATACGAGGTGTGTGCGTCCTCCGCGGCCCTGACGGCCTTCGAAGTTCCGGTTGGAAGTCGACGCGCAGCGCTCTCCAGGCTGCAGAATGTCAGGGTTCATCGCCAGACACATGCTGCATCCCGCTTCACGCCATTCAAAACCGGCTTCCGTGAAAATCTTGTCCAGACCTTCCTTCTCGGCCAAAGCCTTCACTCTTCCCGAACCCGGTACGACAATCGCCGTGACGTTCTCCGATACCTTATGGCCCTTGGCAACCTCGGCTGCCGCGCGCAAATCCTCGATCCGGCCGTTGGTACAGGAGCCGATGAAGACGTAGTCGATAGCGATTTCGGAAATCGGGGTTCCCGGCTTCAGATCCATGTATTCCAGCGCTTTTTCAGCCGCTTTGCGTTCGTTCTCAGTGGCAAAATCAGCCGGATTAGGAACCGTAGACGTAATATCGGTACCCATACCCGGGCTTGTTCCCCAGGTTACCTGCGGAATCAACGAGTCCACATTAAACTCGACAACGGTGTCGAATTCGGCGCCTTCGTCGGTCACAAGCTGCTTCCAAGTCTCAACGGCCTCGTCGAATGCAGCGCCTTGCGGAACGTATTGACGGCCACGCAGGTATTCGAATGTCTTCTCGTCGGGAGCGATCATTCCCGCTCTGGCTCCGCCCTCGATGGACATGTTGCAGACGGTCATCCGCTCTTCCATCGACAGCTCTTTAATGGATTCACCCGTATATTCAATAACATAACCTGTTGCAAAATCCGTGCCGTATTTGGCGATCAGTCCGAGAATCATGTCTTTGGCCGTTACGCCCGGATTGCGTTTGCCGGTGAAGCGGACTTCCATCGTCTTCGCTTTGGCTTGCTGCAAACATTGAGTAGCCATAACATGCTCGACTTCACTAGTTCCGATACCGAAAGCAAGCGCTCCGAAAGCTCCATGAGTGGAGGTGTGGCTGTCGCCACAGACAATCGTTTTGCCGGGATGCGTCAGCCCAATTTCCGGTCCCATAACGTGAACGACCCCGTTATCAATATCCTCAAGACCGAACAGCTTTACTCCGAAATCGGCGCAGTTCTTTGTGAGCGTATCAATCTGTTGTTTGGAGATCGGGTCGGTAATGTTGAAACGGTCCGTTGTCGGAACGTTGTGGTCCATTGTTGCAAAAGTCAGCTCCGGGCGGCGAATCTTGCGTCCGCTAAGTCGAAGTCCTTCAAACGCTTGCGGCGAAGTTACCTCGTGCACCAGTTGCAAATCGATATATAGAATGCCAGGTTTGCCCTCTTCCTGATGGATAACGTGATTGTCCCAGATTTTCTCGAACATTGTCTTCTTGCCCATGATTTCACCTCGTCATAGATTCGTTCATCAGTAAGGAAAATACGATTCTCCCTTAGAATGATATAAATATAACATGAGACTGTTTATTACGCCAAGATATAATATCTATAGTACCTATAGGTTCCAATTATAAGCAGGAAAGGTTTGTCTATTTTGCAGAGAGGAAATGAATAACTGCGAATACTATCTATAATATTGAACAAGTGCCAGTATGAGAATAAACACTCCAGTACCAATAGAGAGTCTATTCCTTTTTACCATGTTATCGAGATAATTAGCCCAGCCATTGAATATCAGCGTCCCGCTTGAAGCGGCCATTAACCAAAACCTCATCGTATCACTATCATTCCGAATAAAAAATAGGCATGAAACAACAGTCAATACACTAAACATGATGCCAATAATTCTGATAACCTTCTTCAAAAGCTCTCCCCCTATCAATTAATCGCCTTACCAAAAAAAGTAATCAGCGAATAGTTTGATGTGGGTTCATTTTAATTTGATTGGAACAAAATGTAAGTGAGTTATATCTCGGTGTTGAAACATCGGGGATGTTTGTTTTAAAGCTTGAACCGACAACAAAAAGGAGCCCGCCAGGCTCCTCAATAACCTTCCTGAATACTGATTCCAGGATTTATTAAGTTGAGCGATTTCTTGACCTCATTGAACCGGTATCCGGCGATTATGCATCTTTTGGATTTTGGCGTAATATTGCTCTCAAAATACGCGACTTTGAAAGTGGGATCCAATATGACCACCTTGTCCAAATTCAAAGAGTTACTCCTGTCAACCAGAGAAAAATTATGCCCGCTATTATTCAGCACTTCGTTCCAGAATGTTAGCGTGCCAATTGTATAATAAATGGTCTCCGCGGTATGCACCAACACTCTGTCGATGCTTTTGGAGTAACTGAGCATTAGTATGTCGCCGATCTCAATATTGGTTATGCCGCTCTTTCCGCCAACATCTTTAGTTACCGATAATAACGCCATAGTCTTCATCTCCGTTTATTTAAGAAGCTCTTCTGGGACATCTCCGGAATATATATACCAAGCACTTGCCGAGTCGACGGTGGTAACAGCAACAAAGCTCAATAGCGCAGCCACATGCAGCATAGCACTATGCTTCATACCTTTGACTCTTCTTCTCATTCCATTGCTCACCTCCTTTCAGGCTGGTTAAAAAGCGATAATCCTTGAATAAAAAAGGCTGCCGCAATTACAGGGGAAGCTACAATAAAATTGACGAGTACAATCAAGCATGAAATGATTTTTAGCTGCGGATAAAAGGACTTTGGGATTCGGGACTGCTTTTCGATTCCGGAGGGAGCAAAGACAGCGACAAGCAGCAGGCTTGCCAAATTTAAAAAGAATACATAGGTCCGTCCCGCATTAAAGAAAGATACGGCTGTGAGCATCGCGCTTGATACCAGCACACAGGTCATCCCCGTCTTCAGATGATAACCTCCTGAAACCTGTCTCAATAAGGGGAAAGCAATTAAAGCGATCACGGCTCCGCGCGTATTTCCAGTTAACAACGAAACCGCTAAAGTTAATAGAATGATCAATAAGGCATTAATAATGATGCTGAGTGAAAACTTCATGACGTTGACGGAGATCGGATGATCAGGAATGGACCGTTTAATCCCTTGAGCGAGTTTTAGAGAAATAAACTCAATCACGCTTCTTTTCCTTTCTTACCGCATAATATAAAAAGAAGATAACGGCGACTGAAATGAATAATGCATCAAAGATATTATTTCTTCTTTCCAGCAAGAAAATAGTAAGGGCTAAAGCGCAGCCGATAACCCCATATAAAGCGAGCGTCTCCCGCTTCAAGCGAAGTTTTTCAAATTCGAAAGTAAAGCCGCCACCGAATACGTAGAAAATCCTGGAGCCGGCAATGCCGAGGATGCTGCTTAGCGTCTGCAGAAAGTAACCTTTTTCCGGATGAAGCTGCATCTCTGAGACTGACAGAACACCAAAAGAAAATTGGACAATGAGCACCTGCAGCAGCACATACAAAAAATATCCGGTTACCGAGATAATCCCGGACCACAACAGCGGGATCTTTATGACTGTCGCCAGCAGCAAAGTATACAGCAATATGTTGATCAACGGCACAAATGCAGGCGTTTGTAAGTCCTCTCTTAAATAGAAGCTTTGTAAGTCCATCAGAAGAATCAGAAACAACGCCTGAAAAAAGAATTCAGAGGGGTGCATTCTAAATAGATACATCATAATAAAGTAAATCGCCACAAATTCCAAAGTTGAAAAAAACACAAAAGCTAAAGGCTCAAGTGACCAAGACAATACCAACACCGCCTGAGTTGATTTTTCATTGGACTAGTTCTAATTATATATCTTAGTTCGTATTGACATATACTACGATTGTACTATATCAGACCATTCTAGAGTAGACCGTCTCTCGCAAAAAATGATATAGCTTCGTCTCCTTTTATAGGTTATTCTTATAAGATGATGATTCTTAAAGGAGACCGCAAGCATGGAACTCAGACAACTTCTTTATGTACTGCAAATCGCAAGTGAACGGAATTTTTCACGGGCCGCCGAGAAGCTGCATATCGCCCAACCTTCGCTGAGCCAACAGCTGTCCAAGCTGGAGAAAGAGCTCGGGGTGATGCTGTTCCAGCGGAACACCAGCGCCGTCGAACTCACTCATGCGGGAACGAAATTTGTGGAGCAGGCGCAGATTATTATCGATGCCGTGGAGCTGCTTCGCCAGGAAATGACCGATATCTCAGAGCTTCGAACCGGCCGTGTCGTAGTCGGCAGCATGCCGATTACGGGAGCTCACCTATTGCCCCACGTGCTGCCCGTCTTCAAGCGGAAATACCCGGAGATCGAAATTACCCTGCTGGAGGATTCCTCCATGAACCTGGAAAAACTGACCGCAAGCGGCCAGACGGATCTCAGCCTCCTGTCGCTCCCGCTGGAAATTCCCGCGCTGGCCTACGAAATTCTTGGCGAGGAACGTATCGATCTTGCGGTTCCGCCGGAGCATCCTCTGGCCGAGCGAGCGTCCACCGGAAGGAGAACATCTCTTGAGGAGCTCAAACAGGAGTCGTTTATCGTCCTGAAAGAAGGACAGGGCTTCCGGAAAATGACGGTCGACCTATGCCGTCAGGCAGGCTTCGAGCCGTCGGTTGTCTTTGAGAGCAATAACATGGAGACTGTGCAATCCCTCGTTGCCGCCGGCATGGGCGTGACCCTGGTTCCACGCTTTATTTCCCGTGCTCCCCGCAGCGAGTTCGTACCCGTCTATCTGCCTCTGGCCGATCCGGTCCCAAGCCGGACGCTGGTAGTCGCCTACCGCAAGGGACGTTATTTATCAAAGGCGGCCGAAGCTTTTATCGATACGTTCCAGACGACGGTAGCTGAACTGGCGCAGGAATGACATCAGAGAGGCTTCAAACAGTTTGCTGCGGCAAAAAGCCGTTCATCACTGCTAAATGATGAGCGGCTTTGATTATTTTACAGTTAGCCTTAGTTCTGGTATTTACGGAAATTCCGTTCAGAAATGAAATGATTCTGAGTATCCGGCACATGCGAGGTATCTTCATCAACCTGTCCTCTTGAATGGGGGCTTCCGGTCTCTTCCTCGATAAATTCGCGCATAGTCTGCCGCTGCTCCTCCAGCTCCTCTTTTCTTTCTTCAAGCTTCCGCAGATCATCTTTTTTCAATGGTTCCACCTCCTGGTCACGGATTAGATTTATTTTGCCCGCTTGCCCGAATGATAAACATTTTTTCATAAACCGGACTTATTCCATAGGCCATAGGTGGAACTCTCTTGGCAAACTTGGCTCTACATGGTATTCTAAATGACAAATAAGAGAAACGTGCAGACGGGACCAGTACGAACAAGTCTACCGCGCCAGAGAGTAAATTCCAACCGGCTGAAAGAATTTACCGCGGTTAGCGTTCCGAATCCTACCCCCGAACGGCCTGCCACGCAGGACGATTCCCTCTCGTTACGAGGCTAAAGTCGGATGATCCCTCATCAATGAAGGTGGTACCGCGGAAGTGAACCCAAGCTTTCGTCCTTTGCTCAGTCTTAGGATGGGGCTTTTTTTATTGTTCAATATGGATAAATAGGAAGTGAAAGGCAATGTCAACACGATTAGTCGTCAAAATCGGCAGCAGCTCTCTGACCGCGGCCGAAGGCGGCCTGAACCGCGATGCGGTAGCTTTTTTCGCCTCTGAAATCGCCGATTTGAGGCGGAGCGGCTGTGAAGTGCTGCTTGTAACCTCCGGGGCTGTGGCCGCTGGTTTCCGCAGCATCGGATATGAGACGCGTCCCAAGCTGCTGCATGAGAAGCAGGCCGCCGCAGCTGTAGGCCAGGCGCTCTTGATGCAGGCCTATCAGGAAGCCTTCGCCGCGCACGGACTGACCGCTGCCCAGATTCTGCTGACCCGCACGGATTTCCGCAGCCGCCGCGCAATGAACAACGCCGTCATGACTGTGGAAGAACTGCTGAGGCAGGGCGTTGTTCCGATATTCAATGAAAATGACACCGTATCCGTCGATGAGCTGAAATTCGGCGACAACGATATGCTGTCCGCGCTGGTCGCAAATCTCCTCAAAGCCTCGCGGCTGCTTGTGCTTACTGATATCGACGGCCTGTACAGCGGCAATCCGCGCACCAACCCGGACGCCGTCCGCTACAGGCTGGTTGAGGATATCACGCCGGAAATCTACGCGATTGCCGGTGGAGCCGGCTCAGCCGTCGGCACGGGCGGCATGCGTTCCAAGATCGACGCCGCCAAGATCGCCACCCGCGGAGGCGTGCCCGTCTTTGTGGGACGGGTTACCGAGCCCGGCGATTTGCGGCTGGCGGCGCAGGATGAAGGCAAAGGAACATATTTTGCCACAACGCTGTCCTCCCTGCCTGTCAAGAAGCAGTGGCTGGGCTTCATGTCCACCCCGCTCGGCTCCATTATTGTCGATGCCGGAGCGGAAGAGGCGCTGGTCCACGGCGGCCACAGTCTGCTGCCCGTCGGCGTCAGAGAGGTGCAGGGCAGCTTTCATGCCGGAGATGTAGTTGAGGTGCTCGGTCTCGATGGAAATCTGCTCGGGAGAGGCATTGTGAATTACGACGACGAGCAGCTGCTCAGCATTCGCGGCCTGCCCAGCGGAGAAGTCATGCGCCGGCTTGGAGAAGAAGTGCACCGGCTTGAAGTCATTCACAGAGATGAATGGATTACGCTCAAATAAACGAACCTACAATGAAGCTCGATAAGGAGGAACGATCATGAGTGAGGTTGCTAGCAAAGCGACTTTGGCCAAAGGCGCGTCAGGTGCGCTCGGCCGGCTGACCACGGGGCAGAAGAACGAAGCGCTGCTGGTGATGGCGGATGCGCTGCAGCGTGAAGCCGCGTCGATTATATCAGCGAACGCCGAGGATCTGGAACGCGGCAGACAAAGCGGAACGCCGCAATCCATGCTCGACAGGCTGGCGCTGAATACCGATCGGATAGACGCCATAGCCGAAGGGCTCCGGCAGATTGCCGCCCTTCCCGACCCTGTCGGAAATATCCTGGAGACACTGGAGCGTCCGAACGGACTTATTATTGAAAAAATTCGCGTGCCGCTCGGCGTCATCGGCATTATTTACGAAGCCCGCCCCAATGTTACAGTCGATGCAGCAGGCTTGTGCCTGAAGACAGGCAACGCCGTCGTGCTTCGAGGCGGTTCGGCCGCACTCTCATCAAACCGCAAAATCGTCGAAGTGCTGCACACCGCTTTGGCTGAAACGAGCCTCCCACCTGAGGCGCTCCAGCTCATCGAAGACCCGAACCGTTCGTCCGTCGATGAAATGCTGAAGCTGAACGGTCTGCTGGATGTGATCATACCGCGCGGAGGCAGCTCGCTTATTCAGAACGTGGTAAAGAATGCTACCGTTCCTGTCATTGAGACGGGAGCAGGCATCTGCCATACTTATCTGGATGCCAGCGCGATTCCGGAAATGGCTGAATCGATCAGCCTGAACGCCAAGGCGCAGCGGCCTTCCGTCTGCAATTCGATGGAGACCCTGCTGGTTCACAGCAGCTTCGCTGTGGAGCACTTGACCAAGCTTGGAGAAGCTTTCCGCAGCGCCAACGTGGAGCTTCGCGGATGCGAGCGAACACGGGAGCTCATTACTTGGGCCCTACCGGTCACCGAAGAAAATTACGCTACCGAATACAACGATTATATTCTCAATATCAAAGTGGTTGATGGAATCGACCATGCGCTGGAGCATATCGCCCGGTACGGAACGAAGCATTCCGAATCCATCATCACGGAGGACGAAGAGAACGCCGAGCGCTTCCAGGAAGAAGTCGACGCCGCGGCCGTCTACCATAATGCATCTACCCGTTTTACCGACGGATTCGAATTCGGATTTGGCGCGGAGATTGGCATCAGCACCCAGAAGCTGCATGCCCGCGGACCGATGGGCCTGCCGGCGCTGACTTCCACCAAATTTAAAATTTATGGCAACGGACAAATCCGGAGCTAAACCCATATCCGGCAAGGAGGATCAAGACAATGTGTCAACAAACCGCTAAGCCTTTGATTAACGACAAGATCGTCTTTCACGGCGCCGGCTCCATGGCGGAAGCTATCGTGCGCGGACTGATCGCACGTTCCGTTATCTATGCCGACAACATCATTATGCTTAACCGCAGCAGCAATGAGCGGCTGGCTGAGCTGCGTTCCCGGTACGGGGTTATCGGAAGTAATGATCCCGGACAAAAAGAGGAATATTTGCGCACATCCCCGGTTATCGTGCTGGCGATGAAGCCCAAGGATGCGGCAGCGGCACTGCGTAGTCTAGGACCGAACCTTCAGGACGGGCAGCTGATTATTTCCGTTATTGCCGGCCTCTCCATCAGAACAATCCAGGGTCTTATCGGTAAAAAACAGCCGGTTGTCCGGACCATGCCGAACACCTCAAGCTCGATCGGCCTCGGCGCTACGGGCATTTCCTTCTCGAAAGAGGTATCCGATGAGCAGCGGCGGCTGTCCCTCAATATCTTCGAAGCGATCGGTCTTACTTCCGTTATTGAAGAAGAACGTATGGAGATACTGACCGGCATATCCGGCAGCGGTCCTGCCTATATCTATTACATGATGGAAGCGATGATCGCCAGCGGTATCCGCGGCGGACTGTCTAAGGAACAAAGCGCTGAACTGACAGTTCAGACGGTGCTCGGCGCGGCCCGTATGGTTCAGCAGACCGGGGAAGAACCGGCAGCCCTTCGCAAGAAGGTCACCTCTCCGGGAGGCTCTACCCAAGCAGCGCTGGAAGTGCTCGACAAAGGCGATTTCTTCGAAACCGTCATTGCGGCGGTATCCCGCTGCGCCGAGCGTTCACGTGAGATGGGAGCGGCGCTGGAAGCCGAATTGTCCGCAGAGACCGAAAAAGAACGGTAAACGCAGGCTCAGTTTCGTGATAGGAAGCGGAAACTGCACATCATTTAATTTTACCCATAAATAACTGCAAAAACCGCAGCCCCAAGACCGAATGTCTTGATGCTGCGGTTTTTTTCATGGAAAACGTTATTCTGCCTTGCCGTCTAGCTTCCCCCGCGGAACCGCTGGGAGTAAGCCTTGACGTCTTGAGCGTTCTTTACTCGGTTGCGGCTCCACTCCAGCAGAATCCGGTCGATATAACGAAAATATACTTTTCCGGCGAACACGGACTCCTTCAGAGCGAGCAGAATCAGCTCTTCGGGGTAACGGTCTTGATCCAGCCAGCCGGAGATCGTCTCGCATTCCATTGGAGAAAGCGGACGGCCGAACTCCTTCTCAAATACAACAAAGAGACTGGGGCGATCTTCTTCAGCAGGAACGATGCCGGATGGCATTTTCCCGCCCTTCTCTGCTCCCGATGACCGGGTGTCAGACTGGAACGAGGGGCTGCCTGCCTTTGGTGCCGCAGAACTTCGCTGGGAAAACAGATAACTCCCAAGCTTATCGTACAGCCCCGAAAAGTCATATCGTTCGTAATGAAGCCCCTTGCCATCGTCGCTGCCCGCTTCAATATTCAAGAATCCTTCCTTGATCAGCTTTTGAAGTTCTCCTGCAATAACGGACGCGCTGCGCCCGGTTACAGCCTGAAGCTCCTCCAGTGAAGGAAAATCCTTGCCTTCAACCTGGCGGAAAGAGAGCAGATGAATGAGCAGCATGGTCTCGCTGCCGGTCAAATCAAGCTTGCGGTAAGCGGTGAGAAGGGCATAAGGAATGACGGCCATCCCGCTCTGCAGCCCGAAGGATAGGCCTTCGCTCCAGCTCGTTTTTTCTTTGCCGTCCATAAGCGCCTCCTCTTATTTTTAAGGATAAAGCCGGTACAGCATGCGTGGAAACGGAATCGTCTCACGGACATGATCCAGTCCGCAAATCCAGGCTACTGTCCGTTCCAGACCGAGGCCGAAGCCGGAATGCGGAACGGAGCCGTATGTGCGCAAATCCATATACCACTTGTACGTATCCAGCGAAAGCTCATGCTCCTTGAAGCGTTCTTCGAGCAGCGCTGGGTCGTCAATCCGCTGTGATCCGCCGATAATTTCTCCATAGCCCTCCGGTGCGATCATATCCGCGCACAGCACGACCTCCGGACGATTCGGATCGGGCTTCATATAGAATGCCTTGATGCCAGCCGGATAATTGGTAATGAATACTGGCTTGTCGTATTCTTCGGCAATCGCCGTTTCATGCGGCGCGCCGAAATCCTCGCCCCAAGGAATGTCGAAGCCATGATCGTTAAGGAACTTAATGGCATCATCATACGTGATGCGCGGGAAAGGCGCTTTGATATTTTCCAGCTTGGAAATATCGCGGCCTATCGCCTCCAGTTCAGTCCGGCAATTCTTCAGCACGGACTGTACGACATGGGTGATAAATTCCTCCTGCACACGCAGACTTTCCTCATGCTCCGTGAACGCCATTTCCGGTTCGATCATCCAGAACTCGATCAGATGCCGGCGGGTTTTGGATTTCTCCGCCCGGAAAGTCGGCCCGAACGAGTATACACGGCCCAGCGCCATCGCCGCGGCTTCCATATAGAGCTGTCCGCTTTGTGTCAAATAAGCGTCCTCGTCAAAGTACTTGGTGTGGAACAGATTGGTCGTGCCTTCCGCCGAAGTTGGAGTCAGAATCGGAGGGTCAACGAGCGTAAAGTCGTTAATGTCGAAATATTCCTGGATGGCCCGGATAATCTCCGCCCGGATAACGAGAATCGCCCGCTGCTTCGAAGAGCGGAGCCACAGATGCCGGTGATCCATCAAAAAGTCTACCCCGTGTTCCTTCGGTGTTATCGGATAATTCTCAGTCAGATGCAGAACTTCAATTCCGGTCACCGTCATCTCATATCCCGATTGGCTGCGCGGCTCCTCGCGAATTACTCCAGTGACGTACAGGGAGCTTTCCTGGGTCAGACTTTTGGCGGCATCCCAGACTTCCTCCTCCACTTCCGATTTAACGACTACTCCCTGAATATAACCGGTGCCGTCCCGCAGCTGCAGGAACTGAATCTTGCCGCTGGAACGTTTGTTGTTCACCCAGCAGCCAATGACGACGCTTTCTCCGACATGATCTTTTACGCCCTTGATAACAGTTTTGTTGGCCATGCCCACAATCTCTCCTCTTTAGAAGTACGGTTAAAGGTCCGACAGCCAAAGGCTGCTGCCTCGGCCTTTGGCTGTTGGATTATTCTTTCTGCAAAACGTAAGAAAGAATAAGCGTATCGCTTATCCTTTTCTACATTCCCTGGAGAAACAGGGAACGTCCTGAATAGGACGTTCCGGCTTCTCTTATAATCTATTGTATCTCTTTACGCTTGTTCTTGCACGATGCGAAGCGTATCACGGGCAATTACGAGCTCTTCGTTGGTTGGAACGACGAGCACTTCCACTTTGGAGCCGCTGGCGGAAATACGGCGAGGGTCGCCGGAGCGGACCTTGTTCGCTTCTTTGTCCAGTTCGATGCCAAGGAATGTCAGGTTGCTCAGAACCTTTTCGCGAAGCAGCGACGCATTCTCGCCTACACCGGCAGTGAAGACGATAACATCAACACCATCCATTGCCGCCGCATAGGAACCGATATATTTGCGCAGACGGTATTCATACATTTCAAAGGCCAGAGTGGAATTCGGCTCGCCTTTCTCATAGCCGTCAATAATGTCGCGCATGTCGCTGCTCGTTCCGGAGATCGCGAGCAATCCGCTGTGCTTGTTCAGCATGGAGCTGGCTTCGCCCGGGGTCAGTTCTTCCTTGTTCATCACGTAAGGAACAACCGCCGGATCGATGTCGCCGCTGCGCGTACCCATCATCAGGCCTTCCAGTGGAGTCATACCCATCGAGGTATCCACCGAAACTCCGCCTTTAACGGCCGTAACGCTGGCACCGTTGCCGATATGGCAGGTGATGATCTTGAGGTCTTCGAGCGGACGTCCGAGGTACTCGGCGGCAGCTTTGCTGACAAAATCATGGGATGTTCCGTGCGCGCCGTAGCGGCGGACTTTGTACTTGTTATACAGCACTCTCGGAATAGCGTACATATAAGCTTTCTCAGGCATCGTCTGATGGAATGCGGTATCGAATACGACAACCTGAGGAACACCCGGCATATTGACTTCCGATGCAGTAATGCCCATAACGGCCGCCGGGTTATGTAGCGGCGCAAGGTCGAACAAGCGGCGGATTTCCGATTTGGCCGCCCCGTCAACAAGTGCCGAAGCCTTAAAGGTCTCGCCGCCGTGAACGACGCGGTGACCGACCGCATTGATCTCCGAGATCGAGTCGATAACGCCATGCTCTTTATCAGTCAGATTGGCCAATACTTTACGGATGGCCGTTGTGTGTTCCAGAATTTCGCTGACTTCGGTAACTTCCTGTTTGCCAGTCGGTTTATGGGTAAGGATCGAGGAATCCATGCCGATACGCTCTACCAGACCTTTGGCCAGAACGGATTCGTCGGTCATATCATACAGCTGATATTTTAAAGAAGAAGATCCTGCATTAATTACGAGTACTTTCATATACGGTCACCATCCTTGTCATACTTGAAGAAGCCTTCGCCGGATTTCATGCCCAGCTGTCCCGCGCGTACCATCTTTTTCAGAATGGTCGACGGGCGGTATTTCAGTTCGCCGAACTCGCGGAACATGCGCTCCAGAGCAGCGAGAACCGAATCCAGGCCGAAACGGTCAGCCATTTCAAGCGGGCCGTACTGGAACTGATAGCCGATACGCATAGCATCGTCGATATCTTCAGGAGAAGCGACACCTTCCTGCAGCACGTGCATAGCCTCGTTAATGAACAGGCAAATAAGGCGTGAAGTTACAAATCCCGGGGATTCGTAAATCATTACGCCTTTCTTCTCGACAACGTCGTCAACAAAAGCTTTCGTATGTTCAAATGTCGAATCGGAAGTCTTCAGTCCGCGTACGATTTCGACAATATCCACTTTGGCAACAGGATAAATAAAATGCATGCCGATTACGCGTTCAGGATACATCGTGGAGCTTGCCAGTTCGGTCAAGCTGAGTGTGGAAGTGTTGCTGGCAAGGATGATATTGTTCGGACACACCTGGTCCAGCTGGTTAAATACTTTCTTCTTCTCTTCCAGATCTTCGATGATCGTTTCGATCACCATGTCGCAGGCGCTAAGTTCCGCGAAATGCGTCACTTTTTGGATGCGGCCGAGGATTAGCTTCTTCTCCGCCTGGGTAATCGCCCATTTCTCCAGCTGCTTATCAAGGCTAGTCTCAATCATGTTGTAGGAGTAGTCCAATTTCTCCGGTGTCTTTTCTACAAGCAGTACGTCCAGACCTTTGGCTGCCAGCATTTCGGCAATCCCTTGTCCCATCGTGCCGCCGCCGATGACACCTATTTTTTTGAAATTCATAAAAAGCCTCCATCCTTTCAGGTATCTCTACATTATTGTAGCACCTTTTTATCTGTCGAAAAAAACAGCATACTCCGACATATAATCATATCTTAGCATGTCTGAAAAGTAAAAAAAAATAACCGGCATCAAGAATTATGCCGGTAAAAGGACACTGTCACGAAATTGACAACGAAATTGTTCTCCAGAAAGCACTTCTTCCTTCATTAGGATGTCCAGGGAAAAATCGAAAACATTTCGTTTATTTTCCAAAAGCGTACGAGTACGCTCCATCAATTCGTCCAGAATTTTACTATTCTCTTTCATCAGTTCTTCCGTCGTCACCATCTCCAGCTTGGCGATGCCAAGCGAGGTCAGACCCGATTTCATCATCATTTCCACGATGCCGAGCGCCTGATCGAAATCGCCTCTTGAGCCCGTGCTGCGTCCGCCGTAATAGATCTCCTCGGCAGCCGCACCGCCAAGAGCGATCATGATCTGCTCTTCCAGATACTCTTTGGTATATAAGTACTGTTCCTGCTGCGGATTATGTCTGACATAACCGAGCGCCTGTCCGCGCGGAGTCAGCGTGACCTGGCTGACGCTTCCCGGTCGAAGCCCCTCGGCCATAATGGCGTGTCCAAGCTCGTGAATGGCCACCCGCTTCTTCTCTTCCTGATTGGTTTCGCGGTCCGTCTTCTCGCCCATCATCACCTTGTCAATCGCCATCGCCAGATGACGATGCTCCACCTGGGTCAGATTATCGCGCATCATATAGATGGCGGCTTCGTTCATGACGCTTTCGAGCTGGGCTCCGGAGAAGCCGTAAGCTTCCTCCGCGATTTTGTCCAAATCGGTATCAGGATGAAGCGGTTTGTTCTTGGCATGCAGCTCCAGAATCGACTTACGGCCCTTTTTATCGGGCATGTCCACCTGGATGTGACGGTCGAAACGACCCGGACGCAGCAATGCGGGGTCCAGCATTTCCTTGCGGTTGGTGGCGGCGATCAGCAGAATGCGCGGAGTGTCCGAGTTATAGATGCCATCCATCTCGGTCAGCAGCTGGTTCAGCGTCTGGTCGTATTCGCGCTGCTGTCCTCCTTCGCGCTTGCCTCCGATCACATCGATTTCGTCGATGAAAATAATCGCGCTCTCCTTGTTCTCCTTGGCTGCGCGGGTCCGCGCGTCCTTGAACAGATCGCGGATGCGTCCGGCGCCAACGCCGACGTACATTTCCACGAATTCACTGCCGGAAGCCGCCACGAATACCGAGTTCGTGTAATGGGCCGCGGCCTTCGCCATCAGCGTCTTACCCGTTCCGGGAGGCCCTGTGAGGAGAATCCCCTTGAGCGGACGGATGCCGAACTTGCTGATTTCTTCATGCCGGATCAGAAAATCGAGCGCCTCGCGCAGCTCCTGCTTGGCATTGTCCTGTCCGCCGATTTCTTCAAACGTCAGCTTGGCCGGACCGTTCTTCTTGCGTTTCTTTTCCGTACTGGCGCCTACCGCGATGCCGCCGCGAAGATGGGTAATCGTCAGCAAAGCGCCGACCATGGCGGCCGCAACGATAATCGGCACGACATTCAAACCGAGAAAGGCCAGAAATATCAGCAGTACAGGGACAAAACCGATCAATACTTCTTTGGTCCATTTAGGCATTGTTCCATACCCCCATCTTTTCCGGCTCGCGCGGTAAAATAATAAATTTGCTCTCTTTACCGTCCGTCAGGCTTACATATACATTATTGCCGTCGATTTCCGTCGTAGCGGTAACGTTCTTGTATTGGGTGGATAGCTCTTTCAGCTTCTCCGGAATAATCGTATATTTGCGGCTTTCCATCGCTTCGGCTACGGAAAACATCGCTTTATCCCAGTATTCGTCAAGCGTTTGGTTGGAATGCTGTACCACATCCAGATTCACGGTCCGGCTCCCGATCAGAGACTCGCCCTCGTTATTTATATATTGAACCAGTTCACGTAATTTCGTGCCCGGCTGCAAATCAAGTTTCAGAGTAACTGCATTACGGTTAATAGAGATATGGGAAGCGTTGACTCCCTTATAACTGCTTACAATCTTCTCAAGCGGCTCCTGGACGGCAAATTGGCGATACAGAAACCAGCCGCCGAACAGCAGCGCGGCCGACAGCAGCGCAGTCAACAAGGTTGGTATTAGACGTATTTTCAAGCAACGTCCTCCTTTCCAATAATGACAAACTTTATACCTTTCCATGCAGCGTGCCTGTGTTACTCCGAATCCGGCATATTTTTGTCATGCCCTAATACAACTAGTAGTATATCATAGGTGTATATACTAGAACGAATAATTTGTGACTAATATTTAAAATTTTACGTTCTATTTTTTCCCTATGACTATCGCAAAGGAGCTCTTCCCAAGTGGCAAAAACCTATGGCAAGCCTCTCTACCAAACGTTTTTAATTCATGGCGGACCAGGAGCGGCCGGAGAGATGGCTGTGATTGCCGCCCGTTTATCACAAAGATTCGGGGTCGTCGAATCCTTTCAGACCCGGCTGTCCATACACGAATTGATCCTGGAACTCAAAAAAGATATTGAGGATTTCGGCAGCGGACCCGTCAGCTTAGTAGGCTACTCCTGGGGAGCCTGGTTATCTTTTATTTTTGCAGCCTCCTTCCCGGATCTCGTTAGAAAGTTAATTCTGGTAGGCAGTGCTCCGTTCGAGCAGCAATACGCCAAAGATCTGCGGGCCACCCGGTTAGCCAGGTTAAACGAACAGGATAGACAAAGAATCCATGAACTGGAGGCCGTCCTGCAAAAGCCGAAATCCAATCAGAACGAACTCCTTCGCCAATATGGAAAACTAATAGAAAAAGCGGATGTCTTCAACCCTCTACCGAGTGATGATGACGATGTGGAAATCGATTTGAATATTTTTCAGCACATATGGAAGGAAGCCAGTGAACTAAGGTCGTCCGGCGAACTGCTCAAACTGGGGTATCAAATTGTCTGTCCTGTTACCGCGATTCACGGTATCCATGATCCTCATCCCTACGCAGGCGTAATTCAACCTCTGTCCGCAGTTCTAAAAGACTTCCGTTACCACTTGCTGGAGCATTGCGGACATACGCCTTGGAAAGAGCGAATAGCTAAAGATCATTTTTATGATTTACTGTTTGCCGAATTGTCCGAAAAATAAGATCCATGAAAAAAAGAACCAGCCATCCCCCCAAGGGTTTGGCTGGTTCTTCGTTTGCGTCCCGTTAACGGTTCGGAAGGCTGTATCCGTCGCCGATCTGCTCACCGTCCGAAAAGCGGTAGAACCGGTAATAATACCGGTCCCCTTCTTTATAAAAGAGCTGCCAGGCGTATTCGCCGTTGTACGCACCGGGAAGCAGCCGCTTGATCTGGATGCCGGGAAGCGAGGAAGCGATGATCTTCCGCATTCTTTTCTCGGAAGTGCCTTGAGACAGCTCCTCCGCATGTACGGCGCTATCTCCTTGGACCGGCTTTCCGTCTGTAGTGAATCGCACCCACACCATCATGTCGGTCCCGGCTTTGTTCTTGCCGGTTAGAACCCAATAGATCGCATTCTCGTCCCAGATCGATTTCTGCGTCCGATCGATTTCGGTAAGGGCCGCTCTGCTTGTGGCGATGGCTTCGGCCTCTTTCCGCTCACTCCACGTATCCTTTAAGACATAGGCAAAAAATTGATAGAATCCAAACAGAAGGAGCAGGGCCAGGAATGCCCCGTATAACCCCCATTTTCTTCGTTTTCTCATCGCTTCAGCAGGTCCTCGAACGCTTCCTGCGCCTTTCGGCGGATCTCCTCTTCGTCAAGGGTCAGGCACTTTCCGTGCTGCACAACCTGCTTGCCGTCGACCCATACATGCTCCACATCCTTGGCGCTGGCCGAGTATACGGAGTGTGATATAAGATCCGTATGCGGCAGCAGATGCGGCTGGTCGATATCGATCGCAATAAAATCGGCCTTCATCCCCGGAGCCAGACGGCCCACTTGATTCAGGAACACCGACTTCGCGCCATACTCCGTTCCCATGAGCAGCGCTTCAGCGGCCGGAACCGCGGTCGGATCGCCGGAGACCCCTTTGTGGATCAGCGCGGCCAGGCGCATTTCTTCGAACATGTCCAGGTTGTTGTTGCTTGCCGGGCCGTCCGTTCCAAGCGATACGGTTACACCGGCCTTCAGCAGCTCGGGCACCCGCGCCACGCCGCTGGCCAGCTTCAGATTGCTGCCCGGATTATGGGCAACTCCAACCTGATGACGGGCCAAAATCTCAATCTCCTCGTCCGTCAGATGCACGCCATGCGCCACGAGCGACGGGCGGGTGAATACGCCGAGCTTCTCCAGATGGGCGACCGGTCTCAGTCCGTAATCCGTTACGTTCTGCTCCACTTCCCGCCGTGTTTCGGACATATGCGTATGAATAGGCAGATCCAGATCATGGGCCGCCTGAACGAATTTCTCGATATAATCGGGAGGGCACGTATATGGCGAATGCGGCGACATCATGGCCGTAATTCTGCCGTTTGCTTTGCCATGCCATTCTTTTGCAAAAGCAACCGCTTCGGCAAGCTTCTGATCCTGCACTTCGGGCGGACACAGCCCGATAACGCCCCGCATCAGGACTGCGCGAATTCCGGAAGCTTCCGTCACCTCGGCCACACGGCCCATATGATCGTACATATCTAGGAAGGTCGTTGTTCCTCCCTTCAGCATTTCCAATACCGACAGGGCGGTTCCCCAGTACACGTCGTCACCGGTGAATTTTCCCTCCATCGGCCACATCTTCTCCTGAAGCCAGACCTGAAGCGCCAGATCATCTCCGTAGCCGCGCAAGAGGGACATCGCCGCATGTCCATGCGTGTTGACAAGCCCGGGCAGGAACAGTAGACGGCTGCCGTCAAAAGACGGAATGTCTTCCTCCAGCACAGGCGGTTCTTCCCCTATGTAAGTGATAAGATCGTTATCGATAACCATATAGCCATCGATCACAGGCTTATCTGAGCCGGGCACGGCAAATTTGCCGCCGCGGATGATCCATTTATTGCCCATCTGCTTCTTCTTCCTTTCCTTCATGAAGATAATACGCCAAGCTTTGCAGATCGGTAGTAAAGTCTGCCGCGTGCACCCGAACCTCTGACGGCGTCTTAAGAATGACCGGCGCGAAGTTTAGAATCGCTTCAATCCCGGATTCGATTAGTATATCCGCGACATTCTGCGCCTCCTGATCGGGTACGGTAATGATTCCGATACGGATGCCCTGATCCCGGACGGTTTGGGCAAGCTCTTCCATCGGCTGAACAGTCAGCGTATTGATTTTGGTGCCGACCTTCGGCGGATAGGAATCAAAGACGGCCGTTATTTTCATTGTATCTTTTAAATAGATGTTGTAATTGGATAACGCATGGCCCAGGTTACCGGCTCCGACCAAAGCAACGTTGATCGGCTGATCCAGCTTCAGGATATGACGGATTTTCTCGATCAGGTACGGAACGTCGTAGCCGATGCCTTTTCTTCCAAAGTCTCCGAAATAGGCCAAATCCTTACGAATTTGCGCCGGGTTGAGGTCGAGCCGCTGTCCCAGCTCTTGAGAAGAAACAGTAGCGATTTCTCGTCTGTGAAGCTCGTTCAAAAACCGCAGATACACAGGCAATCTGCGGACGACGGCCTCCGATATTTTGTCCGATTTCATGAGTTCTCCTCCTACATTGTAATAGGACCCTCCCAAACCCTCCCTAATAGGGAGGGCCCCAAGGGCTGCCGCCCTCTGGACACCCGCTAAAGGCAATTAGCGTTTGGCGGAAGTTAGGCGGGACCTTGATCAAACGGTGAAGGATCGCTTTTCGTCCCTAACGGGACACGCTTGACGATTGGCGGGATCTACTTACAAAAGACCCCAAAGGATAAAAGTCGTTAGACCGGCCTATGTTGTACAATGGCCGATCCGTTTCAAAAGCGGTAAAGCTAAACCGAGTGATTGACCTATGTTGCACAATGGCCAATCCGTTTCAAAAGCGGTACTGATTAAACCCGATGATTGACCTATGTTGCACACGGCCACCCGAATTTAGGATGCTCCGTCATGCTGGAGCCATTCGGCGATTCGCGGAACCATCTGCTCTGTCGTCATATGCTCCATTTTCGGTCCGGGCAGCGAGTACAGGAAGTATTTTCCGTAATAAGATTCGATTACTCTGGTATCATATACGATAACTATTCCGCGATCCTGCGCGGTCCGGACGAGGCGGCCGAATCCTTGTTTGAAACGGATGACGGCCTGCGGGACCGACAGCTTCATGAACGGATTCTTCTTCTGCGCCTGCAGCAGCTCGGCTTTGGCCTCTGCAAGAGGGTGATTCGGCGGCTGAAACGGCAGCCTTACGATTGCAAGGCAGGTTAACGCGTCGCCGGGAATGTCCACCCCTTCCCAGAAGCTGCTCGTTCCAAGCAGAACAGAAGCGGAATTATCCTGGAAGCGGCGAAGCAGCTTGCTCCGGCTCCCTCCTTCGACCCCCTGGCCCAGCACGGTGATTTCCTCGGAAGCCAATGCTTCCTTGAGCGGGTCGAACACTTGGCGCAGCATCTTGTAGGATGTGAATAGCACCAGCATGCGTCCCTTCGTCGTAACCGCAGCCTCGGCCAAGGATTGAACGAGCATATCGACGAACCGAGCATCGCCAACGGTCCCTTTCACGCTGGGAAAATCCCGCGGTATAACCAGCAGCGCCTGATCCCGATACCGGAACGGAGATGGGAGCTGGATTGTGGACAGCCGTCCCTCCTCCTGAGCCTCGTTCAAACCGAGATTGTCGATCATATACTGGAACGATTTATCGACCGACAGTGTTGCGGAGGTCAGGACAATGCTTTTTTTCTTATCGAAAAAAAGCTCCTTCAGCTGGGCGCTGACATCCACAGGTACTGCATAAAGCTGGAGCGATTTGCTGCGGTAATTTCCATTCGCCTCCAGCCAATATACAACATTTTCATTGTTCATACCCATAAAAAAATGCACCTGCTCGCGGATTTCAGCCAAATCCTTGAACAGTCCGCCGATATCGGTTACGAGGCTGTCTGCCGAAGACTGACCGTCCTGATCGCGCATCTCGGACAGCATTTTCTCGCCTTTGCGGATCGCATCGCTTAATGAGAGATTCAGCGTATTCTCAAGCGATGCAAGCTCCTCCCAGCCTTTCGGCTTCTTGGCGGGCAGAAGACGGTGCACAAGCTGTCCCGCTTCTCCCGCCGCTGTGTCGGCACGTTCGGGTATGAGAGTGAACAGCTTCTCACTGAGCAGATCCCACGACTCCTTGACGGTAAGAAGATCGGGGTACACCCGGTCGATAACGCCGCTCCACTCGGAGGCCTGCTCGCTCCCTGAGCTTTGAAGAATCTGGCGCAGCGCGGGCAGCTGGCCGTTCCGGCTGTCTTTGTACAGACGATTCAGCGTATGGGACACCGTGAAATGCTTCATATTCATGCCCAGATGCTTCCCTGCCACTTCCTCCAGCTGATGCGCCTCGTCGATCACCAGATATTCATAGGCAGGAAGCAGCTGATGACCCGCTTTGACGTCGGCAAACAGCTTGGAGTGATTAGTAATGACCACATCCGCGTTTCCCGCTTCATGCTTCGCGCGATGATAGTAGCATTTTCGGAACCAGGGACATGCACGCCCAAGACAGGAGTCGGTATCGCTCGCCACTGTTTCCCAGAAGTCGCCTCCCCGGCTGCTCATGTTCAGCTCTTCGTCGTCGCCCGATTCGGTCTGGGTGAGCCACACGATCATCTGCGCGGCGGTCAGCGTATCCTCCCTTGGCGAGACGAAATCTTTCTTATTAATTTTATGTTCAAATTTACGCAGACACAAATAGTGTCCTCTGCCTTTAAACACCGCCGCCTTGAACGGAAAAGGTACGGTCTCGGTTAATAATGGAATATCCCGTTCGCGAAGCTGATCCTGAAGATTAATCGTATGAGTGCTGACCATTACTTTTTGACCGGTGCGGACGCTCTGGTAAATCGCCGGCAGCAAATAACCAAGCGACTTGCCGGTTCCCGTGCCCGCCTCGATCAGCAAATGCTTCTCTTGTTCCAACGCCTGAATCACTTCGGCGAACATGATCTCCTGTGCCTGCCGGCTTTCGTATTGGGGCAGGATGCTCCGCAGCCGCTTGAGAACCTCTTCCATATAGTCTTCAAAAGACAGCTGCTCCGCCGGATTGTCGCCGTCCTCTCGTGGTGGGGGAAGATCCGTCCAATCGCCTGCGGCGAGTGCTAGCTGACGGTAGAATTGAAGCTCGCTCTCCGGCTGAAACGATTCCATTTCACGTTCGCCCAGCAGACCGTCAAAGAACCAGCTCATATCGCTGTCTTCTCCCGCAAACAGCTCCGTCAGTCGCTGCGCTGTAAGCAAAGGCAGGCTGTACAGCTCATCCAGACATTTCAGCAGCACATGCGCGGTAGCAAGCGCGTCGCTATCCGCCTGATGCGGACGCTCGTGGACAATGCCGAAATGGGAGCTGACGGCTCCAAGCTGGTAAGAAGTGAGCGACGGAAAACAGATTTTCAGAAAATCGATCGTATCGAGAATTCGGCCCTGAAACGGCAAATATCCGCAGCGGTCCAGTGCATTCTGCAGAAAATGAAAATCGAAAGCGACATTATGTCCGACGAGCACAACATCATTCAGCAGGGGCACCAGTTCCATCATCATTTCTTCAAGCTCGGGCGCGTCCTGCACGTCGTTGTCGGTAATGCCGGTCAGACCGGTAATAAAAGGGGGTATCGGTCCTCCGGGCTTGACGTAGGAACCGTATACACGCGAAATGGACCGGTCTTCTTCTATAATGGCAAGTCCGACCTGAATAATTTCACCTACGGACTGGGTTCCTGTTGTTTCAAAATCAAGCACGGCAAATTTCATGATGTTTAAACCCTTTCATTTTGATACTACCTATCAGCATAACAGAAGTTGCGAAAAAAGGCGATGCACCCTGCCGCAAGCAGCAGTTGCATCGCTCCAAAAAATAACCGCAAGATTTAAAGCAGAGAAGCCAGCTCACTTCCGATCTGCAGCTCACCTCTGCCACGCCGGCAAATCTCCAGATTGAGGCCCGGTTCCTGAAACGACGGATCATATTTCAGCGCTAGATTGAACAGCTCCTTGGCTTCCCCAAACCGCCGGCCAGCGGCGGCAATGCAGCCCATGGCGTTATAGAGATGCGCTTTAAGCTTACGGCTCTGAACGAGGGGCAGCATGTGTTCCAAATGTTCCCAAGCCTCGCCTGCTTTGCCCAGATGGAGATGGGACATCGCAAGATACAGCCGGGCCGCAAGGTTGTCGGGATAATGAAGGATAACGGTACTGA
The DNA here is from genome assembly GCF_000612505.1 of Paenibacillus sabinae T27. Lineage (NCBI taxonomy): Bacteria > Bacillati > Bacillota > Bacilli > Caryophanales > Paenibacillaceae > Paenibacillus > Paenibacillus sabinae. Next base: position 3,426,336 of record NZ_CP004078.1, read on the forward strand.
ACTGTTCGATGCATTTCGGATACATCAGCAGCTTGTAATATCCCTGGCCGCGCGCAAAATTCTCCATCTCAATCCCAGGTGCTTCACTTCCGGCTGGCTCTGTCTCCGTCTCCTCGGAAAGATCCGTATGTTGACGGAACATACTGAGCGCCTCCGCAAAAGCAAGCCATTCGTCCAGCGCTTCATCGCTGAGCTTGCGGAGCATCCGGTATTTGCTTAGCAGCTCTTGCCGCCGGATGCCCTGGGCTCCTGGCCATTGTTTGGCGATATCGGAAAGCATCACGTTCATTTCGGCAAACATCTGTTGAAACACGGGAGCCATCCCTCCTTTAGGAACAATGAGATCAGTGCAGCTTGCCTGAATTCATTGTTCGCCTGAGGACGCTCTTTCATGCGTGGCAGTGATTGCATGCCCTCCCGTTATGCCGGGATCAGGCAATCGTCGCGTGAAGCTCCTTATTATCAAGCTTGACCGGACGATTGTTCTCATCCACAAAAACGACCGTCGGCTTGTGATGCCCAAGCTCTTCATGGGAAAGCATCGCATAGGAAATAATAATGACCGTATCGCCGGGCTGCACAAGTCTTGCCGCTGCACCGTTCAGACAAATGACGCCGCTGCCGCGCGGGCCCGGTATAACATAAGTCTCCAGACGCGAACCGTTGTTGTTGTCCACAATCTGCACCTTTTCGTTCTCCAGCAGATCGGCGGCTTCCATCAGATCCTCATCGATCGTAATGCTGCCGACGTAGTTCAAATTGGCTTCGGTTACCGTCGCCCGGTGAATTTTGGATTTCATCATATGTCTAAACAAGGGCTGCGACCTCCTTCGGCGTAAAGATCATATTGTCGATCAGACGGGTGCGGCCGAACCGGACCGCCAGCGCCATGATAATCTCTCCATCGGTCTCTACGAGCGGAAAATTCCCTTCCAGCGGTTCAAGCTGCGGAAAGGTCAGGATCTCCGCGTAATCAATATCGGCAAGCGGTGAGCTTGAAATAGTGGATTTCAACAGCTCCCGCACTTCATCGGTCGTAGCGGCGCGGCCTTCTTCCACCGCACTGTGAGCTTCCCGAAGCGAACGGGACAGCACCAGCGCTTGTAGGCGCTCTTCAGCCGATAAATAGACGTTACGGGAGCTGAGCGCAAGTCCGTCTGCTTCGCGTACGATGGGACAGGGAACAATCTTCACATTCATGTTCAAATCGTCGACCATCTGCCGAAGCACCGCCACCTGCTGAGCGTCCTTCAGTCCAAAATAGGCATAGTCGGGCTGAACCATATTGAACAGCTTGGCAACCACCGTCGTCACTCCGTCAAAATGGCCCGGACGCGAGGCGCCGCATAATCTCGTCGTAAGTGACGAGACTACGATTTTGCTGCGGATTTCCCGAGGATACATTTCCTCCACCGCCGGAATAAATACAATATCCGCGCCTTCGCGTTCCGCGAGCTCCAGATCCCGCCGCTCGTCGCGCGGATAGGCCTCGAAATCCTCATTCGGTCCGAATTGAATCGGATTGACAAAGATGCTCATGACTACCGTACCGCACATTTCGCCCGCACGGCGCAGCAGACTGGCGTGACCATCGTGCAGATAGCCCATCGTAGGCACAAGTCCGACGGGGCCTTGGCCCGCACCCCGCATAAATCCGACGGCCTCCCGAAGCTGTTCTACCGTTCTAACGACTCTCATTATGATCTCGCTCCTTTTCCGGCAGCGCCGTACAGTGATTCCAGCACACCTTCATCCGCGCCGAACGCGTGATTTGCGGCTGGGAAGGCACGCTGTTTGACGTCCTTGACATACTCGCCGAGCGCTTCGCGGATGATGCCGCCCACATCAGCGTATGTCTTCACAAAACGCTTCTCCCTGTATGGCGAAGCATATTTAAGCACATCATGGTACACGAGCACCTGCCCGTCGCAATAACGGCCCGCACCGATTCCGATCGTCGGTATGGAAAGCTCCCGTGTGATGGCCTCCGCCACTTCCTCAGTCACCAGCTCCAGTACAATACCGAACGCGCCCGCCTTCTCCAGCGCCTTCGCCTCGTCCATCAGCCGCTGGGCGTCCCTGGCGTCCTTGCCCTGCACCCGGTACCCGCCGATCGTATTCACCGATTGCGGCGTCAAGCCGATATGGCCCAGCACCGGCACGCCCGCAGAGACGATGGTTGACACGGTTCCGCAAATTTCGAGCCCGCCTTCCATCTTAACCGCATGAGCATGTCCTTCCTGCATCAGCCGGCGCACGTTGCGCAGACTTTCGTCAATGCTGCCGTGATATGTCATAAACGGCAGATCCGCCACAATGAAGGTATGCTCCGCTCCCCTTGCAACCGCCCGCGTATGATAGACCATATCGTCGATCGTTACAGGCAGCGTCGAATCATATCCGAGAACAACGTTGCCGAGCGAATCGCCGACGAGGATCATGTCGACGCCGGCTTCTTCAGCCAGACGGGCCGAAGGATAGTCATACGCCGTCAGCATGCTCAGCGGCACGCCTTCCGCCTTCATTTTTTTCATTTTCACAATATTCAGTGCCTGTTTCTCAGCCATTCCCTTTTCCCCTTTTGCGAGTCCCCGCGCCTCTATCAGCGCAAACAAAAAAACCTTTTAGCGTATCCGCTAAAAAGGTCCGAAGGGCAAAAAAGAGTCACTCGCGATCGTCCCTTCTGTCTCGGTCCTTGCGGCTCAGAGCAGAATCCAACGTAACCGTCACTACAGTTACAAGAAGAAACTTCCTGCGCCTTCCTCATAAGAAAGAGGCATTCCGTCTCATCATTTCGGGGAGTGCAGTTCGTCTAACCGATACCGCCTCTTGCGAACAGTATAACAAATTCACCGCATAAATACACGATAAAAATATGACAAGGAATGGAATCCTTTGTCTAAATAAGGACAATTTCGCCGGAACAGACACTCGTCACCATCCCGTTATCATCCCGAAGCAGCAATTCGCCATCTTCGCCTAGTCCGATTGCCGTGCCTTCAAGCCAGCCCTGTTGGGTCCTCCGGCCAATCCTCCGGCCCAGAGTAACTGACTGTTCCTCCCATAAACGGGCAATCGGTCCAAATCCCTGCTCCAGGTACAATTCGTAGTGGGTTTTCAGCTCCCGCAGCACTTCTTCGGCCAGCTTCACTCTGTCAACCGGCACTCCGCCTTCGATCAGCAGCGAGGTCGCTATTTCCTTAAGCTCCGCCGGATAGTCTTCCTCCGACAGATTCGCGCTGATACCGATCCCGGCAATTGCATATTGAAGGCCTCCCGGCCCGACATTCGATTCAATCAAAATGCCGCACACCTTCCGCCCGCCGGCCAGAAGATCGTTGGGCCATTTAATGCCGGCTTCAACTCCGGTTATCTTCCGGATAGCCGTGCAGACCGCAACGCCTGCCAGCAGCGTCAGTTGAGGCGTGGATTGCAGCGGAATGGACGGTCGCAAGACGACGCTCATCCAGATGCCCTTGCCTTTGGGGGAATGCCATTTCCGGCCCATACGTCCCCGTCCGCCGGTCTGCTCCTCGGCCATGACGGCCGTTCCTTCCGGCGCGCCGCTCTCCGCCAGCCGCTTCGCCTCCTCCTGGGTCGAGACCACCGTATCCATACGGTGCAGCCTACCGGCCCAATCCGGGTCCCGCAGGCCGTCTGCTTCAGCGGCCCGCATCTTCTTCGTGCTCATGTTGATTCATCCTTTTCGCTATCGTAATCAGGGCCGCCCTGTCGTTGGACCGTCACCCGCTGCCGCGGCCAGCAGCAGCTGCTGAAGCAGCTGCCCCAGCCACGGGCCCGGACGCTTGTTCAGAGCGGCTGCCAAATCCCCGCCCGTCACGGCCAGATCGGCCAGCCCACGTACGGGCATCTTGCGCAGCCACCGCCGGGCCATCGGGACGAGCCCGGCGCCCGGGCCGCCGCCGGGCAGGGCGGCCAGCAGCGTCAGCCACCCTTCGGCGGCGTCCGCGCCGAAGGCCAGCACGGCGGCGAGGAACCGCCGCCGGAAGTCCGCGGGGCCATCCTCCGGCCCCGCCTCCGCCGCTGCGGTCCACGCCTCGCGGAACCGCAGCACCTGGGCGACGCCGCGCCGCGTCGCCCCCGGGAACGTCCATGCCCGCAGCACCCCCTCGGCCTCACCGGCCGGGGTGCCCAGGGCATGGAGGAGCAGCGCCCACCGCAGGAGGGCGCTCTCCAGTTCCCCTATGGGGGCGAGACTGGCGGCAGCGGCCGCCAGTTGTTCGCCCGTCCAGGGGAACGGGGCTTTTCCGCGCGCCAGCAGTCCGCTGCGCGCAAGCATCCCCAGGCCGCTGAAGGGCCTGGGGCCTTCCACGATGCGCGTCAGCTCAGCAAAGACGCGCTCCACGGCAATATGCGCCAGCCCGTCCCGGCGGCGCAGGAGACCGCGCCACGTATTCTTCGCGACGCGGAAGTCCAGCGTGGACGCGAACCGCACGCAGCGGAGCATACGGAGGGCGTCTTCGTCAAAGCGCTCCTCCGCGGTGCCGACGCAGCGGATCAGCCGGCCGCGAAGGTCCTCCGCTCCGCCGAACGGGTCGATCAGCGCTCCGTCAAGACCCATGCAGATCGCATTGATCGTAAAATCTCGGCGGCGAAGATCCTCTTTGACATCCTTCACGAAGACAACGGTCTCCGGACGGCGGTGATCGGCGTAGCCGCTCTCGGTCCGATAGGTCGTCACTTCAAACGGGAAACCAGCCTCCAGTACGGTAACGGTCCCATGCTGGAGGCCGGTAGGCACACATTTTGGAAAGAGCGACATGACCGATTCCGGCCGGGCCGAGGTCGTAATGTCCATGTCGTTAACTGGACGCCCGAGCAGCTCGTCGCGTATACAGCCCCCGACCCAGTACGCTTCATGTCCCGCTTCGGTTAGGCGGACCATGATCCGGCCCGCAGCCTCGGCCATCAGGGGATCGGCCATCTTCCAGTTCATCATCACTCAAGCTCCAATCTTTAGCAGACCGTGTTCGCGGTCTTGCGGTCCAGCACACGGTAATAAATGCTTTCGTATTGATCCGTAATAGCGTCGTTGCAGAAATCCTCTCGCGCGCGCTCCAGACAGGCTTTGCGGATATTACGGGCCAGAGCCTCGTCGGTCAGCAGACGGACGGCATATTCCGCCATGGCGGCCGTATCGCCGATCGGCGCCAGAAATCCGGTTTCGCCATGCAGCACCAGTTCTGGTATGCCCCCGGCCTGCGAGCCGATCGTCGGCACGCCACAGGCCATCGCTTCCAAAGCGACCAGTCCGAAGCTCTCTTTTTCCGAAGGAAGCAAGAGCACATCCGCAAGCGATATGACCTGGGCGATCTCATCCTGCTTCCCGAGAAACCGCACCTTGTCCTCCAGACCCATTTCCGCGATCTTGGCCTGAATCTTCGGGAGCTCCGGGCCCTCGCCCACAAGCAGGAGACGGGAAGGAATCTTCTTTGCCACCTTGTCGAAGATATCCACCACATCCCCGACTCGCTTGACCGGACGAAAATTGGAGATGTGCATCAATATTTTTTCATCCGGGGACGCAAAATCCCCACGCAGGTCGGAAACGTCCCGGGGATAATAGACTCTTTTATCCACAAAATTGTAGGTCAGGTCGATCTCCCTTGAAATATCCAGCACCCGCCGCGTCTCATTGATCAGGTCCTGCGATACCGCTGTCACCGCGTCGCTCTCATTGATACCGAGCCGGATCAGATCCCTGAGCGATTCGTCCTGGCCCAGCACCGTAATATCCGTGCCGTGGAGCGTTGTGACCACCTTGACCCCGTCGCCGCCAACCATCTGCTTCGCAAGAAAAGCACAGACGGCATGGGGAACCGCATAATGCACATGAAGAAGATCCAGTTTCTCCATCTTGGCTACCTGGGCCATTTTGGTCGCCAGAGCAAGATCATAAGGCGGGTAACGGAATACATAATAGTCGTTGACCTCAACCTCGTGATAAAAAATATTTTTCTGAAACGTCCCCAAACGGAACGGAATGCTGTGCGTAATGAAATGAACCTCATGACCTTTTTCGGCCAGCAGCTTTCCCAGCTCCGTAGCCACTACACCGGAGCCGCCTAGAGACGGATAACAGGTAATGCCTATTTTCAACAACCGGTCCATATGTCCGTCTCCTTTATTTATTGACTGATTGGTCAGCGCTTATCCGCTGTTTGCGGGCGCCTCCGTCACTGTTTCTTTCTTTTGAACCAATCTACCGCATAAGGAACTTTGGTAGCGAAGCCCTCGGCCAAAGAAAATCCTCTCCGCTGACCGAGCAGCATATCTCTGGAGCGGACCCGTTCGATATAACCGTCGTTGAGCGGCGTCGCTACGACATCCTCGCCCGGTGTCTTTTGAAACTGGGAGCGGTAAGCGGATAGAGCTGATTCCTTCGCTTGGTAAGTTTCGGACACATCGACAACAAGATCCGTACGCCCCAAATCATTAATGAAGTAAAAATAGAGCTGCGGAGCCGGAACCGCCTTCAGCGCCGGCATATACCGCCGAAGCTTCGCATTAAAAACCGCCTCTTCCACAAGCGTGCCGCAGGCGACATGGTCGGGATGGCGGTCTTCCCAGTAGGGAGCGAACACGATATCGGGCGAGGAGCGGCGGATTTCCGCCGTCACAGCCCAAATCTGGTCTTCGGTCAGGCGCAGTCCCCTGTCGGGAAGGCCCAAGTTGGTGCGCGATGATACGCCGAGCGCAGAGGCGGCCCGAGCGGCTTCCTCTTTGCGGATCTTGGGCGTGCCATTGGAGGACATTTCTGCGGCGGTCAGGTCGCAAAGCCCGACCTTAAGTCCGGCTGCCGTATGCTTCGCAATCGTACCGGCCATGCCGATCTCCGCGTCGTCGGCATGGGCGCCGAACACAAGGATGTCGAGCTTCATTCGTCGACTCCCGGCTTGTACTTGTGTACCAGATCCCGCCAGGCGAAATCGCCGCGGTCGATCGCTTTGACCAGGATTTCCGCGGTTGCGATGTTGGTTGCCACCGGAATACCGTACACATCGCACAGCCGCAGCAGAGCGGAGATATCCGGTTCATGCGGCTGGGCCATCAGTGGGTCCCGAAGGAAGATAATAAGGTCCAGCTCGTCCTGCGCAACAAGCGCGCCGATCTGCTGGTCGCCGCCGAGCGGACCCGACATAAAGCGATTAATTTTAAGCTGGGTCGCTTCCATAATTCTCTGCCCGGTCGTGCCGGTCGAGTACATTTCATGTCCCTGGAACACATGCTCATATGCTGTTACAAAATTAACCATTTCATCTTTCTTGCGGTCATGCGCAATAAATGCAATCTTCATCGGTTTCTCCCCTGTCTATTCGATAAAGTGGTCAAATCCGTAAATCAAACCCGTGTAACCCATAACCTTCTCGATGCCCAGCTTCACCCCGGGCATATATCCCGCACGCTCGTAGGAATCGTGGCGGATCTTCAGCGTCTGGCCGAAGCTGCCGAACACGACCTCCTGCTGTGCAAAAACGCCCGGAAGCCGGACGCTGTGAATCCGGAACCCGTTATAATAGCCTCCGCGGGCGCCTTCAATCACTTCCTCTTCCTGCGGGTTGCCCTGACGCAGTTCTTCCCGCGCCTCGGCAATCATCTCGGCCGTCTTGATCGACGTGCCGGAAGGAGCATCCAGCTTCTGATCTCCATGATACTCAATAATCTCAAGATGAGGAAAGTATTTTGCCGCCTGGGCGGCAAACTTCATCATCAGAATGGCCCCGATTGAGAAATTCGGGGCGATCAGGCCGCCGATTCCCTGATCCTGGCACTGCTTGTCCAGTTCTTCTATCTGCTCCGGAGTAAATCCGGTCGTTCCGATAACCGGTCTTACCCCGTATTTGATGGACAACGCCGTATTGGCATAAGCCGATTGAGGCGTCGTGAAATCGACGAGCACGTCCGCGTCGCCCGCCGCCAAAGCGGCTTCGAGGTCCCCGGTAACCGTCACTCCCGCTTCAGGCAGGCCTACCAGCCGCCCCGCGTCAATGTCATGCAGCGAACGGTCCACAGCGGCCGCAAGTGTCAGATCTTCATCCTGAAGAACCAGCTTGACGACTTCTCTGCCCATCCGGCCGCCCGCTCCCGAAACAACGACTCTGATTTTATTATTCATGTACGTTCTGACCCCCGCTTTCTTCATCTGTTGATTACTGCATGTACTTTAGCAGCGATTTCTGCAGATCCTTCATTAATTCTTTTAACCCGTTATCGTCCGGGTGCAGCGCGATCACTTCCTTCATCGCTGCAATTGCCGATAAATGCTCGTTCATTCTGCTGTAAGCAATGGCCAGCCATACGTAAGCGTCCCCGTAGAGCGGATCGAGCTTTACCGCTTCTTTGAGCAAGGTAATCGGCCGGTATGGGTTATTCCTGGCGTTTATATCGTCCTCCAGCAGCCGTTTGGCTTCCTGTACGTGCAGCATGGCCTGCAAATGCTGCAAATGCAGTCTGTAATCCGTCTTGGTGCCGTCAAGCTTCACCGCGGCCTTGGCATGTTCGACCGCTTTTTCGAGCTTACCGCTGCGCGCGTAAGTGATTGAACAGCGATACCGGACTTCCGGATCATTCGGGTCGGCCGCAATCGCCGCTTCGAAGCATTGTATCGCTTCTTCGAAATCGCTTCGCAATATACAGCGGTACGCTTCCTTCACATAATCACCGGGACTCATACGTACCACCCTCCGTCATATGATTCATCATATGCGGCGGCGCCTAATCGGTGTTTTTTTTCGTCCAGCGGTCCGCGTCGCGGGTGTTGAATTTGCGCATGACCTTGTCCATGGCTTCGGTCAAGTCGATTCCGAGAGAGTTCGCGAAGCATACGGTGATGAAGAGGATATCGCCCAGCTCGAGCTCAATCGAATTTTCGGGCTCGTCGGCCTTTTTCGGCTTCTCTCCATAAGAATGATTGACTTCGCGGGCCAGTTCCCCCACTTCCTCGGACATGCGCGCAAGCATCGATAACGGACTGAAGTAGCCTTCCTTGAACTGGGAAATGTAAGCGTCCACTTCCCGCTGTATTTCGGCGAGACTTTTCTCCATATTCCGGCGTCTCTCCTTTCGATCTGCCGCATATTGCCTTTTCGTTTGCCCCTATGTTATCGTAAAGACGTTTTGAAGACAAATCTTTTTTGCTCGCCTTGCGATTGTTATATAGGTATACTTTCATGCTGGCGGAGAAAAACTGCCGTTATCACGGCTTCACGGAGGATTCCATGAATACTGCAAAATTGAGTTCAATCATCAAGACGGTCGCTCCGATTATGCTCGGGACCGCGGTGTACGCTTTTGGACTGCTCTACTTCATTATTCCCAATCAGCTTATGGAAGGCGGCGTAACCGGGATCACCATTCTCCTGAATTACGGCTTCGGCATTCCGGTGTTTCTGACCACGCTCCTGCTTAACCTTCCGCTGTTCCTGCTTGGCTGGAAAGAGCTTGGCGGCCGTCAAATCATCTACACCGGTGTCGGCATCGGATCACTGTCCTTCTTCCTGTGGGTATTCGAGCGGATGATCGCGCTTGGGTGGGTGGAGCCCTTCCAGACGGAGCATGATTTTATTCTTGCCTCCCTCTACGCAGGCGTTACGCTGGGCCTTGGTCTGGGCCTCGTATTCCGGTTCGGCGGCACGACCGGCGGCGTCGATATCGTGGCCCGCATATGCGGCCGGCGTTTCGGCTGGAGCATGGGACAGGTCATTCTGGTGATCGATGTTGTTATTATCGGCTCTTCCCTGCTCTATATCCCAAGAGAGAAAATTTTGTATACGCTGGTTGCCGTTTTTATTTCTTCCCGCGTGATCGATTTTATCCAGGAAGGCGCGTATGCCGCCAAGGCTTTTACAATTATTAGCGACTTCGGGCAGGAAATCGCAGAGCTGATCACCAGGGACCTGGAGCGGGGCGTCACTTTGATCCCCTCGATCGGCGCCTATTCGAAGCAGGCCAAGCATACTGTCTACTGCGTTGTTTCCCGACAGGAAATCCGGCGGCTCAGCCAGTTGGTCAAATCGGTCGACCCCCGGGCGTTCGTCATTATCAGCGATGTGCACGACGTTCAGGGGGAAGGCTTTCGGGAAATATGAAGCTCTCGAGCGGTTATACCCTTTAACAAAATCAGCGGGACAGGTCGTGGAAGAATCCTCGCCCTGTCCCGCTTTTTTTCGAATGGTGCGCTCACTTCTGGCGCCTATTGAAATAACGAAGCCGTCTCTTCAACGCCGCTCATTCAGTACGGATTCCAGCGGCTTTTCTCTCCCCTATATTTTCTGTATCCGGTATAGGCCAGCGCCGCGAGAATAAATCCCGCTCCGAGCCACCCGGCCGGGCCGTACTCCCTCGGACCCAGAGGGAGAGACAGGGTCGGCTCATCCTTCTCTTTCCCGAACATCACCCTTGCGGCCTCCCGGCCGTTCGAGACAGCGTCCATAAGCTCCTCCCTGCCCGGGGGACGAGCAGCCGACGCCAGCCCGGAAGCATAGGAGAGCCATGCATCAAACCGGTTGACCTCTTCCGGCTTACGGGCAATAATGACCGCTGGCCGAATCGTATCGTAACGCTCCTGCAGACGGGAAACCGCCGTTCTCCAGCCCGCCTGATCGCTGCCGGCCGCGCTGCGTTCCATATCGTTCAGATCCTCTCGGATGAGCTTGTAATATTGAAGCCACATCGGCTGACCGGGATGGGTCAGACTGTTGGCGGCCAGACGGAGCCTTGCCGCGGCCGTCTCCCACCGCTCCGGCTGGAGCTTGACCGCCGAAGCGGCGGCTTTCATGTCCAGAATCGCTCCGGAGAGCGCATTTACTCCTTCAACGGATGTAAGTCCTTCAAAAGAAGACGCGACGAACAGCCGGGAAATCGCATCGATTGTTTCCCTTGTTTTGTTGATATTGCCTTCCGTAACGTAACCGTACAGCGCCTCCGCCTGCTTCTCCAGCTGCAGCGCGCTTGCTTTGGCCGCAATAGGCGGCTGCGTCGGTTCCGCCGGCGTACCCGCCATACCGGATACCGATCTGCTCACAGGCAGAAGAACCTCGTTATAGCCTGCGGCGCCTGCACTATCCCATCCGGCTGCCGCCGTGCAGACCAAGGCGAGCAGCGTCATCATCACCCAATACCTCCCGCGCAGCATGAGACATCCCTCCTGCCTTATGTGTATGCGCAGGGACAAGGGTTAGAACATCGTCTTATCGCTCCGTGCGCTGACGCCGCAGCCGGACATCCCTCGAAGCGAGCCAGGCGGCCAAGGAGCTGATTAAGGTCAGGCCAATGGTGAATAGCTGAATCTGCAGCACATCGTCCTCGAGCGTGGCGGGAAGCCAAGGATATACACCGTAGGAATAATCGACGGTATCATTTAGCAAAGTCCACAGGAGCGCAACCGGAATCATTTTCCGGCAAATAAAGTACCGGGCGTACAGCAGCGCCTCTACCGCCATTCCGGTGTGTGAAATCATCAGCATCCAGTCCTGCCAATCAACCGGCCCGCCCTGGTAGCCGCCGGCTACAATAATGGAGACCGCCCAAATGCCGTATTTGACGGATGTAACTACCGCCAACGCTTCGATCAACGCTCTTGTCGTAACTCCTGCCACCGTCTTGGGCGGATATAGCATGAAGATCAGCGCCAGTGTAAAGAATAGGCTTGCCGTCGGGCTGTCGGGCACAAACGGCAGCAGCCACCCCGGGTAATGGGAGGCCGTATAAGCCAATTGATTCCCATACCATATGTATCCATAAATGGTTCCCGGAATATTGACCGCAAGCAGCAGCCAGATCATTCCCCGGTTGTTAAACAGTTTGTCCACTACCCTACCGACTCTCGACACGACAGGCCTCCCCCAAAGCATGCAAAAACCTGACCGTATGATTCGATCAGGTTATGCTTTTTTTCCTCTATTTTACTGTTCGGTTTTTTGTTTCGCAAGCCATTCCGCCAGCTGATCAATATCCTTGTCGGTCAACCCGGCATTGATGGCGGTGTCGTACATGGGGGGCATCTTGTTATTGTACCCTTCCTTGATAATCTTTAAAATGCCCGCCTTGTCATGCTTGTCACCGACGCCGCGCAGCGACGGTCCAGCTGCTCCCTTCATGTCGGCGGCATGGCAGGCCACGCAGCCGGCCTTCTGATAGACAGCCATGGCGGGATCTTCCTTGTCTACGATCGCTACCTCTTTTGCCTGTACGGCGCTGCTTGTCGGCAGTCCCTTGGCCCGATTCTCGGCCGCCTTCTCCTCACGCTGCACATCTTCGGGCACCTGGCCCGTGGCCGCCATTTCATGCTTATACTCCGTCCACGCCGAGTTCGTCAGATAGATGATGGAGGCCAGGGACAGAAACATCAGCGACGAAGCAATCGGTCTGCGGTAGAACCTGCGTTCCCTGCCTGTATCCAGAAATGGAGCCAGCAGCAGGGAGCCGAAAGCAACGCCCGTAACGCCCATCGTGCCTAGAACGATATAATCACCCGAGGCATAAGGAAGCTTCAGGTATTGGTACAGAAACAGAAAATACCAGTCCGGGACCGGGATCACCGTCGCGCCGGGATTGGCGGGAAAGCCAAGGGGCGCAGGCTCCGAAATCGTCAGCACGAGAATCCCGACCAGCACGACAACGCCGACCATCCATTCTTTGAGCAGGAAGTTCGGGATGAACGCCTCCGATTTCCCGGGATAGGCGGAATAGTCCGGAGGAGCGATAAAGCCGTTTCCCCGCCTGACCCTGGAATCGCCGACAAAGACAATTTTTTCCTTGGAGCTGTCTTTATGTGCCACCTTATGTCCTCCTCTCCTTCGAATGCCGTTACAGCGGGCCCGAAATGCCTTGTCTGCGGATCATGACGAAATGTCCCACGAGCAGAATAAGCAGCACCGCCGGGAGGAAGAATACATGAAGGGCGAAAAATCTCGTCAGCGTCTCGGCTCCGACAATATTGCCGCCCTGCATCAGCTCCTTGAGCACCGGACCCAGCACGGGCACGGAGTTGGCGATTTCCAGCGTGACTTTTGTGGCGAAATACGATTTATTGTCCCAAGGCAGCAAATACCCGGTAAGTCCCAGTCCAAGCATCACGAAAAATATAAGCATCCCGACTACCCAGTTCATCTCCCTGGGCGCCTTATAAGAGCCTGTAAAAAAGACCCGCATTGTGTGCAGGAACATCATGACGATAACGAGACTGGCACCCCAGTGGTGCATGCCCCGGACGATTTGTCCAAAGGCGACCTTGGTCTGCAAATATTCGACGCTGGCGTAAGCGTTGATAATATCGGGAACGTAATACATGGTCAGAAACATGCCGGACAGAATTTGAATGACGGTAATGAAAAAGGTCAGTCCGCCGAAGCAGTAGACGAATGCGGAAAAATGATGGGCCGGGTTGACATGCTCAGGCACCTCGTGATCGGCGACATCCCTCCAGATGGGTGTAATGTCCAAACGTTCGTCAATCCAGTTATAGACATTTTTAAACATCGGCGGTTACGCCTCCTTGGCGGCCTCGGTATTGGGCACAATATCGCCCAGGTATACCCAGCCATTCTCAATTTTCGTCTTGTACTGATCGAGCGGCTTCGGCGCTACGGCCAGATTCTTACCCGCCTTGGTGTAACGTGCGCCATGACATGGGCAGTGAAATTCATTGGGCGTAGCCTTGTTATTGTTCCATCCGACCGTGCAGCCCAAGTGCTTACAGATCGGTGAAAGCGCATAAATTTCTCCTCGCTCGTTTTTGCGGATCCATGCCGTCAGCGTCGCCGTACTGGCATACCATCCGTCCTGCTGTTTGAGCTCAAAATGGAATTCCTGCGGCTCGCCCGTGATTTTGGATTCTTCCGCGACTTTGATAAACTCTCCCTCGCCCTTCTTATGTAGTATAGGGTCCACGGCGAAACGGATCATCGGAAGAACGGCTCCCACACCCATAAAAGCGGAGGCTCCTCCGAGGGTGTAGGTTAAAAACTGTCTGCGGGACATTTCTTTACGCCCGGGCGGCTTATTGTTCGGATGATTCTGGTGCTCGTCATGGCTGCTCATATCTGCGTTTACCCCCCTTGATCGGATTTGGGAAAGCGCTTGAAAGAACAATTAATACGTTTACAATGATAAAAATCACATTTATATCCATTCAACCTAATCATAGCTCAGCGGTCCATAACCGTCAATAAAATCGTCTGACGAATCGACAACCGTTCAACTTCAAACCTATTGTCGACTTTCCGTCACATTTTCAGCTCATATTTTCTTGCCACATCTGCTGGATTTTTTGTATGGAAAGCGCTATAGCCTTATCTTTATTATCCCCGAAAAAGTCCTTAACGGCAATGATTAAATCGCTTTCAAAAATAGTTTCCTGCAAAAGATTTCCCACCCCGTCCAGCACGACGACATACCGGAAATTATTGGATTTGATATTGTGACATATTTCATTTATAATACCAAATTTCTCATTTTCATTATATTGTACTGCGGGGTATACAACGATCCGTCCCTTGAAAGGACGTTCCACGAGATAAATAGCATCCCGGAGCTGCCCAAGCCGGTCGGCCGTTTGGGGAGGCGATTCTTTACCGGTTAATCCTGTATATGGAATGAGACAGGTATCATAATATTTTCCGTTCTCTTCCCAACTGCTTCTGTCGAAGTCGCTGAATTTCATCCTGCCGCCGCCTCTCGCCGTTATTTGATTTCCGCAAAAAAAGAGGTGCGCCGCGAAGCGCATCTCTTCTATGCCAAACTTTTCAGTTCTTCTGTCAGGTTTCGAAATGCAACCTCGTCACCGGTCGCCAGCGCCGTGTCAATCTCACGGTACAAGATGGCGCACCGGCGCTTGCGCAGCGCTTCGTCCCACACCATTTCTGCCGCGAGCCCTAACATCACTTCATAGGTTGCCTTCATTTTGTCCATTCGAATACACCTCCGCTGTTTATGTTGTTCCATGTTCTTTCCCGTACGGCCCTGGCCGGAGATCCGAGGGAAAGAGTGTAGGGGAATTTTTTGTTTTCGGTTACAATTTAACCGGCTCCTACTAAAGCATATTCACCAATCTCTGCTCTGTTCAACGAAAATGGCGCCCATTCCGATTAATGTTCCTCTGCCTATGCTGCGCAATTTTACATCACCTATGAGTTTTGCTCCTATAGCCATATAGATGGACGGATGAAGCTGCGGTATGTAGGTCCCATACGCAATCCGCAAGCACTTTCCCCCTTTAGTTTAGCATCAATGGGAAGTCTTGCTCCCTCGGTGATGCGGCCTTGCAAAGCTCCTCTGCTCTCTACAGGAGCAGCTGTTTGGATTGCGCCATTTCCATTCCCCAATTCGTCATTTTAACGACGGGGCCTGAAGCCGCTTCGCCCGCGCGCAGCATTCCCAGATGCAGCATCATACGCAGAATGCGTTTTTCCAGAATTGAACCGGCATCATCGTAATAGAACGGCTTGATCAGCCAGCCCAGCGCATGTTCCAAAGATTTAACCGTCACCCATTCGTCCGCGCACACGCCAATCCAGTATACGAGTGATGGAAGGTTTGGAATAGCGCCTTTATAAAGTCTTAACCAAAAGGAGAAAATCTGCATCAGTGATTCGTATTTTGCTTCTTCCAAAACCGCCACGCCCGTACTCGTCAATCTAAGCCGCTGCCCATCCTCTGCAATCCACCGCCGATGGCGGGCAAAGTCGTACAGGAGGGCCAGCCTTGGCGGATAATGCTCGCAGGCTCTGCCGTACCCGAAGCGCCAGCCGCCTTTCGTTAGAAGCGGTTCGGGGATATGCAGGCTGTTCATCAGCATCTGCTGGCACCTTCTATACATGGCTCCTTCCAGATTCAGCTCCGGCTCGTCTTGCCCTACAAAGCGCAGGACCGCTTGCAAATCTGCTGCGGCGAGGTCGCCCTCCTCCCTGTACAAATCGGGCTCTCCGCCAGGCTCCACTCCCTCCTTAAGCCGTGCCGCCATCCGTTCCCGGAAACGTTCTTTCAAGTCCTTCGGAACTTGAAACAAGTACCTGGATTGCTGGGAAGTTCCGTTAAAGAGCCAGCCTCCGTTCTTGAACCGGGCCACGGTATCGCGGTAGCCTCCGTTCTGTCCGGCCGGAGTATCGAATGACGCCGACCTTGCTGCGGCAAGCAAATCCTCTAGTGTAAGATAGCTTCTTTCGTCAAACAGCAGCGCATTCAGGAAGCGCAAATCTTGCTGTGAATATTCCCTTACCTGGGCCTCCATAAAATCTTTGCTTCCAAGCGTGTAGAGCAGCGTCTGAATGAGGTCCTGCTTGGAATTTTGCTTGCATTCGCAGCGGTAACGGCCTGCTATAGCCGTCAGCTGGTTCATGTCCGCAAAGCTGAGCATATCCGCCAGATTCATATTCATCGCCTCGCTGTTTTAATACCATTATGGGATTACTGGCTTTTTTTATTCCATTTTTCGCAAAAAAAATAACCCGAGGCCATCGGGTTAACGCTGATTTTGCAGGATATGGCGGGTACAGTTGTACAGCAGAGGGTTCCATTCCTTCTCTTTCTTCTCCAAAATGGTGAGGGACAGATTTCCGATCCGCTCGGAATATCTGTTCTTGTACAGCGCGGCATAGAGCTGGGCCAGCAGCCCTCCATGCGACACGACAAGCACATTCTTGTCCGGATGCTTCGCGGATAAATCTCCCATAAAGGCAAGCGCCCGCGCCTGAAGCTGTTCATCCTTCTCCTGGCCGAATTCCTGACAAGCCCAGTCCTTTCCCCATCTCGCTTCGCGCTCGGCGGCTGTAAGCCCTTCTACCTGCCCGTATGCGCGTTCTCTGATACGCTCGTCTGCCTCAAGCAGCGGAAGCCCGAGCCGGCCGGCAATAATTTTTCCCGTTTCTTCCGCCCGGGAAAGATTGCTAGTAATGCAGTAATCCCAGCGGTAAGGTTCGTGCAGCAGGCGCTCCGCCAGCATTTCCGCCTGTCTGCGCCCTTCACTGTTGAGCGGGATATCACTTTGTCCTTGAATCCTGCCGGCAGCGTTCCAATCGGTCTGTCCATGGCGTATCAAGCCCATCAACATAAGTAACTCCCATCCTTTTCCGTATATTTTTTTCTTACTGTACCATGGATGAGCTTAAATGTCTTCTTTTTTGACAGGCTGCGGACACATCAAAAAAGCCCTCTTGGCTGTTCAAGAGAGCTTCTTCAATGCCTGCGGTACCGGTTAAGCCGGGTTAACGAAAAAATGGATAGGGCGATTCCCAGCATCGACAGCACCATCCAGTACTGAGGATGGGTCGGACCCATGCTTACAACGAGCGGCTCGATAATCTGGCTGCCGCTGGATTCAACCGGATATACGGACTGCCAATCGCCAGTCGATCCTGCGACTCCGGTCGGTACGATCCCGCTCTTCGCCATTGTGGTGTTGTCCGGCGTCTGCACCAATGTAAAATACAGAAAACTGGACAGGAATATCGCGAGAAAGCAGGCGATCCACAGGCTGATCCGCCGCCGGAAGATTCCAGGCTTGCCTGGGGACTTGCCGTCCCCCGGCATCAGCCAGGGGCTTTCCAGGTAAATTCGTTCCATCACGCGCGCATTGACTGCCTCGGCGCGTTCCTCGCTGACCTCGGACTTTATGTCCTGGATCATACGGGTACTCTCTTCCCACATCTCCCATTCGGCCGTGCAATAGGAGCATTGCGAGACGTGCTGCAATAAAGCGATGCGCTCCAATTTGCCCGGGGGAGCATCCCAAAGAAGCGGAATCAAATTCTGCGCTTCTCTACAGTTCATTGGCTTTTCATCCTCTCAGGCTGTTCAGCATATGCAGGTTCGTAAAAATAGGACTCAAGCTGCAGCTTCACGCTGCTTCTGGCGCGGAACAACAACGATTTGACCGAGCTTACGCTCTGGTCTAGAATGGTCGCGATTTCCTGATAATCCATTTGGTCGTACTCCCGCAAAATCAGCGCGGACCGCTGCTTCTCCGGAAGATTATTGATGGCTTTGCGTACGAGACTCATCCGTTCATTGCGCAGCACGGCTTGCTCCGGCGCAACTTCCAGCGGCGCGACAGGCGTATAGCCGCTTTCCTCAAGCGACACATTGCCTACGCGGTTCTTCCGAAGCTCGCTGAGCACGGTATTACGGGCGATCGTGTACAGCCATGTGGAAAAAGAAGCGTCAACTTCACGAAAGGAATGAAGGCTGCGAAAAGCCTTGTAGAACGTCTCGGAACAGAGATCTTCGGCGATGAGCTCCATCTGGGAATTTTTTAGCATATGATAGACAAATGCCAGGATTTTGCGTTGGTAACGTCGCATGAGTTCTGAATAAAGTTCGGTATTTCCCTGCTTGATCAGCTGGATTAACTGGGAATCCGTCATGGTTGGGCGTTTCCTCCTCGCCATAGCACGTCATATCCCGTCCGTAATCATTATTACCGAGCGGGTCCAGAAAAGTTGCGGTTGTTCTGAAAAAAAAGAACCGATTTTCATACCGGTTTATATGTATATTCAAGACGGCTATTTTTAAACTTAATATATTATTCTATCGGCAAATCTACAAAAATACTTACCTATTGTACCACATTTCGGTTAACGGTGACATGAATAGACGGACGCGGGATGGAAACTTCTTTCTGCTAACCCTATTCGACAAAAAATTGGGCTTACCTGCACCCGCTGGAAAACAGGATTATGACTTGCCAAACGAGGCTCATAAATAATGAACTAATTTTTTTCGTGAAAGCGTTGACAAAATGTAAACGGATACATATAATAAAAGTACAGTATGGTTTCTCTCCACTCCTATCCAAATACTAAGCTCTAAATGAGCAAGGGCCGCTTTTGAAAGCGGTCTATTTTTTTGTTTTTTGGATGGATTGGACGAATTGAGGGATATATAAAAAAGCCGGGCATTCGCCCGGCCTTGCTCTTGCTATACATACACCGTGTAATCACGCCGCTGCAGCAGCGCTTTGGCCCGCTCCATATCGCATTCTTGACGGAAGGACAGGCGCATAATGCCCGGAACGTCCTCCCGGCTCTCGATAATTTGCACGTTGCTCAGGTTGATGCCTTGATCGCCCAGCTCCGTGGCAATCCGTCCGATAATGCCGGGGTGGTCGGGAACGTCGATATGCAGGTCGAACAGCGGGGTAATCATTCCCTTGCGCCGCTCGGGCAGCTTGCCGCGGAACCCGTTTGCTTCCTTGAATGCCTCCTCAATCCCTTCGCCGTCGGCGTTCTCCAGCAGCTGTACGAAGGAAGACACCTCTTCATTCCAGTCCTTGAGCAGTTTAAGCATTACCTCGCGGTTGTTCAGCAGAATATCCCGCCAGATTACAGGCTCGCTCGATGCGATCCGCGTTATGTCGCGGAAACCGCCCGCAGCCAGCGTGCTGTAAAGCGAGTCGCCGGAATCGTACCCGTGAACCTGGTTAACTAGCGCCACGGCAATAATATGAGGCAAATGGCTGATCGCTCCGACAATCTCATCATGCCGCTGCGGGTCCAGCCGCACGATTTGCGCTCTCGTATGTACCAGAAGGGCCTTGAGCGACTCATACGCCTCTTCGGGTACGCCCGGCGGCGGAGTCAGCACATAATAGGCGTTCTCGAACAGCAGCGACGAGGCCGCTTCGACCCCGGAACGTTCCGATCCTGCCATCGGATGGCCGCCGATAAAATGAACGTCCTGCAGATCAAGCGAAGAAGCGCATTCCGCGATGCTCGCCTTGGTGCTGCCGACATCGGTAATAATGCAGCCCTTCTTCAGCGGCAGCTTGCTCAGCCTGAGGAGATAATCTTCCAGCATTCCAACCGGAACGCATAAAAAAATAAAATCGGCGTCCAGCGCCGCCTCTTCAAATGACAGCGTCGCACTGTCGACTACGCCTCTGCTCACATATTTCTCAGCAGATTCCGGGCGGTGGGCGTGTCCCACAACGCTGAGGCCTTCCCTGCCCTTGAAGCAAAGGGCAAGGGAACCGCCAATCAGCCCGACGCCGAAAATTGCAATCTTAGTCGTCATGTCTTTGAACAACTCGCCTTCTGTATATTCCTTGCCAGGCCGGTGCTATGCCTGAACGCCCTGCTCTTGGAGGGCGGCCTCCAAAGCCTGGATAAAGACCTTGTTCTGCTCCTGCGATCCGACGGTAACCCGGATCCAGGTAGGATAAAGGCGGTGCCCGGCTCTTACGATGACACCTTTGCGAAGCAGCAGTTCGAAAATATCGAACGCCGGCACGCGGACGTCAACCATAATGAAGTTCCCCTGCGACGGGAAGTATTCCAGCCCAAGCCGCTTGAATTCATCCTGCAGCTGAACGAGCCCCGCGCTGTTAAGGCGCCGGCATTCTTCAACATATTCCCGGTCTCCCAGCGCCGCGAGAGCCGCAGCCTGAGCAAGACGCGACGTGTTGAACGGTTCGCGCACCTGGTTGATCAGCGTAATAATTTCAGGACTGGCGACACCGTATCCAATCCGCAGGGCGGCCAGCCCGTAAATTTTGGAGAATGTCCGTAGCACGACAAGGTTCGGGTAACGCTCCAGCAGCTTGATGCCGTTGGAGTAGGACGAATCGGTAGCATACTCGTAATACGCTTCGTCAAGCACAACCATAACGCGGTCCGGGACCGCATCAAGGAAAGCCGTCAGCGCCGATTCAGGCACAAACGTCCCTGTCGGGTTGTTCGGATTGCAGACCCAGATGACCTTCGTCTTATCGGTCACGCGGGCCAGCATCCCATCCAGGTCGTGGGTGCCCTGTACAAGCGGCACTTCGATGCTGACCGCTCTTTCAATATCCGCATTGCTCTTGTATACGGAGAAGGTCTGGTCGGCCATGATCGTCTCATCGCCGGGGAGGAAGAAGGCGCGGGCGATCAGCGCAATAATTTCGTCCGAGCCGCAGCCGAAAATGATGTTCTCCGCGTTCACCCCCAAATGGGCGGCCAGTGCGGCGGTCAATTCGGCGGCTGAACCGTCGGGATACAGACTGAGCTGATCAAGCTCGGCCTGTATTGCGGCTTTGGCACTCGGCGAGGAACCGTACGGATTCTCATTGGAGGCCAGCTTAATGACCTCGTCCAGGCCGTACTCCTTCTTCACTTCTTCTATGGGCTTGCCCGGCTTGTATACCGGAAGGTTAACGATATGGGGTTTCGGCTTCATGAGCGGTCCTCTCTCTCAGTAAAATCAATCGATGTGTACAGCTACGGTCTTAATTGTGCCACAAAATTGCGAATTTGCAACAGTCCCTCGGCACGCTTCGCCGGGTCTTGAAGCAGGACAATCACTTCCTCGATTTTGCGGACGATTGCGCTTCCGACTACGACGCCATCGGAGATTTTGGCAAATCTGGCAACCTGATCGGGTGTGGATATGCCGAATCCGACGGCTACCGGAAGGTCGGTCGATTGACGGACGGTTTCAATGAACCGGTCCACGCTTTCATGGAAAGACGAACGTTCGCCTGTCACGCCGAGCGAGGACACGCAGTAAACAAAGCCGCTGGCGTCATTTACGATCTTGGCGATACGTTCGCTTGAGGTCGGTGCGACCAGCGGAATCAGGTTGATGCCGGCCTCGCGGCTGCGACGGCGCATCTCCTCCGACTCCTCAATTGGCAGGTCCGGGATAATCAATCCGCTGATTTCATGATTACCCAGTTCCGCGAAGAATGTATCGAGTCCCATTTGCAGCACGGGATTGTAGTAAGTAAAAAGAATGAACGGAAGCTGGCTTCCTGCCTTGCGGGCCTTGAGCGCCGCTTCCATACAGGTCCGCAGGTGAACGTTCCCCTTCAGCGCCCGCGCGGAAGCGCGCTGGATCACCGGCCCGTCCGCCAGCGGATCGGAATAGGGAACTCCCAGTTCGACCATATCCGCTCCGGCTGCTTCCAGCTCGGCAATAATCGCAAGGCTGGTCTCAAGATCAGGATCGCCCACAGTAAGAAACGGAATCAGTGCCGTCCGGCCCTGCTCCTTCAGGCGGCGGAACGCGAGATCCATGCGGTTTGTCGTTTCGGTCGTCATTTCAGCCCTTCCCCTTCCGTATACGCCATAATCGATTCCACGTCTTTATCGCCTCGGCCCGACAGACAGATAACGATGATGTCATCCTTGGAGAGCGTTGGCGCGATCTTCGCAACCTGCGCCACGGCATGGGCCGATTCCAGTGCGGGAATGATCCCTTCCGTCACGCAGAGCAGCTTAAGGGCATCGAGCGCTTCCCGGTCGGTAATCGGCACATATTTGACGCGTTCGATATCTTTCAGATAGGAGTGCTCCGGTCCGACACCGGGGTAATCAAGCCCGGCGGAGATCGAGTGCGCCTCGATTACTTGACCGTGTTCGTCCTGAAGCAAATAGCTCATTGAGCCTTGGAACACCCCGTGGCTTCCCTTGCTCATCGTGGCGGCATGATACGGCGTATCGACGCCTTTGCCTGCGGCTTCGACGCCGATCATGCCCACGCTCTCGTCTTCCAGAAACGGATAGAACATGCCGATGGCGTTGCTGCCGCCACCGACGGCGGCTACGAGCAGATCCGGCAGCCTTCCTTCCGCCTCCAGAATTTGCTTCCGTGTCTCATCCCCGATAATCCGCTGGAAATTGCGGACCATCATCGGATACGGATGCGGACCTACCGCGGAGCCGAGCACATAGAAGGTGTCTTCCACGTTGCTGACCCAGTAGCGAAGCGCCTCGTTGCCGGCATCCTTGAGGGTCCGGGATCCCGATGTAACGGATACCACTTCGGCTCCCAGCAGCTTCATACGGAATACGTTCAGCTGTTGGCGGCGGGTATCCTCCTCGCCCATAAACACCTTGCATTCCATCCCGAGCAGCGCCGCAACCGTGGCGGTCGCCACGCCGTGCTGGCCTGCGCCTGTCTCGGCAATGACCTTCTTCTTGCCCATCATTTTGGCGAGAATCGCCTGCCCGATGGCGTTGTTGATCTTATGGGCACCGGTATGATTCAAATCCTCACGCTTCAAATATATTTTCGCCCCGCCCAGCTGAGTGCTGAGCCGTTCGGCGTAGTACAGCGGCGTCTCCCGTCCGGAATACTGCTTAAGTAAATACTCAACCTGCTCCTGAAACTTCGGGTCTGCCGAGAATTTGTTATAAGCCTCTTCCAGCTCGATCAATGCATTCATCAAGGTTTCGGGCACGAAGCGTCCCCCGAAAGCTCCGAAACGTCCATGCCGGTCCGGCACCTGTATCATGATTGCTTCACCCTTTCCACAAAAGCTGTCATTTTGGCGATATCTTTCACTCCGTCACTTTCCACTCCGCTGGACACGTCCACTCCATCCGGCGCGTAGTCTTCCAGCAGCCCGCCTACATTATCTGGCGAAAGACCGCCGGCTACAAAAAGGGGCACTCCCATAGCCCGCGCCCTCTTACGGTAAGCGGGAATCTTGTCCCAGGCGAACGTCCGCCCGGAGCCGCCTCTCTGCGCCTCATCAAGCGTATCAAGCAGAAGGGCGTCAATCGCGCCGGTATAGCTTTCCAGCAGCGATCCATTGTTATCAGTATCCTCTATTTCAGCCGCAGCTACCGGAAGCGCCTTCCATATCTGAACACTCGGGAAAGCTTCCTTCACCTCACGGCAAAATGCCGGGCTCTCGTTCCCATGCAGCTGAATAACGCCTAGCGGTACAGCGGCCAGAATCCCGTTCAGTTCGTCCATCTCCGGATTGACAAAGACCCCGGCGGCAAGCGGAGCCTGCCCTGTCTTCCATTCTCCTAGGACGGAAGCCAGTCCCGCCGCCTGCTCAGGTGATACCTTCCGGCGGCTCGGAGCAAAGACAAGGCCGATATAATCAACCGGCAAGTGTACCATAGATTTTAGCACTTCAACGTCCTGAAGTCCACAAATTTTTACCTTCGTCTCAGCCATTCCGCACCCGGCCCTCGCCACGGGTAACCGGGCCGAGCAGACTTCCGACCGCCTGTTCCACATCCTCCTGCCGCATGAAATATTCCCCGACCAGCACGCCGTCCGCGCCGTTCGACTTCAAATAGGCGATATCCTCCGGCCCCGCGATTCCGCTCTCGCTGATCAGGGGAACACCTTTCGGAGCAAGCGCCGCAAGCTCGGCCGTTGTGGCAAGCGCGGTCTCGAACGTTCGCAAATTGCGGTTGTTGATGCCGAGCAGCACATGGGGAAGCTCCGCCTTGCCCGTGTTCAGCACCGCTTCCAGCTCACTGCGGTCATGAACCTCGATCAATACGTCGAGTCCAAGGCTTCCCGCGGTGTCTGCGAAGGAAGAGAGTACGGCGGGAGTAAGTATTGCCGCAATCAGCAGTATGGCATCCGCTCCGATCAAGCGGGCTTCATAAATTTGCTTCTCGTCGATAATGAAATCCTTGCGCAGCAGCGGCAGGCTTACCGCCTCCCGGACCTGGGTCAGATATTCTCCGCTGCCCTGAAAATACTGCTGGTCGGTCAGGACGGAGAGACAGTCCGCTCCGCCAGCTTCATAGGATCTTGCGATCTGGACAGGATCGAAATCCGGGCGGATCAGCCCTTTGGAGGGAGACGCCTTCTTCACTTCGGCGATCAGCCCCATTTCCCGCTGTCGTCCCAGCGTAAGCGCCCGGCGGAATCCGCGGGTTGCCGGCAGTCCGGCGATTTGGCGCTCCACTTCGGCAAGGGAGAACGATGCGCTGAGCGTCTCCACCTCTTTGATCTTGGTAGTTACAATTTTATCGAGATACATGTTTGAGTTCCTCCGTAATGGCGATCAGCTGCTCCAGCTTGCGTGCCG
Source organism: Paenibacillus sabinae T27 (assembly GCF_000612505.1). NCBI lineage: Bacteria > Bacillati > Bacillota > Bacilli > Caryophanales > Paenibacillaceae > Paenibacillus > Paenibacillus sabinae. Next base: position 3,451,114 of record NZ_CP004078.1, read on the forward strand.
CTTCGCCCGAATCGATCATTTCCGCCGCCTTCCGGACACCTTCAGCCAGCGTATCCGCAAGGCCTGCGACATAGATGCAGGCTCCAGCATTGGCAAGCACAATGTCCCGGTAAGGCGTCTTCGCGCCTTCTAGCACCGTACGGATAATCGCCGCATTCTCTTCGGGTCCGCCGCCGAGAACGGCTTCCAGCGGATGGCTGGGAAGCCCCAGATCATGCGGGGTAATTTCATAAGTCGTTACCGCGCCGTCCCGAAGCTCCGACACGACGGTCGGAGAGGAAATGCTGATCTCGTCAAGACCGTCGAGGCTGCTGACCACGAGCGCGCGTTTCGAGCCAAGCTCCTTGAGCACCCGGGCCACCGTCTCGGTCTTATCCCGGTCGTAAATGCCGAGGAGCTGCCGGTCCGCTCCGGCCGGATTCGTCAGCGGTCCGAGCATGTTGAACACCGTCCGAACGCCGAGTTCCTTCCGCGGGCCAGCGGCGTGCTTCATGGACGGATGATAAATCTGCGCGAACAGGAAGCAGATGCCGATTTCGTTCAGGCACCGCTTCGCCTGCTCCGCGTCCAGATGAATGTTGACGCCAAGCGCCTCCAGCACGTCAGCGCTGCCCGCTCTTCCGGATGCGGAACGGTTGCCGTGCTTGGCGACGCGGACCGACGCGGCTGCGGAAATAATCGCCGAAGCCGTGGAAATGTTGAACTTGTGGATGCCGGAGCCGCCGGTTCCGCAGGTGTCCAGGAGCCGCTCATTCTCCGTGGCGACCTGAGTTCCGAACCCGCGCATCGCCTGCGCGAAGCCCGTAATCTCATCGACGGTCTCGCCTTTGATCCGCAGAGCGGTAAGCAGCGAGCCGATTTGGGCCTGCGTAGCCGCTCCTTCCATGATCGCGCCCATAATGTCACGCGCCTGCTCCCGGGATAAATCCTTGCCTTCAATCAGCCCGGCGATTCCGGACTGCACCAATTGAGTAATGCTGCTCATTGCCGTATGTTCTCCTCTCGCTCCTCAGAGATTGATTATCGCTTCAGCCGCTTTTTGCAAAAGCCCGGTCAAGGGGTATATTCGTACATGTAATCCTGATTGATGCTGCCCCTGTCCTTCGCCTTCGCCGGGAACATCGCCTCGGCCATCCGAATCGCCTTCAGCATGCCCTTGGCTTTGTTGACGGTCTCCTCGTACTCCTTCTCCGGCACGGAATCCCATACGATACCCGCCCCCGCCTGAACATAGGCCCGGCCTTTGCGGAAAATAATGGTCCGGATCGTGATGCAGGAATCCATATTTCCGGAGAAGCCAAGGTACCCTATCGCTCCCGCATAGGCTCCGCGCGCTTCACGCTCAAGCTCGGCGATAATCTCCATCGCCCGCAGCTTTGGAGCTCCGGAGACGGTGCCCGCCGGAAGGCAGGAAAGAAAAGCGTCGAAGAAATCTTTGTCCTCGCGGAGTTTGCCCGAAACATTCGATACCATATGCATGACATGGGAGTATTTCTCGATCTCCATGAAAGAATCGCATTTGACGGTTCCAAACTTGGAGACGCGGCCGAGATCATTGCGTCCCAGATCGACGAGCATCAGATGCTCGGCTCTCTCTTTTTCATCCGCCAGCAGTTCAGCCGCCAGCGCCCGGTCCCGCGCCTCATTCTCGCCTCTCGGCCTTGTTCCGGCAATCGGCCGGGTCTCCACCCGGTCTCCGTCCACTTTCACCAGAGCCTCCGGCGAAGTGCCGACGATGATTTCATCGTCCATTTTGAGATAGTACATATAAGGTGACGGATTCAGTGTCCGCAGCAGACGGTACACATGAAGCGGGGACACTTCGGTATTGATATGGAACCGCTGGGACAGCACGACCTGAAAAATATCGCCAGCCCGGATATATTCCTTGGCCTTCTCCACATTGCCGACGAACTGCTCCTTCGTCAGATTGGAGTGAATATCGCCCAGCTCGATATCCTGCGGAATGCTGCGCCGGTTCAGATTTTCCTGCGGTCCCTGGCTGTGCAGCTCCTCCGCCATCTCTTCCAGCTTGCGGTCCAGCTGCTCGTAATTGGCCAGGATATCAGAATCACTGTCTCCATCTTTTATGTGAAGATTTCCTACCAGCAGGATCTGCTGCTTCACATGGTCGAACACGATAATCCGGTCACAGAACATGAAACGGATATCGTCCATTTTTAAATCGTCGCTGGCATGCGCCGGAAGCTTCTCGTAATACTGAAGCAGATCGTAACCGAAAAATCCGATCGCCCCCCCGGTGAACGGGGGCATTTCCGCAAGCTTCGGGCTGCGGTAAGAACGGAGCAGGGCTTTCAGCTCTTCAATCGGTTTGCCGTTCAGCTGCCTTTTCTCGCCGCCGATTTCCACGTTGATGGCGCCCTTTTTGCCGGAAATGAGCAGGAACGGATCGCTGCCGATGAACGAATACCGGGCCCATTGGATGCCGCCCTCCACGCTTTCCAGCAGAAAGGCATTCTTGCGTCCAGCAAACCGCTGAAAAATCCGGATCGGCGTTTCCATATCGGCCAGGAGCCGCTTTACCACCGGAATGAGGTTATACTGCCGCGAGAGCGATATCACTTGTTCAACACTGGGACTGGTCATTTGTCGTTCCTCCTTGAACTTTAGAAAGGGTATTCGAGCTGAAAATACAGAAAAACCTCCACCGAAGTAGAGGTTAGGTTAAGCAAGCGTATAAAAAGAGCGGGATTTCGGCATCAGGCAATTGCAACCGCTCTGCCCCGGAAGATGCAAACAAGATCCCCGCATTCAAAGCAATGCAACAACCAATATCCGAACAAGACGATATCTCCAAGGGTGGAGATCGATCTTAAACGATACAATCAGGCACAGGTCATGCTCAAATATCCGTGCGTCCCTGCGAACCTCGTGTCCGCAATCCCGCGCTTGGCATACCCGCCTTCTGCTGTATCAACAATAAATCCCTATCACTCAGCTCTTCTCTGCTCATCTCAACTCTGATCTAACTCTGCTTCACTCGTCTGATTACACTATACATGATACAAACGCTCATTGACAACCCCTGAGACAACCTATTATTTGGAAATCCTCGCCCTCTTTCGGGCAAGCTCCCTTATGCAGACCTCGGTAAACCTGTCATCTAAGCTTAAGTACAGCCCCGCAAGGAACTCCAATGCTTCGAGAAAGATACCTTGTACATTGCGGGGCCATTGAAAACTTATAAGTTCGGTAGGAAAATAACCGTTAGTTATTTACTCTCGGATAAATCCGGACGCAGCTTCTGCGCCTCGTTCAGATAGACATGACGGATTTCGCGCTGGCTTTTGTCCGTATTGACCTGCACCATCAGGCGAATGCATTTCGGCAGGCTGCCCTTGACCGGAATTTCGGTCGAGCACATCAAAGGCACGAGCTCCCACCCTTCGATTTCGCGGATGGCCCGAGCCGGGAAAGTTGCATCCAGATCAGTGGTCATCGTAATCCACACGCTGCAGATATCTTCGGCGATAATGTTATTGCGTTCGACCATTTCCCGAAGCAGCAGTACCGTTTCCCGCAAAATTTCCTGTTCCTCGTTGCTGGTGACGGTAGTCGCTCCGCGGATGCCGCGGTTTACCATGGGCTCCCCTCCTCTTTAAGCTGCCGGATAACCTCGCGAACCGCGGACTCCTCAACACCGTTCACAATGCTGACGGCGCCGATCTCATCGGGAACGATAAACGTTATCCGGCCTTCCTTGAATTTCTTGTCGTGCATCATTGCTTCTATAATCTCTTCCTCGCCGTATTCTGCCGGGAGTCTCGTTGGAAGCTCCAGCGAGCTGAGCAGGGAAACTGTCTCCTCGTACAGGGAACGCGAACGGCCCAGCTTGGCTGCGAGCAGCGCGGAACCCGCCATTCCTATGGAGATCGCTTCACCGTGCAGGAAGGTTCCGTAGCCCCCCACCGCTTCAACGGCATGCCCGATCGTATGTCCCAGATTCAGAATGGCACGAAGGCCGTGCTCCCTTTCATCCTCGCCCACGACATCCGCCTTGATCGCGCAGCCGCGCTCCAGCGCGTAGCCGAGCGCCTCAGGGTCCAGAGCGAGCAGCTCGGCCGCATGCTCCCGGCACCAATAGGCGAAATCACGGTCCAGGATCAGCCCGTGCTTGATGACTTCGGCCAAGCCGGAACGCACCTGGCGCGGAGGAAGCGACAGCAGCGTATTCAGGTCATACACGACCATCTTCGGCTGGTAGAACGCCCCGATCATATTTTTCGCCAGCGGATGATTCACCGCTACCTTGCCTCCAACACTGCTGTCGTGCGCCAGAATCGTTGTCGGAATCTGCATGAAGCCGATGCCGCGCATATAGGTCGCGGCCACAAAGCCCGCCAGATCGCCGACGACACCGCCGCCCAGCGCCAGAACGGCTGAGCTGCGGTCCAGTCCGGCTGAGATCGCTGTCGTCATCACTTCTTCATAGACGGTCAGCGATTTCGAGGCCTCTCCCGCCGGAATGATATGGCTGACAACGGTGTAGCCTCCGGCCTTTAACCGCTCCTCCAATTCCGAAAGATACAGAGGGGCCACCGCGCTGTCGCTCACGATCAGCAGCGGGCTGCGGACCGGAAATCCGGCTTCCGCGCACAGGCCGGCAATGCCCTCCAGAATTCCGCTTCCAATCACAATCGGATAGGAGCGTTCACCCAAAGCTACATTAATTCTCCGCATATTAATAGCTCTCCAGTTGGGCCAGGTAGTTGTTGTAATTGGCCCGGATTTCTTCCATGGAATCGCCGCCGAATTTATCCAGGAACGCCTTGGCGATTTCCCAGGCGACCACATTCTCCAAAACTACGCAGGCCGCGGGCACCGCACATGCGTCGGAGCGCTCCACCTGGGCTGTAAATGGCTCTTTCGTGTCAATATCCACGCTTTGCAAAGGCTTGTAAAGCGTCGGAATCGGCTTCATTACTCCGCGCACCACCACCGGCATGCCATTCGTCATGCCGCCTTCAAAGCCGCCGAGCCGGTTGCTCGCCCGGTAGTATCCGCGGCCGGAATCGTACATGATTTCGTCATGCACTTTGGAGCCGCGCAGCTTGCCCGCTTCGAAGCCGATGCCGATCTCCACGCCCTTGAAGGCGTTGATCGACACCACCGCTCCGGCGATAGCGCCGTCGAGCTTGCGGTCGGACTGCACATGGCTGCCCAGGCCAACGGGGAGCCCTTCAACAATACATTCCACAATCCCGCCGATGGAGTCGCCTTCTTCCTTGATCTGGTCTATGTAGGCTTCCATCTTCTTCTCGGTTTCCTTGTCCACGACTCTGACCGAGGATTCCTCCGTACGGGCGATCAGCTCGTCGATCGGCAGATCGTTTGCGGGAGCTTCGATCTCGCCGATCCGGATCACTTGTCCGGCAATCTTTACGCCGAATGCTTCCAGCAGCTGCCGCGCAACCGCGCCGCAAGCCACACGCGCAGCGGTTTCCCGTGCGCTGGAACGCTCCAGAATATTTCGCAAATCCGTCTGATTGTATTTCAGGCCCCCATTCAGGTCCGCATGACCGGGGCGGGGGCGGTTAACCCGACGCTTATCCTCGTCCGCGCCTGGAATCGGCTCGACATTCATGATGTTCTTCCAGTGCGTCCAGTCTTTATTCTCTACAACGAGCGCAACCGGAGCTCCGGTTGTGCCGCCGTGGCGCACTCCGCCGACAATCTGGGCGGTGTCTTTCTCGATCTGCATGCGGCGGCCTCTGCCGTATCCCTTTTGACGCCGCTGCAATTGAAAATTAAGCTGCTCGAAATCCAGCTGCAGATTGCTGGGCAGACCTTCAATAATCGCCGTAAGCTGGGGACCGTGCGTCTCCCCAGCGGTTAAATAACGTAAACTCATGCTGCGTTCCCCCTTCGCGCTTTCAAACTGTAAACTGCTAAAATCCGTAATGACCTTTGCTCATTATAGTATAGGGAAATCCCTTTTGACAAGAAAAGCCCAAAGCTTATCCATTCTTTCATTATTAAACAAAAAACGCCGCCCAAACCCCATTTAAGGAGCGGGCGGCGCTTTAGCTGGACGTAGCGGACGGTATTACCCCCCGACATGCTGGCTCTGCTGCGGGCAAGGCGTTTTGCTCTCCTCCTGCTGAAGCAGGCGCTGAAGCTGAACGTCCTCCACACCGAGAATTTGACCGCATTCCCTCACGGTGATAAATCCCCGCCGGTATGCGTCAATCACCTTGCTTTTATCCATTTCCTAACGACCTTTCGCTTGGCATACTGACTCTATCATTCAGTATCTCTGCATCGGGCCGAAAGTATACCTCGCGCTGCCCGCATCCGGAATCCGGCGGTGCCCGGGCTATTTTTTACGATAGAAGAACGTTTCCGTAGACTCGAATCCGTATTTGGAAGGGGTGAAAATCTGCTCGGTGCTCCCGACGAACAGGTAGCCGCCCGGGCGAAGAGCGGCCGAGAACTTGTGATACAGCTTGTCCTTCGCTTCTTCCGTGAAGTAAATCATCACGTTCCGGCAGATAATGAGATCAAACCCGGTATCGAACTTGTCCAGCAGCAGATTCTGCTTGCGGAAATCGATATGTTTTTTCAAATCCCCGCTGACCTTGAATATATGGCCCTCCGGCGTAAAATACCGCGCAGCCACATCCTTGGGCACATCCTTCAGCGAACGCTCCAGGTACAGACCATTCTGTGCCTTGGACAACGCGCCATCGTCGATATCGGTAGCCAGAATGCCCGACTGGGACAGTAGTTTTTTGTCGGACAGAATCATCGCGAGCGTATACGGCTCTTCGCCGGTCGAACAGGCGGCGCTCCACAGCTTCAGCCTTTTGCCGCTTCCCTGCAGTTCGGGCAGAATATGATCGCGCAGCACTTCCCAACGGTTCGGATTGCGCCAAAATTCAGAGACGTTGATCGTCATCCTGTCGAGGAATTCGTAGAACAGCTGCTTGTCTTTCAGCATCGCAGCAAAAAAGTCGGAAAAGCTATGGAAACCGTTCTTCGTGCGAAGGGTCGTCAGACGCCGCTTCATCTGGGCTTCCTTGTACTGTGACAAGTCGATGCCCGTACTTTTATTGACATTGTGAATGAACCCTGTATAATCTGGGTCCGCCGCCGGCGCTTCGCGTTCAGGCAACATCCTCATCTACCCCTGTCATGTCACCCGGATCAGATCCAGGCCCCGATATCTTTCTTGTAATCATTCAGTTCCTCGGGAGCGAAAAAGTTGGCGATTTCTCGTGCTGCGCTCTCGGGAGAGTCGGAACCGTGAATCAGATTGAGCGGCGTGTGGCTGGCAAAATCTCCGCGGATTGTACCCGGAAGCGCTTCGCCCACCTTGGTTTTGCCGATCAGCAGCCTTGACAGGGCAATGACGTCGTCGCCTTCCCAGACCATGGCAAAGACGGGGCCGGAAGTAATGAACGAGACAAGACCCGGAAAGAAGTCCTTGCCCTCATGCTCCGCGTAATGCCGCTTGGCCTGTTCATCGGTTATCGTAATGAGCTTGGCGGCCACGAGCTTAAAGCCCTTGTCCTCAAATCGCGACACAATGCGGCCGATCAGACCGCGCTGCACGCCGTCAGGCTTGATCATCAAATACGTCTTTTCCATAGGGTTCACTCTCCATTTTCCCTTACGAATGATGGTCTTGTACGATATCTTACCAAAAAAGGGGGCGGCTGTTAACCGTGCATTCACAAAATGCTGATCCTGATAAAAAGCCTTGATGCTACCGTCAGAACTTCCGGCCGGTTACAAAATGGGCGATGTCGCGCAAATTGCCCTTCGTGCGGTTATCTGGCAGCTTATCGAGCGCCGTCAGCGCCTTCTCAATATATCGCGAGGCGAGCTGCTCCGCACGGGATATGCCGTCTCCGGCGAGAATCATGTCGATTGCCCTCCCTACTCCGGAAAGCCCTTCCCGGATAAGCTCCAGCTCGCTCAGAAGAGAGGCTCGAAGCCGTTCGTCCTCCATCGTGTAGATGACCGGCAGGGTGATATTGCCCTGGCGCATATCGCTGCCCGGCGGTTTGCCGAGCTGCTTCTCCGTCCCCGACAGATCGAGTAAATCGTCGCGGATCTGGAAAGCCATTCCCACATTGTAGCCGTAATTATAGAGCTGCCGTGCGACCTTCGGCTCCGCGTCGGCGGCCAACGCTCCGAGCTGGCAGCTGATAGCGATGAGCAGTGCGGTTTTGCGCCGGATCCGGCGCAAATAGTGACGGACGCTCTGCCCGCTGTTGAAGAAATCGCGGATCTGCTCCATCTCGCCGACCGACATTTCCACCATCGCCTTGGAGAGAATCTGGTGGACGCGCGGATTCGGCAGCTCCGCCGCTATGGACAATGCCTTGGCATAGATGTAATCGCCGGTATACATCGCGATTTTGTCGCCCCATTTGGCCTTGACGGTCGGCTCGCCGCGCCGCGTATCGGCATCGTCGATGACATCGTCGTGAACCAGGGAGGCGCTGTGAATCAGCTCCAGGGGAATGGCCACCCGCTTCAGCTTCCCGAGATCGTAAGTGCCGAATTTGCCGCCCATCAGCACGAATACAGGTCGTAGCCGCTTGCCGCCTGCCTTCAGCAGGTGCAGCGACGTCTCCGTAAGCAGGTGATCGTCGCCCTGTACGCTAAGGTACAGCTCCTTTTCGAGGGCTTCCATATCCTTGTTCAGCAGGCCGAACATTTGCAGTCGTTTCATTCCTTCACCCGTGTCAACAGATTATCGCTCCAAAACTCCATTTTCACCTTCCGGGGCAGCAATCCCATCTCGTAGGCATACCGGAAGTAGAGATTCAGGCCTTCCTGCTGCCTTTCTCCAAAATCATAACATAAATTGCGGAAATAACCGTACCAGTACTCGGGAGTCCCTCCGATCCGGCCGCAGGCTTCCCGGACAACCGGCTCCAGGTTTCTTAACCCGCTCCGTTTGCTCTCCGCAAAAGCCCGGTAAATCTCGCCGATGGCCTCCGGAACCTCACGCGCCGATTTTCGGCTTACCGCCCACACCGCAAAGGTCATACCGAGGCCTGTCCAGGACTTCCATAGCTCTCCCAGATCGGTAACGGTATAATGATGATTCTGCCACATGCCGCGGATGGCGTGATCGCCGATCAGGAGACAAGCGTCGGCCCGCTCCATCATCTTCTCCAGATCCGGCTCGGCGCTTATGTACTCGGGCTGGCCGCCTATCGCCTTTTCCAGCAAAATTTTCAGCAGGTTCACCGAGGTGGCCGACGTGTTCGTCACAGCAATTATGCCGTTCGCCGCCTCCTCTACCGTTCCCTTAGAGAAGAGAAAAATCGATCCCACGGGACCGTCCGAGCTGACGGACAAGTCCGGCAGCAGCAGCAGCCGGTCGCTGGCCTCTGCAAAGGCAAACGAAGAGAGCGCCCCGACATCGATATCGCCGGAGGCCATGCCCCGGTTCAGCACGGAGGGCACCTCGCTTACCATCCGCGCCGGAAAAGATAGAACGGAAGGATCAAAGTGATGATAAACGGGCCATGAGTTGGTATAGCTGATTTTGCCGATTATGGCAGGACCGCCGCTCTTCATGCAAGTCACTCCCCCCATCTGCGAAATAGATCATGATCGATTCCGAAGCTGTCCAGCACCTTACCGACCATAAAGTTTATCAGGTCGTCCATGCTTTGCGGCCCGAAATAAAAAGCCGGCATGGCCGGAATAATGCGCACGCCGAGCCGTGACAGCTTCAGCATATTTTCCAAATGTATCGCATGCAGCGGCGTCTCCCGCGGCACCAGCACGAGCGGACGCCCTTCCTTCATCATCACGTCGGCCGCTCGGGTCATCAAATTGTCCGAGGAGCCGTTCGCCACGGCGGAGAGCGTTCCCATGGAGCAGGGCATGATGATCATGCCTTCGGTCCGGAAGGAGCCGCTTGCAATGGAAGCACCGATATCAGCGACGGGATGATAGAACAACGAACCGGGACGGCCTCTGAACTGTTCATTCAGAACGCCCTCCCGGTCCGAGACGTTCCAGCCCAGCTCTTCCTTGAGAACGCGCCAGCCCGCATTGCTGATAACGAGATGCACCGTCCGGCCGAGCGACAGCAGCGTTTCCGCCAGGCGTACGCCGTAAATGGCGCCGCTCGCCCCCGTAATCCCAACAACGAATCCTTTGGAGCCTGAAATGCTCATTTGTAAGTCTGCACCACCAAGTCAATCAAAGTAAAGGAAAATACCACGATGCTGAGCACCCCGTTCATTGTAAAGAACGCCGTCTGCAGCCGGCTCAAATCATTCGGCGACACGATATGGTGCTCATAGAACAAAATAATATAAGCGATCACCATGCCGGCAATGTACCACCAGCTCAAATGGGCCAGAAACAGCAGCGAGATAAAACCAAGACCGGTCAAGATATGAAACACCTTGGCGATCTTAAGCGCTCCTGCAACGCCGAACCGGACCGGGATGGAGTGAAGCCCTTCCTTCCTGTCGAACTCGACATCCTGGCAGGAATAGATGACATCAAAGCCGGCCGTCCAGAACACGATCGTGAGATAAAAGACCATCGCAGTCCAGTCCACCTTGCCGGTGACTGCGACCCAACCTCCAAGCGGGGCAAGCGCGATCGTCAGGCCGAGTATTAAATGGCAGGCCCAGGTAAAACGCTTCGTAAAAGAATAGAACACGAGCAGAAAGACCGCAATGGGCAGCAGCTTCGCCGACAGCGGATTCAGCTTGAAAGCTGCCCAGAACAGCAGGAAGAAGGAAAAAGCGATAAAAGCGATCACTTCCCCAACCTTCAGCAGTCCCGCAGGAATGGCTCTACCTGCCGTACGCGGGTTCTTAGCATCGCTTACCCGGTCGATCAGCCGGTTGAGGCCCATCGCCGCGCTGCGCGCGCCGAACATGGCAATGATGATCCAGCCGATATCCCGCCAGGAAGGCAGAGAGCCCGACATGACCATCGATCCGAGCAAGGCTCCCATAAAGGCAAACGGAAGAGCAAAAACCGTGTGTTCAAACTTGATCATCTGAAGAAAAATACCGATTTTCTTAAACATCCACATTCTCCTTGAGCCCAATGTGTAATGCAGCGATGCCTCCTGTCAAGGGGAACGATTCGACACGTTCTAGACCGGTTTCCCGGAAAATCCGCTCCAGCTGCTTGCGGTCCGGAAACAGCGCGAGCGATTCGGGAAGCCATTTGTACTGCTCGTAGCTCTTTGCGAACAGCTTGCCGAGCAGCGGGAGCATCCGTCTGAAATAGAAATAATAAATACCCTTGAAGGGCTGTATCGTCGGCTTGGACAATTCCAGACAGACGACCATCCCCCCGGGCTTCACCACGCGCTTCATTTCATGAAGCACCTGGACGGGGTCGGGTACATTGCGGAGACCGAAGCCGATCGTCGCGTAATCGAACGAGCAGTCTCCGAACGGAAGATTCATCGCGTTGCCCTGCACCAGCGTAATCCGGTCTTCGAGCCCGCGCTCCTCCACCTTCCGGCGGCCTACGGCAAGCATGCCCTCGCTGAAATCGAGCCCGATGACTTCGCCGGTCTCGCTCGTCTCCGCCATCGCGATGCTCCAGTCGCAGGTGCCGCAGCATAAGTCTACGGCGGTATCGCCGCGGCGCATCGCCATTTTGTCCATGGCGAACCGTCTCCAGGTTTTATGGCGCCTGAAGCTGAGAATATCGTTCATCGTATCATACTTTCCGGCGATTTTCTCAAATACGGAGTGCACATATTGTTCCTTCGGCTTGACTCCGTTATCGCCGGTTACCGTTGATTTGTTCATGAAATGTCTTATGCCTCCCCTGCTGCTTGTCCCGTAATTTTCGCCTGCAGAAGGAAGCGGTCGAGCGCCGCCCGCAGCTCGCGGATCAGGCTTTCGTCCCTGAGCTCCTGAATGATTCCCTGAATGGATTCCACCGCCTGATGAAGCTTGTCCGTCAGCAGTGAATCGCATTTATACTTCATCTTCAGCTTCTTCCAGTCCGGGGGCTCAAGCTTCCGTTCCCGAAGCTGCCGTCTCTCGTCTTCGCTACCCGCCTCCAGCAGATGCCAGTAACAGTAACCGTCCAGCGCCTCGGCGGGTGCTACTCCCCGCTTCAATTCCAGCGCAACCGTCTCGAAGCGGCTGAATTCGTACAGCAGTTTCTCCCACGCGTCCGTCAGCCGATGGTCGATCAAAGGCGTAAATGCGCGGAACAGCCGCATGTTCAGCTGCACCACATCCTGCAGGTAGCCTTCAGCCGTCAGCCTCAGCTCTTTGGCCTTGCTGTACAGTCGGGCTTTAAGCACATTAAACTCGGCGATCGCCGAGCTTAATGTCCCGATGACCCCGACTTCGCCGCTCTTGGCCAAAAGGTGGTAGAACCAGCTGCTGAAATAATCTCCGGCCAGCACTCTGAGCTGCCGAGGGCGCATGGAATCCTCTCCCGGAGCTCCCGCCGGAAGGTCAATCGACTCATGGGTGTCCAATCCCAGCTGCACAAGACCGGTAACGAGCGTATACAGCTCTGCGCCGGGCTGCCGGGCCGCGCCATGGTTCAGAAATATATATAACAACGATCCCCGGGCATCCGAAAATGGCGGCAGTTCCGTATGCCGCTGAATCATGTCGTAGTCCGTATAAGATTTAGCCAGTTGCGGTATGCGGTACGGTTTCATTCGAGCCTCCGAGCCAATATAAAGTATGACCGATCGTTTGTTCACAATCTTGTCTATTATAGCACATGTTTTGGGGTGGCGCACGGCCCTGTACCCGCGCTGCTTCAAGCCTCTTAGTACCTTTTTACCCGGATTAGGGACCAATGAACTGATTTTTCCACAGGTTGGATTCGCTTATCCGAAAAGCCGCCATGAGCGGTTCCGGGAGCGGAACATTATCCGTCATCTCAAGTTCTCCCAGCAGCTCGGGAGACAGTTCACGGCGTCTGGCGTCCGCAGCCAGCAGCAGGCGGGCCGTGCCCAGCCATTTGTCCTCCGCGATGACTCTCAGCATCACCTGGTCGACATTTTCCGTATTCCGGAATGCAAAATCAAATGTCTTGGCCATAGCGGCGTACACTTCCTTCGGCTGGAGACTGCTGTCCGTCACCTTCAAATCCAGCGACAGCACGCCGTCCTCCCAATCCACGCTGCCAATCGGCAGGGATAATGTCAGGCTGCCCACCGCATCGACCAGATTCCGGTTGCTCAGTACGACGCCGCTTGATCCGGGCGATAAGGTTTCCACCGTTCCGTGGGCGCGCAGCTCGGAAGAATGAAGGCTCTCCAGCTTCGGAAGCAGGACAGCAGACGCCGCTGTAAGCAGCATCGCCGCTCCGATCCACCAGGTCCGGTTCATCTGTTCATCCCCCTTTACACCTTGCGGCATTGTCTGCGCATAGCACAATAAGGTCACCACTCCGATACTACAACCTATACCTTCTTATATGTCAAAAAAAAGCAGGCTATGCCTGCTGGTTCAGATCCCGCTTTCCAATTGTCCGTGCTTGGTCATTATCTCCGCCTTGCCGCGGATTTTCATCGCTGAGGTAAGATCGGTAAACTGGGCAATCATCACCTCACCCTTGTCGAGCTTTTCGGTATGATGAAACCGGGTATCCAGGCCTCTCGTCAGTCCGATCACCTGAACGCCGTTCTCTTTGGCTTTGATCACGATATAATCGCCGGCCGGCGAATCCAGGCCGGCCGCGTTCTTGCTGTCGCTCATCGCTAATCTCCTCTCTTCGTAACGTGCCGCTTCCCGCTCCTAAAAACAAATGCCGCCTGGAAGGGCGGCATGATGCTTAAAATCAAGATTATAGTACGGATATGTAGAAATCTTATTTAATTCCGTCTTTAAGCGCTTTGCCCGGTTTGAATGCCGGAACTTTGCTGGAAGGAATTTCGATTTCTTCACCGGTTTGCGGATTGCGACCTTTACGTGCGGAACGCTCGCGGACTTCGAAGTTTCCAAATCCGACCAGCTGTACTTTGTCCCCATCCTGCAATGCTGCTGTAATCGCCTCAAAAACGGCGTCTACCGCTTTGGTAACATCCTTCTTGGGAAGTTCAGTTGCTTCCGTCACTTGATTAATCAAATCAGATTTATTCATTTCTTCTCACCTCCCTGGCTAATTCTCCCTTATTGTTCACTGTTTCCGTTTCAACGTAAAATATACGTGATTATTTCGTAAAGTGAAACATTACAGCATCCTTCCCCGGATGCGCAACAAATTTATAGTAATACAGGCCATCCATAATTTCAAGGCGTTCCTAAAAAAACAAGCTGAAATGATTTCCTGCGGCTTCAATCCTTATCCCACAGCCCCAAAAGATGAGGTCTCGCCCTTGACTGCCCAAAAAAAAGAGCGGGACGCCGTGGTCCCGCTCTTTCTATTCCTTTGTTGTTCCGCTCGCTTGAAGCGCCTTACAGAATAATCGCGATCAGGCCGCCTGAGCCTTCGTTGATGATGCGGCCCAGCGTTTCCTGCAACTTGTAACGGGCGTTATCCGGCATCATGGCGATTTTGCCCTGTATGCCTTCGCGGACGATGCTGTGCAGCGACCGGCCGAAAATATCCGACTCCCAAATTTTGATCGGATCGTTCTCGAAATCCTGCATCAGGTAGCGGACCAGCTCTTCGCTCTGCTTCTCCGTACCGATAATCGGCGAGAACTCCGATTCGACATCGACGCGGATCATATGGATGGACGGCGCCGTTGCCTTCAGCCGAACTCCGAAGCGGGTACCCTGGCGGATCAACTCCGGCTCGTCAAGCGCCATTTCTGCCAGAGAAGGCGCCGCAATACCGTAGCCGGTCGTCTTGACCATCTCCAGCGCTTCCGAGAACCTGTCGTATTCCCGCTTGGCATGGGAGAACTCCTGCATCAGCTGCAGCAGATGGTCCTTGCCGCGGATTTCGACGCCGACCACCTCCATCAGGACCTGATCGTACAGTTCTTCGGGAGCGTACAGGTCAATTTCCGCTACACCCTGCCCCATGTTCATGCCGCTCAGACCGGCTTTATCGATAAAATCATATTCCGCAAACTGGCTAACGAGCCGATCGACGTCGCGCAGCCGGCGGATATCCTTGACCGTATCGCGCACCGAATTCTCGTAATTGCTGCGGAGCCAGTGATTTTCGGGAAGCACCATCACCCAGCTCGGCAGATTGACGTTCACTTCATGCACGGGGAATTCATACAATACTTCACGCAGCACGCCGGTCACGTCTTCTTCTGTCATGGTGGCTGCGCTAAGCGTCATAACCGGGATATCATATTTGGCGGCAAGCTCGGAGCGGAGCTGCTGGGTCTCGTCGCTTCTCGGCCGGGTCGAGTTGATGACGAGCACGAACGGCTTGCCGACCTCCTTCAGCTCTGCCACGACGCGTTCTTCCGAATCCACATAGGAGCTGCGCGGAATCTCCGCCACGCTGCCGTCTGTCGTGACGACGACGCCCAGCGTCGAATGCTCCTGAATCACTTTGCGCGTGCCGATCTCCGCAGCTTCCTGGAAGGGAATCGGTTCTTCGAACCACGGCGTGGAGATCATCCGCGGACCGTTCTCATCCTCATAACCCTTGGCGCCATCGACCGCATAGCCGACGCAATCCACAAGCCTGACATTGACCTCCAGTCCCTCGGCGACTTTGATCTGAACCGCATTATTCGGAACGAACTTCGGTTCGGTTGTCATAATCGTCTTGCCCGCCGCGCTCTGCGGCAGCTCATCCACAGCACGCACGCGGTCCGCCTCGCTTGTGATGTTGGGCAGTACGATTGTTTCCATGAAGCGCTTAATAAAGGTCGATTTCCCCGTCCGGACCGCGCCGACGACTCCCAGATAGATGTCTCCGCCGGTACGTTCGGCAATGTCCTTGAAAATATCCACTTTTTCCAAAAGAGATCCCCTCCTCATATACTTCCGAAGAAAAATGCCTGAAGAGCATCGACTTCGCGCTTGCCGCCGGTGTCCATCGCCTAAAAAGAGCCATGAACCGGACTTCGCACTGCCCGGCTGAAGCTTGGTCCGTAAGATCCGTAAGCTTTTGCCCCGCGGTAAACTCAAGAACGCTCGGACATGCATTTGGACTAGTATCATCATATGTACCCATTGCGGATTTATGACCTGCTTTCACGCAATTTGAAGGTTGTTCCTCCTTGAATAGCAATTACGCGGCAGTCGTTCCCGGCGCCCGGAAGCTTTCTAGTCATGTATATGAGGATGCCGCCCGGAGTAGAACTCTTCGGAAAAGGAGTTGTGGACAAACGATGGCTTTAGGGACAACGCGAAAAAGACGGCTCCCTCCCGGAAAACCGCCTTTTGCGCAAAATACTTTTATTGGGTTAGTCCGCCTCTTTAATTTAATTGGAAGAAGGACGGGGAACGGGCTGCCCTCCCGACCAGTAGTACGGGAGCGACTTGACGGGAACAAACCAGGAATTATCCAGCAGATACGATCGCAGATCCTCATCCGGAGCGGGATGTGCCGACCCTTTGTCCACCGCAGTCATAATATCAAGCACATAATCCGCATAAACACTACCGGCCCGGTCCATGATGTAACCCATCTCCTCACCGGAGTACACGCTCGTCAGCTTCAGATTTTCCGTTCCGGCCTTTTTCCCGTCAACCGAATACAGTCCGGGATATACCTCTTCTGCAGCAGGCAGCTGACCGCCGTGGGACGAACGGTATAGATTCACCTTACGCTGGACATCATTCACCGCTTGGACGGTGACGAGATCCATGACTTTGACCGTCGGATTCTTCTCCTCATCCAGCAGCAAAAAGCAGGCGGTTCCGCCTTTTTCGAAGGCCGTCGCCGGAATATTGTCCAGATAACCCTTTTGGTTCAGCTTGTCCAGATCAATCCGGAATTTCTCAAATCTTGGCGTTGTCTCGTCGGCATTCATAATCGGAAGCAAGCCTTCGTCCCGGTAATAGTCGTCGACAGCGGTCTGAATCCGTTTGACGCTTTCCCGGTAACTGACAGTTGAACCGCCGCTCTCCCTTCCGGGATACATACAACCGGGCAGCAATAGAGCAAGGATCAGCGTACCCAGCAACCCGGCGCGCAATGACATTGGAATGCCTCCCCGAATGAATCTCACCAAGCCAAGCATCCTTCCTCTCGTATTCTCACCACAGTTCATCTTCCCGTTCCCGGCGGGCTTCTTCCAGCCTGCGGCGAACAGCGGCTTTAAGCGGGTCCTCCGGAACGGTTACCCGGACGTCGCCCCAGACCTCGGCCTGACAGGCAAGCCGTACGCCTTCGTCCAGTTGGCTGCCCAGCTTCCGGCGCTCGGCATCTCCGGGCGGTTTCACCGCTCCGGCTTCCTGCGCGTCCACCCGGACCTTGCACATGAGGCATCCGGCTTTGCCGCCGCACCGGGTTGCAAGCTTGACGCCCGCCCTCCGCGCCGCTTCCAGCAGCGAAAGTCCTTTTGCGGCCTCGGTCTGCTTTCCTTCAGGCAAAAAGGTGACCTTATATCTTTTTTGCGGTTTCATGAATGCCCTATTTCCTCCTACTGTTTACTGTTTGATTCATTTTAAAATGGCTCTTATGAACAAAGCGCAGTTAAGCCTAACAGTTCGCCAAGCAGCCCGATATGGGAATGCTCCAACGAATTGCGGCGGATCAGTTTTTGCAGCAAAGGCAGATGGGCCGGCAAATCTTGTCTCATGACAGCGGCGATCGCCTCAAACCGGTCTCTTCGTCCGCGAAGCACGTTGAATACAAATTCATGAGCCAGCGGCATCAGGCATAGCTTTCCAATACCGGGGTAATCCACCTCAGGCGCGTTCCCCCGCAAAACCTCCGCCTCCACAACATACTTCGACGGACCGCTGCACACCTCGAACCCGCATACGAGCTCCAGATGATAATTATCCAGCCGGTAATGGCCGATCAGCGAGTAACAGCCGCGGCTCCAGTCCTCCGCAGGCTCTCCGCAGGCATAACGTCTTAAAGCCGTGTGAAGCCTGCTTGCCGCATCCAGATCCGCATACACATCTATATCCCGGGGAGGCGCGGTCAGCGGCACTTGGTGCAGCAGCAATCCGCAGCTCCCTCCCAGCAGCCATAACGGCGGGTTTCCCTCTCCCGCAGCGCTTAATGCGCCTAACGCCTGTACAAGATCCTGACGCAATTCGAGTGGCATTGTATTTCCGTCCAGCATATCCCCACGCCCCATTCCATCAAAAATCGTGAACCGATTCAATCCGAAATATGTAACGGCTTACATAATTGAGGCCGCGCCGCCAAGCAGCCCAAGCAGCATAATCACAAAGGCGATGACAGACAACACGCCGCGCAAGAGGCCCTTCGTCCTGCTGCGGGCAAATGTAATAAGAAATACGGACAACCCCATAATCAAAATGGCAATGAGAGACAGCCACATTTTCGACATCGGGTCCATACGTACGCCTCCATTCAGCTGGAATTGTAAGTATATTCATTATAACACGGACGAAAAAAAAGAGCATCGGAACCGGTCGGTCCTTCCGCTCTCTTATCATGGGTACTCTTATTTTTTCATCATCATCTTCACTAAGCTTTCCAGGCTGCTCGGATTCGTTCCGGTCTTTTTCACCGCACCGATAATATCTTTGATCGTGTCTTCGCTCACAGGCACTTTGGCCATCGCGGACACCTGCTTGATCAATTGGCGGAGCTGGGCTTCACTTTGCAGCGTTCCCGGTTTGACCGTACTGGCCAGTTTTTTCACAGCGCCTTCTGTGATATTTTTGCCCGCCTTTTTATTGATGGCGTTCAATGCGTTCTTGGGAAAATTTCGATTCATTTCGTATCCCTCCTCCGTCAGTCCCCATACAGCATATGAGGCTAACAGGCGAAAGGTGTTGGGCGTATCCCAAGTATGCTTCAGGTATGCCACTGCTCCCAGGTTTCTTGTGAAATGGACTCCAGTTCGGCCTTCGGATCGCGTCCCATCAGCGCTTCGACCGCTTCCCGCGGACTCCGTCCGAGGAACAGCACATGATAAATTTGATCCGTAATCGGCATTTGCACACCCAGTTTGGCCGAGATGGCATAAGCCGCCTGGGTCGTGCGGATTCCTTCCACCACCATGCCCATCGACTCCAGCACCTCATCCAGCGGTTTGCCCTGCCCGAGCATGGAACCGGCCCGCCAATTCCGGCTGTGCTTGCTTGTCGCGGTTACAACAAGGTCGCCAATTCCGGCCAGTCCGGCGAAGGTCAGGGGATTCGCACCGAGCTCAACGCCCACACGGGAAATCTCGGCGATCCCCCGGGTAATCAGCGCAGCTTTGGCATTATCGCCGTAACCGATACCGTCGGACATTCCCGCGCCAAGCGCAATGATGTTCTTGAGCGCTCCCGCTAGTTCAACCCCAACCATATCCCGGTTCGTGTAGACCCGGAAGTCGTTGTTCATGAACAGATCCTGTGCCTGTTTCGCGGCGTTCTCATCCAGTGATGCGACGACGACTGTTGTCGGGCAATGGCGGACGACCTCCTCCGCATGACTCGGACCGGATAAGACGACAATGCGTCCCTCCTCGCATCCCAGCTCCTCGGCGATCACCGTGGACATCCGTTTCATTGTCTCCGTCTCGAAGCCTTTGGTCGCATGAACACACAGCATATCTTCCTTCCAATAAGCCTTCAGACTGCGGGTTACCTGGCGCATGGCCGAAGAAGGAGCCACAATTACGACCGCCTTTGCGTCAGTAACCGCTTCTTCCATATTGGTCGTGGCAATAATGCCCTTAGGCAGAAAGACGCCGGGCAAATAATGCTCGTTCGTGTGGGCCGTATTGATTTCGTCAGCCTGAGCTTGATTTCGCGTCCACAAATATATCTCCGGATGGTTCGCTGCCAGAACGCTTGCCAGCGCTGTTCCCCAACTGCCCGCGACCAGTACGGCGACTTTGTCAGACAACGCGTTTCCCTCCTTTGGGTTTGGAGCCGATTTTATTCTCGCGCCGCTGCGCAATTTTAATTATATTCGTCCGGTGCCGCCAGAATGCAAAGACGGCGATGACGAGGCTCGTCCACAGCACCGGATATGTAAACCCGGTGATCAGCAGGAACACCGGCGTCAGTGCAACGTACAGAAGAGACCCGAGCGACACGTAACGGGTAATAACGATGGACAGAATGGCGATAATTCCGGCATACAGCGCGGGAAAAAAGGCCAGCGTCGCCATGACGCCGATCGTCGTCGCGATCCCTTTACCGCCTTTGAAATGAAAATAAAGCGGCCAGTTATGCCCGATAATGGCTGCGATACCGCATGCGGCCGCGACACCGCTTCCCCAGCCTGCGGCCCACACCCCAAGCCAAACAGCAACAATGCCTTTGAGCACATCGAGAACAAGCACCAGTATGGCGGGGCCTGTTCCAAGCACCCGCAGCGTGTTGGTTGCCCCGGCATTTCCGCTACCGTACTGCCTGATATCAATTCCCTTAAGCAGTCTCGCCAGCAGTACGCTAAAGCTGATGGAGCCGAGCAAATAGCTGATTACAATAACCACAATCTCTAACGCCACGCTTCTTCTCCCCTATTCATCGTCGGATTTACGCCTTGTAAAGATTCGGATCGGCGTGCCCTGAAAATCGAACGCACCGCGGATTTTGTTCTCCAGATAACGCTCGTAGGAGAAGTGCATCAGTGACGGATCATTTACAAATACAACAATCGTCGGCGGCTTCACGGCCACCTGCGTCACATAATTGATACGAAGACGGCGGCCCTTGTCTGTCGGCGGCGGGTTGATCGCAACGGCATCCGACACGACATCGTTGAGCAGATGCGTGGCGATGCGGAGAGAGTGCTGCTGCGCGACATGCTGCACGACAGGCAGCAGCTTCTGCAGGCGCTGCTTCGTGAGCGCGGACAGAAAGACAACCGGCGCATAGGTCATGAACAGAAAATGGTCGCGGATCTTGTTCTCAAAATGCTGCATTGTCTTGTCGTCTTTCTCGACGGCATCCCATTTATTAACCACAAATATCGAGGCCTTGCCGGCATCGTGGGCATAACCCGCGATATGCTTATCCTGGTCGATAATGCCTTCCTCGCCGTTAATGACGACCAGTACAACATCCGCCCGTTCAATTGCCCGCATGGCGCGCATCACGCTGTATTTCTCGGTCGTTTCATACACCTTGCCGCGCTTGCGCATACCAGCGGTATCAATCAGAACATATCGCTGTCCATCCTGTTCGAACGGTGTATCGATCGCGTCGCGGGTCGTGCCCGCCACATTGCTGACAATAACGCGCTCCTCGCCGAGGATGGCGTTGACCAGCGACGATTTCCCCACATTCGGGCGTCCGATCAGCGCAACGCGGATGACATCCTCGTCATACTCTTCTTCCTTGGGCTCCGGCAGCCGCTCCGTAACCGCATCCAGCAGATCGCCGATTCCGGTGCCGTGGCTGCCGGAAATACCGATCGGGTCGCCGAATCCGAGGCTGTAGAATTCATAGATGTCCTCGGCCCGCTTCATATTGTCCACTTTATTGATAGCCAGAATCACCGACTTGCCCGACCGGAACAGCAGCTGGGCGACTTCTTCGTCCGCATTCGTGAGTCCGCTCTTCGCTTCGCACATGAATACAATAAGGTCCGCTTCCTCGATCGCCAGCTCCGCCTGTACGCGGATGGACTTTAGGATCATGTCCTCGCCATCGATTTCAATACCGCCCGTATCGATTACGCTGAACGCCTTGCCGTTCCACTCGGCTACGCCGTATATCCGGTCCCGGGTGATTCCGGGTTTATCCTCGACTATAGCCAGCCGATCACCGATCAGCCGGTTGAAGATCGTCGATTTCCCGACATTAGGCCTCCCTACGATGGCCACAACGGGTCTTGCCATGTTTCATTCCTCCTGTCTGTCTTACGTTTCCCATCATAGCAAAAAAGCTTACCTTTGGCTAACGCCCGAAAACACAATCGGCGAACCCTTAACTAAAGGGTTCGCCGATAAGTATACCCGTTATGTCAGACAAAAAGAGGAATTATTTCTCCTTGAATTTGTCCAGTTTGTCGCCGAAACGTTCGGCCAGCGTGAAGCTGAGCCCTTGGTTGCTAAGCGAAACGTTAGGGTTGTCAAGCACTTCTTTAGGCGCCCGATCTCTGTTTCTCTCCGGCTTGGCGCTAGGCGCTGGAGCTTCTTCCGTTTCCTTGATGCTCAGGGAAACGCGCTTCTCCGACGGATTGAAATCCAGAACCTTAACTTGAACTTCTTGCCCTTCCTTAAGCACTTCATGCGGCGTGCCGATGTGCTTATGGGAAATTTGGGAGATGTGCACGAGACCTTCAACGCCAGGGAACAGCTCAACGAACGCGCCAAAGTTAACAAGGCGTTTAACTTCGCCAGTTACCACATCGCCGATATGGATTTTGTCGGAAGCCGTATCCCAAGGACCCGGCAGTGCCGCTTTGATGCTCAGGCTGATCTTACCTTTTTCCGGATCGACTTTCAGTACCTTCACACGTACCTTATCGCCTTCGGAGATAACATCGGCAGGCTTGTCGACATGGGTCCAAGCGATTTCGGACACGTGTACCAGACCGTCAACGCCGCCTACATCGACGAACGCGCCGAATTGAGTCAGACGCTGAACCGTACCTTCGATAATTTGGCCTTCGGAAAGCTCGGACATAATTCTTTGCTTGTTGGCTTCGAATTCTTCTTCGAGCACTTCTTTGGCGGAAAGAATAACTTTACCGTTCTCACGGTCAAGCTCTTTCACTTTGACGCGCAGTGTACGTCCTTTGTAATCGCTGAAATCTTCAACGAAATGACGCTCAACCATGGAAGCCGGAATAAATCCGCGCGCGCCCACGTCAGCAACCAGACCGCCTTTGACAACGTCGGCGACGGTAACTTCGAAGGCTTCCTGGGAATTGTAATACTTCTCCAGATCATCCCAGGATTTCTCGCTGTCCACAGCGCGTTTGGAAAGAATAAGACTTTCCTTGTTGTCGTTGATGCTGACAACCTTGCATTCCACTTCTTGTCCTACTTCGACTGCCGAAGCGGCATTGTCGAGCTGAACAGAGGACAATTCGCGAATCGGAATGACACCGTCATATTTATATCCAATGCTGACATAAGCCTGGTTATCTTCGATTTTGACGATCGTTCCTTTCACGGTGTCGCCCTTTTTCAAGGAAATGATTTGCTCCAGCTCATCCTGGTTTGCCACTTCCTCTTGATTGTTCGCAGCGGAATCTACCGCTTCTACGGATTCATTGTTTTCCACAGTCTCCGCAGCTTCCTGATTTCTTATTTCTTCAGACATGTGATTACCCTCCTCGATTCAAAACCCCATTTATTTAAACCCGCACTAGAGCAGGGTTCAAAACATACCTCTTTAAAGAAAGCCCCGCTTTAATTGCTAATCCCTATTATGTGCCAAAAAATAACGGCTATGCCACTTTCCGGCGGAGGAATCTTTAGCTTCTTCGTAAATCGCATCAGTTACTGCTCGGCTTGCCGGTCTCAAGCATCTCCCGAATCCGGGCCATGATCAGATCGGTAACCGCTTCAGCCGAATCGCTGCCGCTTGCGGCATATTCGCTCAGATTGATCGGAGCGCCGTAAACGACGACCATCCGGCGAAATGGCTTGTAGTGGCCGATAATCGCCGCCGGAACAACAGCCGCGCCGCTGCGGAGGGCAAAGGTTGCCGCTCCCTTTTTGGCAATTCCGCTGTCGCTGTTCCGCGTACCTTCAGGGAAAATCCCCATTACTTGCCCGTTTCGGAGCAAATTAAGCGCCGTTTTAATGGATTCTTTGCTTACGCCGCCGCGTTTAACCGGAAAAGCGCCAAGCTGTCTGACCAGCGGGCCGAGAACCGGAGCCTTGAACAGTTCCGCCTTGGCCATATAGTTCACTTTGCGTTTAACCTTGATGCCCATGGTTACGGGATCCAGGTTGCTCGTGTGGTTGCCACACAGCAGCACCCCGCCCTCGCTCGGAATATTGTCAACTCCGACCACTTTCAGCGGGAACAACACGGCATAAATCATGCGAAGCAATCCTCGGCAAATCACATAAATCATAAATGGTTTCTCTCCCCGCGAGCATAAGATCTGCAGTGGGACACGATTGTCTCCACAACCTGATCGATATCCATCGACGTCGTATCGAGCAGAATGCTGTCCTCCGCACGTCGCAGCGGCGAAATCTCCCGATTCTGATCGAGATGATCGCGCTGTGCAATATCGTTCTCAAGCTGCTCCAGACTCACCTGCTCCTTATCCTTCAGCTCTTTGTAGCGGCGGAGCGCCCGTTCCTCCACGCTTGCCGTCATGAAAATCTTCACTTCGGCGTCCGGCAGCACGGTTGTGCCGATATCACGCCCATCCATTACGACCCCTTTGACAAGCGCCATCTCGCGCTGCAATTGGCTTAACCGGGTTCGTATGGACTCGATTCCCGCGTACTGCGATACCATGCCGCTGACCTGGAGGGTGCGGATATGAGGAGTAGCGTCTTCCCCGTTGATCAGCACTTTCTGCACTTCTTGTCCGGGTATTAATTCAATCACCATATTTCGCACTGTTTGAAGCACGTCTTCGTGATCTTCCGGCTTAATGCCATTACGGATCAAATACCAGGTAACCGCCCGGTACATCGCTCCCGTATCGACATAAATGTAAGAAAGCTTCTGTGCTACCTTTCGGGCTACCGTACTCTTGCCTGCCCCGGCAGGTCCGTCGATGGCGACGTTGATTTTGTCCAAAGTATGTGTCCCCTGCCTAACCAAAGGGGCAACCCTCCTCAAAATAAAGCCAAGACAGAGCTTGACAGGTGTTTCTTCTCGACATACCAAAGGGTCCGAATTGCCAAATCCACACCTTCTGATATCTTCAAGAAAAAAGCAGGCATTGCCTGCGACTTATAAAATTATACCACAGTTTATGCAGTAGTGCAAAATCGCATAGACTCAAAATACAGGCTTCAAAGCGGGGATAAACCGCGAATTTTGGAGAATTCGGAAACTCTTTGGGGCAATATCGCGCAAAAAATATCGGGAGCCCCTTTTTAGCGGTTGCGAAAATCAAACTGCCGCTCGAAGCAGAAACGGATGATCTTTTGACGTTCGCCGTCCTGGATGTTCACGAATTTGAGCATCGCCAGACTCCGTCCGTTCTCAAGCTCCTTCATTCTTACAACCTCGGCCTCAAAGGATGCATGGTCGCTTGATCCGTTGCGGTAAGGGACAAGAAGCCAGCACTGCAGCCGATCCCCGAGTTCCAGCGGTACGTTCACGTCCGTCCAGAACGACGTTCCTCCGCCGCCGACATCCTCGGTGTGGACCAGAAAACGGCTTCCTCCAATCGTTTTGGCCGCAAGCTCAAGCTCTGCGCTGACACGCAGGAAGCTTCGTCTTTGCATTTTCATAATTTCATTTTCGGCAGGCTTGCGGATGCGTACCATGCGGATGACATCCTCTTTGAAGCCAAGCACATGCGTGTAAAAATAATTCTTGATTCCGCCCTCGCTCATGAAGTAGACCGACAACTCGTCTCCGATATGAAGTCTCTTGAGCCGCCCGGAACCTTCCTGCATCGGAATTTCGATCAGAAATGATTCGTCATCCCATTCCGTAATTCTGGACCGGTATTCGGCCTCGGAATCGGCGGCGTCGCCGGATGCTGCTTTTATGAACAGGTGGTCGTTGATTTTGGGATACAAGCCTGTCACCGCCGTTATATTAGTAAGATCTTCTATAATGGCGATTATACCATGTGATTCGACACCTTTTCGACACCCAAGCGAGAAAATATTGCCGAATTCTCTACGAAATGTTATCTCTTGCCGAATTCCGCCGCAAAAAAGCAAGGCCACCCGGATACGGACAGCCTTGCTGAAGTTCCAGAAAATCACTGTTTCTGCGCGCCCGAAGCGGTCCGGATCTCCTCCACCGATTCTTCGATGCCGGTATTCGCGTTTTCGTAGATGCGGTATTGCGATCCGTTGATCCGGCCCCCGAACTCGTAAGTGAGCACCTCTTCCCCGTCATCATTCTCGATCCAGGCGAGACGGTGATACAATTCACGGAACTCGGGATTCAGCTTTTTACGCGCTTCGTCAACACTGATTCCCGGCTTCGGAATTTTGCGGTTAGTCTGGTGCTGGACCACGTAGTCGCTAGACTGAAATCCGGTAACGTCGCCGGTATCGAGTCCGGAGCGGACCGTTATTTTTTCGGGATAGATCAGCACGCCGTCCTGTTCGGTTACAAAAGTGAAGTTCCCCAGGTTGTCGAACCGGTCGGCGCTGACCGGCACCATGTTCGAATAACCCTTTCGCTCCAGAAATTGGCGGGCCTTGCTTTCAGCCTCATCCATAGATACCTTCGCCTTTCCGACCTCGCGGTTATTATTAAAAGAAATCAGCAGCCCGCCTTTTGTGGTGAAATCCATGCTGACCGTTTCTTTCGTCCCAATGACCGTCGCCGTATACGAAGCCCATTCCGTCCCTTTTCCGTTCTCGGTAATATGCACCTTCGCTCCGCTGCCGACATCCGCGTATTTCAGCGCCTTGCGGCGGATATCATCCACCGAAACCGGGGGACCGCTCAGCTTGCGGACGGAACGCTTATCATACACGCTGGCAACAGAAGGACCCCAATCTAGCTCCGGATAGGCGCTTACCCGTTTGTCCACGGTCTTGAAGCCGTCGATAATGGTGTTGTCCTCGGCCTTTTTCTCCGATGCCAGTGCCGACTCGACATCCATCCAGCGGAGACGGTTCGTGATTACCTTGTGCTGAACCTCCTGAAGATCCTTCGAGATTTCTCCCGAATTTTTATACAGGGCCTTCATGTTGTTCATTTCGCCTTCGCTCAAAGGCTTGGTCTTGAAATCCCGCACCGCCGCCTTGTAGGAGAAGTTCGATATTTTGGAGAGGAATTCTTCGGTCTTGCTGAATGGCAGCAGCGTCAGGGGGAGCTGGTTGATTTCATTCTGCGCTTCGCTCGTCAAACGCCACACATTTGTAAGACTTTTACGGTGCATTCCGTCGGAGGTGGAACTTACGGCAAGCGCATTGCCGAGTTCGCCATGCAGCCGCTCCATATGATAAGACAGGTCATGGAAGGCACGCTGATACTGGTTCTCTGCTTTCAGCAGGACCGCGTTCTTCTCCTGGTTCTCCTGGTAGCCCCACACAAGCGCTCCAATGAGCAGCACTGCGGTTATCGGGAACAATACGGCACTCATTCTTCTGTACATATGGCTGAAAGACTCCCTTCAGGTAACTTATTGCCCTTAGTTTGACAAAAGTCAAGAAGTCTTATGCACCGGTGCCCGGAGAAACCGCCAATGTCTGGTCCTGTAGACGCAAAAAAGAGCAAGCTCGCCTCTCAAGCCTGCTCTTCAATCAAAAAACCTTCGGTGCAGTTGCAAAGGCACTGCTTGAATCCCGTGTGAATGACGCCCTGGGTTCGGATGCCGCGCAAAATATAGCTCTCCCCGCACTGCTTGCATACGATTCGCACTTTTACACGCAAAAAAGACACCTCGCTTCCGGGCAGTTTCCCTGCAGAAAATCATCCCGGTAACAGTGTGTCCATTTGCGCTAAAGATTAACCTCTTCCTCCCGTTTCAGCAGGCGAAAAGGCGAAAGGTTGTTGGCCCGCGCCACCTTGATCATGCCTCCGTACCATAAAAAAGCCATCAGCGGCACAATAAACCAGATCCAGTAGCTTGATGTCGTGTTCAAAATAAAATCATAAATCCCGTGCCACATCCAAGGGAGAAACAGCGAGACGGCGAGTATTCCCCGGCTTCTGGCCCCTTTGGAGAACTTGGCTCTCCCGAGATGATAACCCATCACAACCCCGAACATGGCATGCCCCGATACCGGCAGCAGCGCTCTCAGGAACATGGAACCGATAGACGCATGGCTGTACCAAGCGTACATCACATTCTCGATTGTCGCAAAACCGAGCGATATCGCCACAGCATATAGAATGCCGTCATACGGCTCGTCGAACTCCGTGTGGTTATAGATGATATGATACATCACGAACCATTTCAGGCACTCCTCCACTCCGGCGGAGATCAGAAATGATTCCGTGTACGGACCCGCATGCAGCCCCAAGGACAGTCCCCGCTGAATAATCATAACCGGAAACACGATCAGCAGCCCCAGCAAAAAGACTTTAAGCACGATATGAAGCGGCTCCTGGTCGTACTTGTCCTTCAGGTAAAAATAAATCAGCAGGGCCAGTCCCGGTGCCACTGCCGACGAAACTACCGATAACAAAAGCACCGAACGTTCCTCCCCGCTAGTGAATATAAAAGAATAGGCCGGCTCTTTCCCTATGAAACAGGCAGGGCCGGCCGGCGTTGGTGACAAGGGAGAGGGAATGTCATAACTAATCTCCCTCCCGCATTATTCTTGGCGTTTGAAAAAGGCGCACAGCTGCTGAACGGCGTTCTCCGCCATAACCGTCTTGCCGTATTCGTCCAGCACCGTCTCGGTTACCGGGGAAGAATCCCCGAATTCGGCAAGCACAGCGACAAGTGCCGACAGCGCCGGCTCCTCATATTCCTTCGGATCAAAATAGAGATACCATTTATCGTTATAGGAGTAAAGCTTGCCGGCGGAAGTAATGTTGCCGATGAGCACATGCGCCGCTTCTACCACGACTTCGAAATCGCGGAAAGCGTAGACGATGGAGTCCGCCTGTTCCAGGGTAACCTCCATCTCATAAATCTCATCGGGCAGTTCTTCCTCCCCGGACGCTCCGTATTGATGATCGTATTTGCCTCGGGTGACGATGACGACCATACCTTGTGCGGGCAGAGCAAACACTTCCACGGCAAGAGGACCGGTTGCGTCAAATCCAAGTTCGTTGTATGCCTGATCCATCATTTCCGTAAAGAGGTCATGAACTTTGGGGACTTCTTGCCACATGTCTTCCTTCTGGATCCCCCGCTCGCTCAGGTCGTCAAAAGTGAGGAAAATCCGTATCTTATCTTGACTTAAACGCTCTATTCTCATGACAGGATCCTCCTTTTGAAAGCTCAGGTTTATTATAGTGTATGATGAGTCCCGAGTAATGAGCCAAAAATGGTTATTAGGTTGATTGATATGTATGTATGTTACCATTTTGCCGAGATAAATGCACGCAAATATGTAGGCGGGGCCTCTTACATTTTAAAAATGTGTGACTTATCGGCTCCATGCTCCGAACTTGCGGTCAAAAAAAAGAATCATTTTGAAGGTACAACATCCCCAAAATGATTCTTCAAAAAATAGTTGTGATTACAATCCGGGTATGGCGGTATGGGTTTCTTTGAGAATCTGCTCGACATCCCGTTTGACTTCAGGGTTGCTGCGGATGAAATCCTTCAGCATTTTGAGGTTGGCTTCCTTGGAACGGACAGGAGATTCCGTCTTGTTCCCTGCCTGATGGGTGCTTGCCGCATTGGATTGCTGCTGTCCCGAGGAGGAACTGCCGAAGCCGGTCATCGCCATATCCATGATTTTGTTCTTGGCTTTGTCGGCTGCGCCGGATTGCCCCAGAAATGGAATGAACATATTGCGCTTCTTGGACATAAGCATACTGGTGGTGGCGCCCAGCATAACTCCCCATAAAAATGACGAAGTCTTCACATTTATTACCTCCTTGTGTGGTAAAATCATGACTAGTGTTCGCGGAAAGTATCCGCCTCATACAGCCTAACGACAGGAAAGCGAGTTGAAATAAGTGGGTAAACAGACAGCAGCGCTGCTGATGGCCGCCTTGCTGCTGACATCGTGCAGCGGCGCGGGCGGCGGAGCGGATAACGCGGCGGCCCCCGAGGGGACTTCCGCGGCTGCGACGCAAAGCGCGATCGCTTCTTCCGCTCCCGCCGGGACCGCGACGGCAGCACCCGCCGATTCTCCGCAGGCATCCGATTCAGGCAACGACGCGGCTGCTTCGCCTGCTGCGCCCGGGTCTTCGGAGCCAGCAGCAACAGCCTCCGCAGGACCTTCCGCCACCCCCACGGATGCGGGTAAGCAATCCGCAAGCGGGATGAATGCCGATGTGCCGGTCCTGTATCATATGAACAAGAACTACGACATCAAGCCGAATGAGGAAAGTACGAACAAAAAGATCGTCCTGCTGACTTTTGACGACGGTCCTAAGGAAGCCAAGACGATCAATGCCATCTTCGACACGCTGGAGAAGCATCACGCCAAGGCGATCTTTTTCGTCAACGGCTACCGGATCAAGGAGCATCCGGAGCTGCTGAAGCTGATTCAGCAGCGCGGCGGAATCATCGGCAATCACAGCTGGGATCATATCGTTCTGAAGGACAAACCGTATGCGGAAGTCAAACAGCAGATCGAGGATGTGCAGAGAATCGTCAAGAAAGTGACCGGGGAAACGCCCGTATTCTTCCGTCCTCCGCACGGCGCGGGCGGCGATGTTGGCAGGAAGGTTGCGGCCGAGAACGGCCTGCTGTACATGACCTGGTCTAACGGTTCGCTGGACTGGACAATGAGCGAGAAGGAAGAGAATAAAACGGGGAAAATCGTCAAGAATGTTACCAGTCAGCTGCACTCCGGCAGCAATATTCTCATGCATGAGCTTCCGTGGACAACCGAAGCGCTTGACACGCTGCTGACAACGCTCGAAGGCAAGGGCTACAGCTTTGTCGACCCTCGCAGCATCGAGCTGGGCACGCGATAATCGAAAAGACGCCTTGTTCCATAATGGAACAAGACGCCTTTTTTTGTTAACGTGTTTTCGGCCGAGGAAATAAGCTTTCGAGCGATTTTCGGGCGGCGTCATCAATCAAGCGCTGTCATTTCCAGGCGCCCTTCCGCCTCAGCGTCAGAATATTAAGCTCGGCCGGGCTGTTCCAGCGCAGCGGCAAATGGGCGGTACCGAATCCCCGGCTGATCAGCAGCTTGGCTTTTTTTCCCGTACCGTCACCTTTGGGCCACAGGAACATTCCGGCCGAATAAATATGGTAAAAAGCTTCCACATGTCTTCGGCCGATATAGGGCAAAACCACCTGCCCCCCGTGCGTATGGCCGGAAAGGACGAGATCGGCAGGGACGGTCTTCCGCTTCAGCAGCCACATCGGATCATGAACAAGGATAATCCGGCATTCCTTCTCTTTGCCCGAAGGCAGGTCCGGAAGCGGAGCATAGGCGACTTTGCCGCCAGTTCTAGGGTAGTCTACGCCGGTGAGCCAAAGCTGCGCTCCTTCCGTTGTCAGCGGAATGTTCTCGTCCGCCAGAAGCCGGACCCCGCTGTGTTCGAGTATGCGGTCAACCTCGCCGATATCCGCCTTGTAATCATGGTTGCCGTGCACGGCGTAGACAGGCCCGATCGAAGCGAGCAGCGCCATATTCGCCCGGAGACGCTGAAGAGGACAATTCTTCTCCGTCATATCGCCGCCCACCAGCACAACGTCCACTTTGCCCTTCAAGCCGGACAGCAGCTTATGCGGAAGGCTCCGGCGATGAATATCGGTCACGAGCAGGATTCGATAACCGTCGAACGGTACGGGGAGCGTATCCAGTGCAATTTCAGTCTCAGTTAGACGGCTGCGAAATGCTTCGGCCAGCATAACCGTGCCGATCGTGGTCAGACAGGCTGCGGCCAGAAGCAAAACCCAAACCGCTACCATAGCGTCCTCAGCGGCGGGGCGCCTTTGATTCCCCACCATACCAGCAGGATCAGGAGCATCATAAACAGTACGTTCAGCGAATTGACAAACAGCTTGCTGAGTCTGACCCGTTCCGAACGATAGGTTGCGGATCGGGACGGGGCGGATTGCTCCTCTTCCTCCCCCGGTCTGGGGCGGTCCGCCCTCTTTCTTCCTCTTGGGGCCGTGGTTTTCCGGCCTTCCTGCCCGGTTTTACGGCCAGCAGAGGTGCTTTTACGGGAACGGGAGAGGGTTGGCGAGGACGTCTGTTCTTTTTTCTTTGAGGCGGAAGCTTCCGCTTTGCCCGCGTTTTTTTCATGGATACCGGATGTTTCCTTGCGGATCTTTTTGTTCTTGCGTGACTTTATCCGGCTGAGCTCTTCACTCATGACTCCCTCCTGTAGCGAATCACCAATCCTGAGAACAGGTCAATGATAAAATGGCATAATATCGGTGCCCAGATCGTTCCGGAATAAATATAAATCAGTCCAAGTCCGTAGCTGCTCGCAAACACCCAGCCGGTCGGAATCCAGTGCCTCAGGTAACGGACATGGATAATGGCGAACAGAATGCTTGTCCAATAGGGCCCGAAGGCATACTGTACCGCTCCTCGAAAGAGCAGCTCTTCACAGACCGACACGATGGCGGCAATGAGCGCAATATGCCAGATCGGCCTTCCCCGGAACAACAGCTCGTTAATCCCGCCGTCATCCATCGTTTCTTCGGGGACAATATAGGTTAACACGAAGTCCACGATGAGCATAATGACCGCCAGACCTAGGCCCCAGGCCGCAAAACGGGCACCCTCGGGAAAATTTAATATGTGAAAGGGGTTTCTTTTCTGAAATAATATCCACACCAAACCGATAATAAGAGTAATAGCCTGCGTGAAATAGAGATTAACAAGCAGCAGCCGGTCGGTTAACTGCTCCGGGGTTGCCTTTTTTACTTTTATATCGCCGAATTTAAATTTTTTCATTCATAACCTGCCTGTTCTATAATAGTGTTTTCCGGATGCTTCATCCTCAATTTATCTTTACTGAAAAAGGAGCCGTCGCTTATGAATCGCCGCACATCCCAATCCCCGCTGCTGTACACCCTCGGATTTTTGTTCTGCCTGATCCTTATCTTTGCCGTGTTCTTTACCGGAGTAAGGGTCGGGGCCGACAAGGTCGAGGCCAAATACGAGAAATCGAACGCCAATGCACAATTGGAAAAAAGCTACACCTCATACCGCCAGACGGATCTCGTCACCTTCTATCATAACGTATTTTCGCCATATCGGGAATTCAAGCGGAGCTGGAATGAGAAGGTAAGTCTATTGGCCGGAGGCGCCGATAACAGCTCGAATATCCTTAAGAGTCTTCGCTCGCTCGCGGATGATGCCTACGCGCAAGTCAATCAGGCCTCGCTCTTCCCCGACTCTCCTCTTCTTGAGCGGGGTCAGCTCAATATTCTGAAGAGCCTGCGTCTCTTCTCCGAGGCTGCGAATCAGGCGTCCGGGATCTCCGGAGGAGCCCAGGCGGCGAAGACGCTCAGAAGCGGTGAGTTTGCGGAGGGCGCGGTTAAATTCGGACTTTTGGGCCAGAGCAATTATTATAACTCGATGCTGAAATGGGGTTCCCAGACGAATTCTTCCATCCCTTCCGAAACGGGGAATCCGAAGGTGGTTTCAATTGGCGAGTGGAAGAAGATGCCTCTTCTGCTCAAGAACGCTACAATCGCGGAAATCCTGTTGAACCGCGGCGTTTTTGCGGATTATGATCCGCAGGACGTAACAGCCAAGATCGACAACCTGATCCATTCTGGCACAGCAGAATCCCTTAAGCTGACCAGCATCCAGGGTGCGACCTCCTTGCTGATATCGACCGACGCCTTCGGGGAGCGGGATTTCTCCAAGTGGCGCAATCAATACTACGGCAACGAGACGCTTCCCGAGCTTCCGTTCTTCTACGACTAAGCCGGCTAATGCATCATATCACAATTATCCGTTAAAATTCTATTGACACATGTCGCATGGCCATGTTACATTTATGAAAAATTAATCAAGCATAAAGCGATGATGGAACAAAGTTACTGAAGGTCTTCAGAGAGCCGGCGGGTGGTGCAAGCCGGTGACGGACGGTAGTCTTTAGCGCTCCTGAGATATTGTGTTGAACTTTAGTAGGCACAATCGGATCATCTCCGTTACCAGTGTTCCTGTTTACAGGAAATAAGGCTGTATCTGTAAAATGATGCAGTGAATTAGGGTGGTACCACGATACTCTCGTCCCTTACTGTGGAAGCAGTATGGGGTCGGGAGTTTTTTATTGCCAGCCTTGTATCTTTACTGGTCGCCCGGAAGGCATACCTTCATTTCAGGCCTTGCTCCAGCTTTGGTCTTTGCTGCGGTACCGCGTTGACGCTTGCCTGAAAATGCGGTATGATCGCCTTCTCCTGTGATAATAATGGCTTTAGGTAATACGGAGAGCCCCATTAGGGCCTCCTCAAAATATAAAGTGTTTTACACATTTAAGGAGGAAAAAGAAAAGCATGTTTAAAATTTTGGTATCGGACCCGATCAGTGATCTGGGCATCCAACAGCTGACGGAAGCAAGCGACGTAACGGTAGACAAGAAGACGGGACTCAGCGAAGACGAACTGATTGCCATTATCGGTGAATACGACGGTCTGCTCGTTCGTTCCCAGACAACTGTTACGGACAAAATCATTGAAGCCGGGTCCAAGCTGAAGGTTATCGGACGCGCAGGTGTCGGCGTGGACAATATCAATCTGGAAGCAGCTACCAAACGCGGCGTTGTTGTTATCAATGCTCCCGACGGCAACACCATCACGACCTGTGAGCATGCTTTCGCCATGATGATGGCCCTTGCCCGTCACATTCCTCAAGCCTATGCGAAGACAATTACCGGTGTGTGGGATAAAAAATCGTTCCTCGGTGTCGAACTTCGCGGCAAGTCGCTCGGCGTTCTCGGCATGGGCCGGATCGGCAGCGAAGTCGCCAAACGCGCCAAAGCGTTCGGCATGAATATTTTGGCCTATGACCCGTTCCTGACGGCAGACCGGGCGGAAAAGCTGGAAGTCAAGCTGGCATCCGTTGACGACATCGTTCGGGGCGCAGACTTCATTACGGTTCATACGCCGCTGACGCCGCAAACCCGCCATATGATTTCCCGGCCGCAGTTTGAGGTTATGAAGAAAGGCATGCGCATCGTCAACTGTGCCCGCGGCGGCGTCATTGACGAAGGAGCGCTCGTGGAAGCCATCGATGCCGGCATCGTAGCCGGAGCCGCATTCGACGTATTTGAGAAGGAGCCGCCGGAAGCGGATCACCCTTTCCTGACCCATCCGAAGATCATCGTCACTCCTCACCTTGGCGCATCCACCGTGGAAGCGCAGGAGAACGTGGCTATCGACGTGTCCGAGCAAGTGCTGCATATTTTGCGGAGCGAGCCGTTTATCAATGCCGTCAACATTCCGCCGGTTGCGCCGAGCGTGATGAACAAGCTGCAGCCTTACTTTAATCTTGGCGAGAAGCTTGGCAGCTTCGCTTCGCAAATTACGAAGGGCGTTATCAACGAAATTCATCTTGAATTTGCCGGCGATCTTGCTGATGTCGATACTCAGCCGCTGAACCGTTACATTGTTAAAGGCGTGCTGTCCCGCCACTTCGGCGGAGACGCCAACATCGTCAACGCCATGCACCTGGCCAAGACAAGTGATGTTAATGTCGTCGTGACAAAAGCTTCGAAGCCAAAAAGCTTTACCAACCTCATTACAGTGAAGCTCCTCGCCGAGGGCGGCGAAGAACGCCTTGTATCCGGTACGCTTCTGCAAGGCTACGGCGAACGGATTGTACAAGTGGGCAAATTCCCGATCGACATCGCTCCGGAAGGCCATCAAATCCTGGTGTCCCATAACGACAAACCGGGTATTATCGGTAATGTAGGTACGCTGCTCGGCCAGAACGATGTCAACATCGCATCCATGCAGGTTGGACGGGTTGTTGTGGGCGGAGAAGCCGTTATGCTGCTGACCGTCGACAAAGAAGTGCCGAATGAGGTGCTTGTGAAGCTGGCCGCTCTGCCGGAGATCAACACGGCTACTGAGGTCGTACTGCTGTAAATTGTTCAACGCTAAGTTGTAGGACGGCATAGATAAAGCGCCGGCTGCCCATTTCGGGGGCAGCCGGCGTTTTTATTTTTCCATTAGAAATACCGGCACGACCCTGCCGTCAATATCGGTGAACCCGTATCGCTCCGCTAACCGGCCCGCTTGCTGGGGAACACCAGACAGCTCCATTACCTTCGGGTTCGAAGCCAAAGCGCTCGCCGCCCTCCCGATATAACGGGTCGATTCGGTCGAAGCCAATTCCTCCACCTCCTGCCAATGTGCTTCATCCGTATGAAAGCTGTCCAGCACCAGCTCCGTCCGCATCCAGCCCGGAGAAAGTGGAATGACAGCGATTCCGTCACCCCTAAGCTCCCTGGATAATCCGTACGCCATGCGAACCAGCGCGTCCTTGGCCAGATCATAGTAGAAGTTGCCCAGGTAGTTATACCGGTCCCAAAAAGTGGTATGAATAATCAGACCGCCCGGGCATTTCCTCATTAGCGGTATCGCATAATAATTCGTGATCAGTTGGGCGTGCACGCCGGAATCGAACATATGGTTCCAATGCTCCAGCGGCTGCTCCCAGAAAGGCCGCTCATCAATCGGCAGCTCATTGCCGCCCCATGCATTGTTCACGAGGATATCGAGCCTGCCCCACTCGGAAGAGATGCGCGAGATCAACTGCTCTGTGTCCCCGCCCCTCGTATGATCGCAGCTTACCGCCGCTCCCCGGCCTCCCTCCTTCTCGATCTCTTCGAGCGTAGCGTCAATGTCCCCCGGTCTGTTTCCTATCCGGTTCCCTTTAACACTTCTCCCCGTTACATACACATATGCTCCGGCGGCGGCCAGTTCCAGCGCTATGCCTTTTCCCGCCCCCCTGCTTGCTCCGGTGACCAGCGCAACTTTGCCCTCCAAAGTCTTCAATTCCCGCTCCCTCTCTTCAATCGGAACTCGCCTGTCTCCGTTCGGCTTACCGGCTTCAGCATCCGGACTTGCGGAAATGTTCAGGCTGCATAATCAGCTTAATCTTTAATTATGTCACCGATTGTCATATATTCAGAATATTATAAGGATAATAACGACGATAACGAGTGAAGGAGGAGCATACATCAATGAGAGCCGACCGTCTGCTGTCCATACTGCTACTGCTTCAGAGCCGCGGCAAGCTGACGACCAGCCAGCTGTCCGAAATGCTTGAAATATCCGAAAGGACGGTGCACCGGGATATGGAGGCTTTATCTGCGGCGGGCGTACCCGTACTTGCGGAGCGTGGGCGTGAGGGAGGC
Organism: Paenibacillus sabinae T27; assembly: GCF_000612505.1. Classification (NCBI taxonomy): domain Bacteria; kingdom Bacillati; phylum Bacillota; class Bacilli; order Caryophanales; family Paenibacillaceae; genus Paenibacillus; species Paenibacillus sabinae. The sequence goes on from NZ_CP004078.1 coordinate 3,488,163, forward strand.
TGGCGCCTCTCTGAAGGATACCGGACACAGCTTACGGGCATGAAGCCCCGGGAGATTGGGGCCCTGCTTCTGACCGCCGATCCGGTCATTCTGGACGATCTCGGGATTAAAGAGGATTATGCCGCTGCGGCCCGCAAGCTGGAGGCCGTTAACCGCACCATCGGCCCCGAATCCGGGTTTAATCTGTCCGGTCAGGTTCATATCGACGGAATCTCCTGGCATCCGATAGACGAATCCGTTCCCTATCTGACTCTCCTTCAGCAAGCGATGCGGGAATGCCGGAGCGTCCGAATCCAGTATGGCCGGCAGGATGAACCAAAGGAGCGGCTCATCGATCCGCTGGGATTGGTGGCCAAAAGAGGAATCTGGTACGCCGTAGCTTCCTGTGAAGGAGATCATCGGACCTACCGGATGTCTCGGATCGTTCATGCGGAGATTCTGGAGAAGCATTTTCAGCGGCCGGAGAATTTCGATCTTCAGGCCTACTGGGAGCAGTCCACCCGGGACTTCAGGGCTTCACTGCCCCGCTATCCCGCCGAGCTGCGGATACGGGACACCGCTCTCCCGGAGCTTGAGAAGGAACGGTACGCGGTGGTGACATCTTCCTCCCCTGCGTCAGAACCGAGATGGATTTGCGTGCAGGCCGAGTTCCAAACGTTCGAATCGGCCCGGCGCATTGTCCTGTCATTTGGACCGGATGTGATGGTCATAGCGCCTTCAGAGCTGAGACAAGAGGTAGCGGAAGCGGCTCGGGCCATTGCCGCTCTATATCTTACGGCCGAAGACCGTGATACGTAAATCCGACTAACTCACGATGCCAGGCGTCCAAAAAGATTAAGAATTTTTCACAATAGACCATGACCGCCTTAAGTCCTATACTGGTACAGAAATATTTTACAAGGGGGAATTTCGTATGACTTGGATGAGCAAGCTCCCGTTGGGCCAAAGGGTACTCGCAGGTTGTTTTCTGATTGCGGCTTTATTCTCAATCCCGATGCTGGTCGTTTTTGCATTGATCGGCAAATTTATTCTGGGGCTTGTGCTGATTGCTTTGCTGGTCGTCTTGACCTATCCGCTGGCACGCATCATTGAGAGAACGCTTACATCTACATTTGAGGACATTTCAAACGTGACTCACAGCATTTCGAAAGGAGATTTTACTGTCAGAGCCGACGAATCGGGCTCAATTGGAGATATCAGCCGCACGTTCAACACCATGATTGACAAGCTTAGAGTCATATTGAGCGATGCTTCCCAGATTAGCCGCCATGTTATGGACGCCGGCCGAGGTATCGAGGAACGAAATCTGGAGCTGCAGATCGTTATGGCTCAGGTGGCCTCTTCTTCACACGAGCTGGCGCAGGGTGCCCATGAAATCTCGAACGACATCGTGGGCGTGATGGAATCGGTGAAGGGCATCGAGGATAAAGTGAAAAATTACACCGATGCCACGAAAGAAATGAACAACCGGTCAGAACACACACTAAGTCTGGTTAATAAGGGACGCCAATCCATCGAGGTTCAAGCTGAAGGAATGAGAAGAAATATCGAAGCGACGCAAAAGGTTGCAGACAGCATTGATGCGCTGTCGAGGAATGCCCGCGGCATAACGATGATCACGAAGACCATCTCGGACATTGCCGAACAGACCAACCTTCTCTCCCTGAACGCATCCATCGAAGCGGCGAGAGCCGGGGAACATGGTCTCGGGTTCGCCGTGGTAGCCGATGAGGTCCGTAAGCTGGCCGAAGAATCGGCCACGGCCGCTACCGAAGTGTTCAAGCTCGTCCGGCGGATCGAAGCGGATATGTCGCTGGCGGTAGAAAACACGGCCATCAACGAGGAGATTGTTCAAATTCAAAATGAAAAAATTCTGGAAGCTGGACATATTTTCTCCGAGATTGTCCAAAGCGTTCAATACATAACGGAACAGATCGCCGTATTTTCCAACGAGAGTGACCAAATGCTTGAAAGCGCGCTTCAAATATCGGGAGCCGTTGAGAATATTTCGGCGATCACCGAGCAGTCGGCGGCGGGAACCGAGGAGGTGTCGGCGGCGATGAATGAGCAAATCCATGCCCTTAAAGACGTAACCGAAGAGACGGAAAAAATGACCCGAGCCGTCCTCAATCTGCAGAAGACGATTCAGATTTTTAAATTTTGATAGAATCTCCGGGAAACAGGGTCATTCAGCCGGCTGATTACGGTTAGATTACAAAAGGCGGACCGCGTCTCCCCCATCGGGAACGGCGATCCGCCATTTTTACGTAGAATATCTTTAGAAAAGCTGCTAACCAGCCTTACGGAGACTCATGCTTCTCCCAGCCCCGGGTCCGCGAAACGGCATCCTGCCAAATTCGATAGCGCTGTTCCCGTTCTGCCTCCGGCATGGCGGGTGTGAAGGTCTTTTCCGCTGGATTGAAGCTCCGCAGCTCGTCACGGTTCCAGAAGCCAGCGAGTAGTCCCGCCAGGAGAGCCGCGCCAAGCGCCGTCGTCTCCGCGTACGTCGTCCGCGTCACTTCACTGCCCAGAATGTCAGCCTGAAACTGCATCAGCAGATCATTGCGGACCGCCCCGCCGTCGACCCTAAGCTTGGCAAGTTGCATTCCGGCATCCTTCTCCATCGCGCCGATCACATCCCTTGACTGAAATGCAAGCGATTCGAGAGTCGCGCGTACCAGATGGGCGGAGGACGTACCGCGCGTTAGGCCGAATATCGCTCCCCGGGCATACATATCCCAGTAAGGCGCCCCAAGGCCGGTAAAAGCAGGCACCACGACAACGCCGCCGCTGTCGTCAACCTCCCGGGCTTTCTGCTCGGACTGCCCCGGATTGTCAATTACGCCGAGCCCCTCCTCCAGCCACTGAACCGCGGCGCCCGCAACAAATACGCTGCCCTCAAGCGCGTAGTAAAGCTCATCTCCGATTCCCCAGGCGACCGTCGTGAGCAGCCCGTGACGGGAAGCCACCGCTTCGCTCCCGGTATTCATCAGAATGAAGCAGCCAGTGCCGTACGTGTTCTTGGCGCTACCGGGTTCCAGGCAGGTGTGGCCGAAGAGCGCCGCCTGCTGGTCTCCCAGCACCGAAAGGATGGGGATTTCCGCTCCGAACCACTCCTTGAGCGCCGTTCCGAAGGACCCGCCCGACATCCGCACCGCGGGCAGCAGCGATGCCGGAATGTTCAGCTCGGCCATCAGCTTATCATCCCAAACCCTACGGTGCAGGTCGAACAGCATCGTCCGGGATGCGTTGGTGACGTCAGTAGCATGCACCGCCCCTCCAGTTAGCTTCCAGATCAGCCAGGTGTCGACCGTTCCGGCCAGCAGCTCTCCGCGTTCAGCTCTTTCCCTTGCGCCCTCTACGTGATCCAGAATCCAGGCAATCTTCGTGGCCGAGAAATAGGCATCCGCCACAAGCCCCGTCTTCTCCCCGATTTCGCGCTCAAGCCCTCTTCGCTTAAGCTCCTCGCACATCTCCGCAGTTCTCCGGTCCTGCCAACAAATCGCCGGATAGACCGGTTTGCCCGTCTCCCTATCCCATACGATGGCCGTCTCCCGCTTGTTCGTAATGCCGATCGCGGCGATTTGCGAGGCATCGGCGCTGCTCTTTGCAATGGCGTCTCTTGCCGCCTGAAGCTGCATTTCCCAGATCTCTTCGGGATCATGCTCCACCCAGCCCGATTGTGGAAAATACTGGGTATTCCCGTATTGACCCTGCCCGACAATTCGGGCCTCATCGTTGAACAGAATCGCCCGTGAGCTGGTCGTGCCCTGATCAAGCGACAAAATATAGCGGCTCATCGGAAGCCTCCGCCCGGGCGCTTGCCCGGCAGCAGGATGATTGGCGAAGAATAAATAAAGCGCTTAACTATTGCCATATTTCTCATGGAAAATCCTCCTGTCATACGGATACCCTTATTTACACGTTTTGTTCCACGGAGAACAAGATTTATCGGCTCCATTCAACAAAAAGCACCTCTGAAACAAGAGGCGCTGGCAAGTAATGTTTAAAATTTATTGTTTTTCGACAGGCAAACGCAAGGTAAAGCAGGTACCTTCCCCTAGCTTGCTGGCCGCCGAGATGTGCCCACCGTGGGATTGGACGATATTCTTGACAATGGCGAGACCAAGGCCGGTACCCCCGGTTTCCCCGCGAACCCGTGCTTTGTCCGCTTTGTAGAAGCGTTCAAAGATAAACGGAAGATCTTCGTTTGGAATACCCACGCCTTCGTCCCGAACCTCGATTTCGATTTCAGACCGGTTCGAATACGCGACCCAATCGGCAACGATATCGATCTTTTTGCCCGCTGGAGTGTGCCGGAACGCATTGTCCAGCAGATTGGTCAGCACCTGCTCCAGCTTATCCTCATCGGCATCATGAAGCCATAGCTCACTGCTCTTTCGAATATAGTGCAGCTCGATTTCCCGTTCCTTGGCGCGTACGGAGAATTTGCGGTATATCCGTTCGAGCAGCTCGTTCATGTCGACCGGAGCCTTCTGCAAATCGGTATGTCCCGCTTCCATCCGGGCCAAATCAAGCAGATCCTTGACCAGCCGTCCCATCCGCAGCGATTCGTCGTGGATTACCTGCACAAGCTCGCTGCTCTCCTCCGGCGAAGACGCCATACCGTCCAGCAGCGCTTCGCTGTAGCCCTGCATCATCGACAGCGGAGTGCGGATTTCATGGGATACGTTAGCCAAAAAATCGCGGCGCATTTTCTCAAGTCTGACTTCCTCCGACACATCGCGCAGTACTGCCACGGTGCCCTGAATCTGATTATCCGAAAAGAGCGGCGCCATATGCACGGACCATACTCCCTGGCGGACATGCACATTGGAGCTGTGATCTCCGCCCTCCTCAAGCGTGCGCCGGAATAGAGTACGGAGCGGTAGCGGAACGCCCTGAGCGTCTGCGTACGGTTCTCCCGGGTCGGCCTCCCCCTCCTGCTCCCATTTCAAATCGCTCCAGCTCTCCAGCAGGGACTCGCCGTGCGGATTCGTCAGCACGATCCGCCCTTCGTTGTCAAAAGTGATCACAGGATCGCTCATGCTGCGCAGCACGCTGGACAATAGCCCTTTTTCATGGTTGAGGCTCCGGATCGTGCCCTCCAGTTCGGCCGCCATATGATTGAAGGAGGTTGCCAGCTCGCCGATTTCGTCACTTGTCACCAGCTTCAGCCGCTTGCCGTAATCTCCCCGGCGAATGGCGTTCGCCGCGGCAATGACCTGCTGCATCGGCTGCGTGATCTTCGTGAACAGAAACAAGGCGAAGAAGGTCGTCATGGAAAAACCAATTAGAGCCGTATACATAAACAATCGTTTGATCGCGCCGGAATTGGCGAAGTTGCTGTCAATGTATGGCAGCAGGAACAGCCCCAGTGTCATAAGCACGACAGCGACGAGACAGATGATCGTCACCCACAGCTTGCCGACTAGGCTTCTCCAGAAGTTCACCTTATTTCGGGACCTCAAGCTTGTAGCCTACGCCCCACACCGTCGTAATCATCGCCGCCGATTCCGGCGACACCTTGTTCAGTTTCTCGCGAAGACGCTTGACGTGGGTGTCCACCGTGCGCAGATCGCCGAAAAATTCGTAATTCCATACATCCTTGAGCAGCTCTTCGCGCGAGAACACTTTATCCGGCGAAACCGCCAGATAATGGAGCAGCTCATACTCCTTCGGCGTCAGGCTGACCTCTTGTCCTCCGGCGGTAACACGGTGAGCGTCATGCTCAATGACCAGATGCGGAAATACGATATTGTTGCTGGAATTGGTCTCCTTGGACAAAAAAGCGGTAGCCGACGAGCGGCGCAAAATCGCCTTTACCCGGTAAATAACCTCACGCGGGCTGAAAGGTTTGACGACATAGTCGTCGGCGCCCATTTCAAAGCCCTGCACGCGGTTGATCTCTTCGCCCTTGGCGGTCAACATCAGGACCGGAGTGGACTTCACGTCCCGAAGCCGGGTCAGTACCTCGATCCCGTCGATTCCGGGAAGCATGACATCCAGCAAAATCAGTCCGTAATCGGCAGCGGTCGCTTTGCGCAGCGCGATCTCCCCGTCTTCCGCTTCGTCGATTTCATATCCTTCTTTCTCCAAATACATTTTCAGCAGCCGGCGGATTCGTTCTTCGTCATCCACCACCAGAATTCTGTTCAGATGCTCTGCCATTTCACAACAACCCCTTCATCGAATACAAGTAGAAGATTACCTGAGAATGGCGTCCCCTGTCTACGCCCGAATACTTAGTCTGTACCGGCGTAAGAATGGAGTCCGGCAATAACCAGATTGACGCCAACCAGAGTAAACATGACAACCAGAAAACCGAGTACGGCCAGCCAAGCGGATTTGCGGCCCTGCCATCCGCGTGCCAGCCGGAGATGGAGATAGGCGCTGTAAAACAGCCAAGTCACAAGAGCCCATACTTCCTTGGGGTCCCAGCCCCAAAATCTTCCCCATGCCACCTGGGCCCATATCATCGCAAAAATCAAAGCCCCCAGTGTAAAAATGGGAAAACCGATGGCGATTGCCCTGTACGTAATCTCATCCAGATCGCTTTCGTCGATTCCATCAAGTGCGGGTTGAAGCGCTTTGCCCAGAGGCTTGCGTACAAGGAGGCGCAGTACGCCGTAGAGGACGGCACCCGACAACAGCGACCAGATGACCGTATTGAGCTTCCGCCCCGCATTGACTCCTTTCATCCAGAAAGGCGCTTCAAAGAGCGGTTCCTTCATGCCAAAAAACGACTGAAAGCTCTCAATTTCGCTATGGTAAGGTGCCACAAAGGGTAGCATTTTATAACTGACTTTCTCTATTGTACTATCATTCAGCCCGGGATTGTCAACGGTAACATTGCTTCTAATAAAAACCGTTTCGTATCCAGACGCCCGAAAAGCGAACACTGAAGCCAAAAATCCGATAATGACGATGATGATGAACAATGTAAATTCGACGCCGAACTGCTGGCGTTTGTCGCTTTTTGACGAGCCATTAAAATTGACCGTGCGAAGCAGATACATCAGTCCCGCCGCAAAGCCTACCGCAAAGAACGATTCACCAAACGCCGCCAGGGTCACATGAATATTGAGATAGATCGATCTTAAAGAAGGAATGAGCGGCTGCACCTCCTGCGGGAACACGGCCGCGTAAGCCATGACTATAATGGAAATCGGAACGGAGAACAGACCGAGCAGGATTTTGCGGTAAATGGAGAAAATGACAGTAAACGCAACCATCACCATCATCGACAGGAAGGTCATGAACTCATACATATTGCTGACCGGGATATGCCCCCCGCCGGCCCAGCGGGTGAAGAAGTAGGCAAGATGGCACAGGAGTCCGAGGGATGAGACGGCAAAAGCGATTTTACCCCAGCGCGCGGTATGCGCCTCCGGATTCCGGCCGGACCATTTGCGTCCCATGATGGCGATGGTAAACAACATAAACGCCAGGCTGTACAGGAAAAAGGCGGCGATAAACACATTATTGCTGAACTGGAGCAGATTCATGCTTGGCCTCCCCCATTGTCGAGTGATTTTTCATCCGCAGAAATGCCCATTTTATTTAGGAAAGAGCTAACTTCTCGCCGGAAGCCGAACCAGTTCTTGTTCGTATGCCCTCCAAGCGTCAGCTCTCCCCCTTCCACGATCAGCCAGATCCGCCGATGCTGCCAGTAAAAGCCAAGCACCAGGCCAAGCATGACAATCCCGGCGCCGGTCCAGACGAAAGGCATCGCGCGGTCCACCCGGATGTTGAGATAACTGGTCGACTCCGAGAAATCGACGCCGCTCATATCCCCCACCTCAAGCTCCAGAAAGCGGTTCCCGCCTCCAAGCTTGTCGTTGATCGCGTCCTGCTGAAACTCTGCCTTGTCGTTCTGTTTCGGAAAATAGAAATACTGCTCTCCGTCAGGCGGCAAATTTGGACCCTTGATCAGAAAAAGAAAGGCCGGCGCGTTCGGATACGGCGATTTGGATATCGGCCGCCCTTCCGGGTCCAGTCCGAATTCCATGTATTTTTCCTTCAGCTCCAGCGTGTACGGTCCGGCGGTGAACGTGCGCTGCGGATTTTTCATTTCCAGCTTAAAGCTGCCGTAAGCCTCGCCCGTCCCGGAATTCACCAGCTTCGGTGTCACGGAGCGCAGCACGGGAGTGAGGTCGTAATCAAACTGATACGCTTTCATTCCATTGTAGCTTAAAGGATCGTTCACCCGGATGGCATGGGAAGCGACCTTCGTCAGCTTCGGCTTTTTGGAAGGATCGCCGCAGTTCGCCGTACATTCGTACAGTACCGCATTCGTTTCGTACAGCTTCGGGAGCACTTTTTTGCCGCGGAATTCTTTGGGCATCTCTTCGTCGGAGTAGAACTCCACAGTGAATTTCTCGTTCTTCAGGTAATAGGAAGTATCCGGAATGTGGATGAGATCGCCCTGGGGAAAAGCCAGATGCTGATCCATTTGTAGGCCCGGCAGCCCTCTGGCCAGTACCGCAAGCAAAAAAACGATCAGACCGATATGTATAACGTAAGGTCCCCATCGGCTGAACCGGTGCTTCTCCGCCAGCAGCGCGCCGCCGTCCGTAAAGACATGGTAGCCTTGCTTCTTCAGAGGTTGAACCGCCCTTGCCGTCCAGGCTTCAGGGTCCTCCTCCACCTTCATCACAAAAACCACCTTCTGCCGGGTGAGGAAGCGGCGGTGCTTGCGGACATGCTGCCGGCTGAGCGCTTTGTAGAGAGGGAGCACACGGTCCAGGCTGCAGATGACAAGCGATGCCCCGATCATGACCAGGAGGGTGATGAACCACCAGGATTCATACGTATGGGAAAGGCCGAGTCTGTAATAGATTTCGCCGGCTGCGCCGTAACGCTGCTCGTAGTACGTGGAAGGATCGATATTCAAAAACGTGCTTTCCTGCGGGAAAATCGTTCCCAGCGTGGAGCCGAGAAGCGTCAGCACGATCAGATAGACCGCGATTTTGACCGAGGAAAAAAAGTTCCACACCCGGTCGATCACGCCCGGATTGGCCTTTTGGGAGCGGCGTGCCATGCCGTCATAGCGCATTTCAAGCGTCTCGCCGGATTCGGGATTATCCAGCAGCGGTTTGCCGCATGCTTCGCACAGCACCGTACCGACCGGATTCTGATGGCCGCATTCGCATTTTGTATTGATAATCAGGGGCAAGCGTCCGTTCATGGGTTCACCAGCTTTCCGATTTGCGCGCTCAGCGTGCTCAGATCAAGCTGTCCGATATGGATCGTATCTATTTTTCCCTTGGCATTGATAAAAAAGGTAGTCGGCAGAGGAGAAATCCCATAGCGGCGCACCGCCTCCCTGTCCGTATCCAGCAGAATCGGGAAGTGGACCCCGGTACCGTTTACAAAATTCTCGACCGTCATTTGATCTTCGCCGACATTGACACCGAGTACGACAACCCCCTGGTTCTTCCACTGCTGCCACTGGGCCTCCAGCGCAGGCATTTCCTTCACACATGGAGCGCACCATGAGCCCCAGAAATTCAGGACAACCGGCCTTCCTTTATATTCGTCCAGCGAGTGGGTTTGACCGTCCAGTCCGAGCAGCTCGATGGATGGAGCGCGGCTTCCCTCTTTGGGCTTGCCGCCTCCTCCAAACGCCGAAGTTCCAATGGCGTAACCGCCAAGCAGAACGATCAGAGCCAAAATTATGATTTGTACCGGTTTTCTCGCTTTGCCCACACAGATTGCCCCCTTCTGTGATACAGTTCATATCGCAAACAAGAAGTGTGAACATCCTATGAACATTATAACGAATCCGGTTCCATTTTTCCGTCAGGTCTTGGCGTCAGTTGTGAACATTATGTGTCTCTACGTGTGTTGTTTCCTTTGGCCAGTCCCGCTTTGGCAAGCTGCTGCAGCCCGTTGATTTCGTCCTTGGTCAGATGACGGAAAGATCCGCGCTTCAGGTTCTGCAGCAGGATATCGCCGAACGAAATCCGCTTCAGCCGGATCACGGGATGGGAAATCGCTTCGAACATGCGCCGGACCTGACGGTTGCGGCCCTCGTGGATCGTGATGCTGATGACCGACTCGTTGCTCTCCTCGTCGACATCCTTGTATTCCACCTCGGCGGGAGCGGTCATGCCGTCCTCCAGCTTGATGCCTTGCTTCAGCTTGTCCAGCGCCGTGCCGTGGGGAATGCCTTTGACCGTGGCCAAATACGTCTTCGGCACATGATGCTTCGGATGGGTCAGCAGATTGGCAAACTCCCCGTCATTGGTCAGCAGCAGCAGACCCTCCGTGTCGTAATCAAGCCTTCCGATCGGATACACCCGCTCCTTGATGCCCTTCATGTAATCCGTTACGATTTTGCGGCCCTTCGGATCGGAAGCGCTTGTAATTACGCCCTTTGGCTTATTGAACATAATATAGACTTTATTCTCGCCCGAGATCGGCTTGCCCGACACTTTAATGATATCGGTGTTTGGATCGGCCTTCGTTCCGAGCGTGGTTACTACCTCGCCGTTCACTTCCACTTTGCCGGCCAGGATCAGTTCTTCGCATTTGCGTCTTGAAGCCACACCGGCCTGTGCCAGTATTTTCTGTAATCTTTCCATTGTCGATTGGTCACCTCAGACTAATGATAACCATCGCCGGGATAAAGCACAAGTTCGTCCCAGGGAAAATACGAGCCGGGGCAAAGATCGTTATGGGGCTTCACGATCAGTGGAGAAATATCGTACAGTGCGGCCAGGTCAAGAATCAGCTTGCAGGCCCCAAAAAACTGCCGCTTGCCCTCAGCGGGCTCAGCGTCTGGAGAAGAAAGCCCAAAGTCTCCTTCCAGACAGAGGTGAATATAGTCCGGGTCCGTCAGAAGCGGGGCCGCATAGACCGTTCCCGAGGCGTCGATCCAGAAATCAAAGCCTTTCCCGTTGATAGACGGACAGACTGAAGTATGGATGATAAATCCTTTGTAAGGCACGCAAGCGTCGCCTCCCTTTATCATTGCTTCAATAGCATATGATAAAAGCGGATAGCGCGTTACGCGCTCGCCGGAAAAGCCGCCGGTAAGCGGCGGCTGATCTGGGGCTGGGGCATGGGAAGCGGCACGGGGGGATGAGGCTGAGTGGGTCGGGGGAAGGGATGCGGCCGGGTACACGGCGGCGGGGTTGGCCCGGGCAAGGGAAACGGCCTGAGGGGCGGCTGAGTTGGACCGGGGCTAGGGATGCGGCCTGGGGGCGGCGGCTGAGTTGGACCGGGGCTAGGGATGCGGCACGGCGGGCGGCGGCTGAGTTGGACCGGGGCAGGAGAAGCGGCCCGGGGGGCGACGGGGTCCATCCAGCGGGCATGCCAATGAAGGCTGTGGCGGGCTCGGCGGGCAGCCGGTCCCTGCAAAACCACCCATTGACCCAATAAATAACTGCGACTCTTCAGTCCATGTCCGGGGTACGGCGGCTGGCGTTTTCCTGCAAACCTGCAGGTTTGTCAGGTGTATTTTGCGCAGGAAGAGGTCAAACCTACATATGTGCATCTTTTGGAGCTTTCGCGCTGCCAAACGGGGAACGGAAGGAGAAATGCCTGCACTTTCGCTGGAATTGGGGCCAGGGATGAGATTTCCACGAAAAAAAGATGTATATTAGTAGGAATTTCCACATCCTACACTTCCCACAAGCCTGCCGTCCCCTAACTAGCCCTCCTCCCCCCAGTCAATCCCCTCACCACCGACCAATCCCGGCTTCAGACCCAGCGTCAGCCGAACGCCAGCAGGCAGATCGCGATCGCCGCAACAAAGCCGACAAGGTCGGAGAAGAGCCCTACTTTGAGCGCGTACCGCCCGTTACGGATGCCGACGGCGCCGAAATACACGGTCAGCACGTACAGGGTGGTGTCCGTGCTGCCCTGGATCGTGGAGGCGATTCGGCCAATAAGCGAATCGGGACCGTGTAAGCGGATCAGCTCAGTCGCGTAAGCGAGCGAGCCCGTCCCTGTCAGGGGCCGCAGCAGACCGAGCGGCAGCACCTCCGGCGGAACGCCGAGACCGCGCAACATCGGCGTGACGAATCCCATCAGGTAGTCAAGCGCCCCTGATGCGCGGAACACGCTGATCGCTACCATCATGCCGACCAGATGGGGAATGATCCCAATCGCCGTGCCAAAGCCTTCCTTGGCCCCGTCCACAAACGATTCGTAGACGGGAACCTTGCGGGCATAGGCGTATAAAGGTATAAAAGCGATCATGACGGGAATGGCCCAGGTGGATATCAGGCTGATCAACTGGTACAAGGCCGGTCACCCTTTCGCTTCGGAATGCGCCCCGGGGGGCGGAGAAGCCGCGCCTCCCCCGGTCCGGGAAAGGCGGGCCGCCGGCGGCTCCGGCGGCCTTCGCAGCAGATGCAGCCGGCGGAACAGCCGGTCTGCGAAGATGGCGGCGAGCGTCGCGACCACGGTCGCCGCCAGCGTCGTCCCGACGATGCCCGCGGGATCGGCGGAGCCGTAGTTCAGGCGGATCGCGATCAGCGTCGCCGGAATGAGCGTGATGCTGGCGGTATTCAGCGCCAGCAGGGTGCACATCGCGGGAGTCGCCGTCTCCTTGTCGGGGTTCAGTGTCTGCAGCTCCTGCATCGCCTTGATGCCCATCGGCGTCGCTGCATTGCCCAGGCCGAGCAGATTGGCGCTCATATTGGACAGAATATAGCCGATTGCCGGATGCCCCTTCGGCACATCCGGGAACAGAAAGCGGACGACCGGGCCGAGCGCCCTGGCGATTGTCCGCAGCAGTCCCGCATCCTCGGCCACCTTCATGATGCCGAGCCAGAACACCAGGACGCTGATCAGCCCAAAGCTGACCGTTACCCCGTTCTTCGCGCCGTCAAACACCGCCCCGGTGAAGGCGTCCATCCGGCCGTTCACCGCAGCGAACACAAAACCGATGACGATCATGCCGAGCCATATCCCATTAATCATGAGAGCCCCCTCCTTCCGCTCCAAGCCGGAACAGGGCGCGAAGCGCGCTGCCTATCGCCTGGAGCCAGTTGTCCGCCGGATGGGCCTGCGTTAACGCGTACTTCTCCGCGTACGGCGTCGTGGCCGGCGGGAGACGGCCCGGCTCGTAGACAGGAACTTGGCCGATCGATACGCCGCCAAGCTTCAGCACGAGCGTCCCGCGAAGCCCGAAGCTCTTGTCGGCGCTGTCTGCCGTCTTCGGCCTCCCGTTCAAGACCAGCTCGGTGACAACCCGCTCCTGCTCGCCCGTGCTAAACGGATAGGAGAAATCCAGTCCGGCCACCAGCTCGTAGCCCTGCAGCTTCTCCCCCCGCTCGATCAGCGTTTCCAGCGGAAACCGGTTAAAGCCGAAATCGAGCAGCGCGGAGTGGTCGTTCCAGTCGTTTCCATCGTTTAAAGTCACGGCGACAAGCTGCTGGTCTCCCCGGGTCGCGGAGCTGACCAGGCAGCGGAGCGCTTTTTTCGTATAGCCGGTCTTCACTCCATCCGCTCCCTCATAGAGACGCAGCATCTTGTTTTTGTTGCTCCATTTATAGTCCCATGGCTCGTACGGATTTCCCGCCGTCTTGACCTGAGTCTTGACAATTTCCTTGAACACGGGATTATGCATCGCATAGGCCGTCAGAACGGCCAGATCGTTCGCGCTGGAATAATGCCCTTCGGCGTCAAGCCCGTGGGGATTGGCAAAATGGGTATGCTTTAGACCCAGCTCCTCGGCTTTGGCGTTCATCAGGTGAACAAAGCCTTCCTCCGAACCGCCGACATGCTCCGCGATGGCCGTCGCCGCATCGTTCCCCGAACGCAGCATGAGGCCGTACAGCATGTTCTCGAGCGTCATCTCTTCGCCCAGTCTGAGAAACAGGGACGACCCTTCTTTGGCAAAAGCGTTCTTCCCAACCTTGACCTTGCTCTTCAAATCTCCGTATTCAATCGCCACGATGGCAGTCATGATCTTGGTCAGGCTGGCAATCAGCATCGGCTCGTCGCCGTGGCTGCTGTACAAGATCCGCCCGGACTCCACATCAATCAGCGAGGCCGCCTTGGCATGGGTGGACACACTTTCTCGACCCGGCTCCGCCGCCGCAATCGGCGCAAAGAGCAGGAGCAGGCAGCAGCTGACCAGGACTAGAGAAGATCTGAAATGTACTCTTTTCATGTTCATCCTCCGGCTTCCTCTTTAGCATTTTGTACAAGTGTATGCGGACGTGCGGAGCGGTATGTCCCAAAGGCTGCTGGTCGCGCAAAATCGACTTGCTCAACCGGGTCTCTTCCAGCACCCGGTTCAGCAGGTTCCCAATAGATCTTGAGAAACGTACACATCGTTTCTCTTTCAGATATAGACAAAAAAGGATACCGCAGCTAATGTGCGATATCCTTATGTGCGCGGCCCGGCCGAACCGGTCTTGTCATCCGTAAGCCATCCTCTGAGATCCCGGGATTTTCCGGTAACTAAACGGGTCAGAACCCGACAGCTTACACCGGGGTAGACGGTGTAAAGGTAACAGCTTCGGAAGGAACGGGAGGAGGAGCCTGCGTATTTTGCTGCTGCTGTCCGGAGGAAGATCCGCCCTGGTTCTGGAACATCGACTGAATTTTGTCGATCAGCCCGGGAGTGGAGTCGATAATTTTTTCGAAAATATGGGTCTGGTTGTCAAGCGGCACGATATGCACGCCTTCTCTTCCGACGACCAGAAAAGCGATCGGTCGGATGGATACCCCGCCACCGCTGCCGCCTCCAAACGGAAGAATCTTCACGCCGTTCTGTCCGGCAACAGGCTTGTCGTCGTCTTCCACACTGAAGTCGCTGCCGCCTGCGGCAAAACCGAAAGCGACTTTACTGATTGGCAGAATGACACTGCCGTCCTTCGTCTCCACCGGCTCGCCGACGATGGTGTTTACGTCGACCATGCCTTTGATGTTTTCCATCGCGGTCTGCATCAGACCTTGAATGGGGTGGTCACTCATATTGTTATCCTCCTTCGGCATATAGGGAATAGATTTCCGTCACGTCGTTTATATTCCCCCGAAAGGAGCGTTACTATGTAAACCGGCGGAGTCATGCCGCGCTTTTTTCACGCCGCCGGGAGCGGATCTCGCGAATAATATCCTTCCACTGCCTGATTCCTTCGTCGGCTTGCATGGCCCGTACTAGCAGCCTCAATACCGCATACAGCGCGTAGCCTGCCGATATTCTCCCTTTGCAATCAACCTCGGTGGAAAATCCCACGGTATCTTCAAATACCGGAACGACAAACAGGCGTGGCTTACGCATCAGCTTTACCCACTGGGACGCCCAACCGATGATCGTCCATTTCAGTCCCCAGAGCGCCCCGGCCGCCGTGGCCGTTCCCGCAGCATCACCAAGCGAGAAATTGGTGGACCAGTCCAGCTTCGTAATCTGGACATGAGACATCGTCTCGGCAGTCCAGCGTCTTAGTCCGTACGTGGCTTTCAGCGCTTTTTTTCCGTATTCGATCCATTCCGAGACATCCTCCTTGTCAATATTCGTCTCTTCGTCCTTCGCCGATTTGACCGGAGCGACACCGGTCTCTTCCAGCTTGACATGCAGACCGCGTTTGAAACCTTCGAATACGAGCGCCGGAAGCTTGTAATGAAGCTTGACAAGTCCGAAAAGAGCGGTGATATCAAGCACGATTTGGTCATCATGACCTCTTCGGTTCAGACTGAGATGAAAAAAAATACGGGAAGAGAGCAGCAGGACCGCGACCGCAAGCAGCAGCAGGACACCAATCAACAGCCATAACTTCACGTGGTACCCTCCAAGCATTCTTTGATAAGAACTCCTTGGATTAGTATGGCAATTTCAGACTGGAAAAATTCGCTTAACGCCAAATTCGTCTCCAGGCATCCATCTCGTACCTCCCCGTAAATAAGCTTTTTCTCTTCAATGCAAAAAAAATCATAGACCCAATTCGTCTATGATTCTTCATTATCTGCAAAATATATTATGATGGCTCCATTTCATCGATCGTCAACTGACGCGTATCAAGCTTGTCGAACAGCAGCTGCGTTTCTTCCTCCAGATTATCTCCATTGTCCTGCGCAGAAGGCTCCGGCAGCTCTTGCAGACTGGCCAGCCCGAACGTCTCCAGAAAAGACTTGGTCGTCCCGTACAAAATCGGGCGCCCCACCGCCTCCGCCCGGCCAACCTCCTGAATGAGATCCTTGTTGGTAAGCGTATGGATGGCCCTTTCCGCCTTCACTCCGCGAATCTCCTCAATCTCCACCCGCGTAATCGGCTGCCTGTAAGCGATGATGGACAGCGTCTCCAGCGCCGCCTGCGACAAGGACGCTCGGGATGGTGAATAAGCCAGACGCTCGAAATAAGGCGCATGGTCCGGTAGCGTCGCCAGCCGGTAATTGCCGGCAATCTGTACGACCTGAAGGCCGCGCTCATGAGAAGCCAGCTCCTGACGCAGCTCCTCCACAGCTCCGTTAACGAAATCCGTCCGCTGCTCCGTAATTTCGGCGATTTGTTTGGCGGACAAGCCGTCCTCTCCGGCCAGAAACAGCAGCCCCTCAATAATCGATTTCAGCCGTTTGTAATCCATCGAAGTCTTCCGCCCCTCTCCATTCCATCACAATGTCATCAAACAATTTCTCCTGATAGCACAAGATCGCCTTCATCTTCATCAGCTCCAGAATGGCAAGAAAGGTCGCCACGATCTCATGCCTTGCCATGCTGTCATCCAGCAGCGACGAGAAGCGCAGCCGGCCGCCCTTCCCGGTTCGCCGAAGCGCCGCGGAAACATCGCGGATGCGGTCCTTGACCGAGATCTCGTCTCTGGTGATCTTCGCGTACGAGGAACGTCTGGCCGCCTTGCCAAGCGCCTTGCGGAATGCGGCGATCAGATCGGAAGCGTGAAGCCCTTTCAGGGTATTGTCGACCTGCGATGGCACAAAGGGAGCCAAATCGTCCGGTTCCTTCGTAAAAATCAGGCTGCGCTCACTCTCCATATCCATCAATTGGGAAGCGATGCTCTTGATTTTGCGGTATTCGATCAGACGCTGCACCAGCTCCGCCCGGGGATCGTAATCGTCATCCTCGTAGTATTCGAAATCGTCGATTTCGATCACGGGCGGCTTGGGCAGCAGCATCTTGCTCTTGATGGATAGCAGCGTCGCGGCCATCACCAGGAACTCGCTTGTAATTTCCAGTTCGAGCTCCTGCATGTTCCGCAAGTATTCCATGTACTGCTCGGTGATCTCGCTGACCGGAATGTCCTGGATGTCGATTTCCGCCTTGTCGATCAAATGCAGCAATAAATCCAGCGGGCCCTCAAACGTCTCCAGCTTGTACAATACAGTCACGAGGCACCTCCCGCCAACTAGAAATTAAAGATATACAGACCTCTTGGGCCTTTTTATAATATCAGAAAGAATAAACATCAAAGACCAGACTTCCTGATATTGCAAGAAAAACAACCGCTAAAGAGGGATTCGGCAACATCTTCGAGAGGCTCCGATATGAGTTTTTCTTACATTTCAAAAAAGTAAAGTGCAGCGCCCGAGATCAGACGCCACACAAGTGTGAATACTTAAAAATGAAATTCGGTTTAAGTGCCGTACAGCAGACTCTTTCACTATTATTATATCACAGATTCCGGATGTTGGACACGGCAAAGACGCCTTTGCCCGTCCGCTCCGGTTCCCGCTTAGACCAATTTGGAAAGATTGGCCATCTCGATGGCGGATACTGCCGCGTCCCAACCCTTGTTGCCCGCTTTGGTGCCGCCGCGCTCAATCGCCTGCTCGATGTTCTCCGTTGTCAGCACGCCGAAGATCGTCGGAACGCCGGTCTTGAGATTAATTGCGGCTACACCCTTGGCTACTTCGTTGCAGACGTAATCGTAATGGGTAGTGGAGCCGCGGATAACGGTGCCCAACGTAACGACGGCGTCATATTTGCCGCTTTCGGCCATTTTTTGCGCAATCAGAGGAATTTCGAACACTCCCGGCACCCAGGCGACGGAAACTTCTTCATCCTTGACGCCGTGGCGCTTGAAAGCGTCCAGTGCGCCGGAAAGCAGCTTGCTCGTAATAAATTCGTTAAAACGTCCTACTACAATCCCGTATTTCAAACCTTCCGATACTAAATGTCCTTCAAAAATCTGCGGCATACTCATCAACAACCCTTTCTCATATTAGTCGGTTTTTGTAATTGATCGTCTTGCAAATAAATTTGCTCTCGCTTTCGGGCTTACGCCTTCGAGCTTTCGTTCTGCTCAATGTTATCAAACTTCAGCAGATGCCCGAGCTTGGACTGCTTGGTGTGCAAGTAATTCGTATTGTCTTCGTTCTCCGGCATCTGGATCGGCACGCGCTCAACAACCTCAAGCCCATAGCCTTCCAGCCCTTTGATCTTGCGGGGATTATTCGTCATCAGCTTGATCCGGCGAACGCCCAGATCCTTCAGGATTTGCGCCCCGATTCCGTAATCGCGCAAATCGGCCGGAAACCCGAGCTCCAGATTCGCATCGACTGTGTCGAGACCCTGTTCCTGCAGCTTGTAGGCGCGAAGCTTGTTGATCAGGCCGATGCCCCGGCCCTCCTGCCGCATGTAGAGCAGAACGCCTTTGCCCGCGGCTTCGATCTGGCGCAGCGCGGCTTCGAACTGCGGGCCACAGTCACAGCGGTGGGAATGGAAGACATCGCCGGTAAGGCACTCCGAATGCACACGGACCAGCACCGGCTCGTCACCGGAAATATCCCCTTTGACGAGAGCGACATGCTCTTTATCATCCACCTCGTTCGTATAGGCGATCGTCTGGAACTCGCCGAAATCAGTGGGCAGGCGGACCGAAACTTCGCGGTTGACCAGCTTCTCCTTCTCATTCCGGTAATGGATGAGGTCGGCGATGCTGATCAGCTTCAGATCATGCTTCTTCGCAATTTCATGCAGATCGGGCAGACGGGCCATCGTGCCGTCTTCCTTGACGACCTCGCAGATCACTGCGGCGGGATAAGCGCCGCACATGCGGGCCAGATCAACGGCGGCTTCCGTGTGGCCGCTTCTGCGCAGCACGCCGCCTTTCTTGGCGATCAGCGGGAACATATGGCCCGGTCTGCGGAAATCCGCAGGACCTGCATTAGGGTCCATAATTGCCTTGGCGGTCAACGACCGCTCGTAGGCGGAGATGCCGGTCGTCGTATCCTTGTGATCGATGGACACGGTGAACGCCGTGCCGTGGAAATCGGTGTTTTGACTGACCATCGGCTTCAGATCAAGCTCCGCCGCCCGCTCCGCCGTAATCGGCAGGCAGACCAGTCCGCGCCCTTCGGTAATCATGAAATTGATGACTTCCGGGGTCGCCCGTTCCGCTAGAGCGATAAAATCGCCTTCGTTCTCGCGGTCCTCATCGTCGACGACGATAACGACCTTGCCGCGCATTAAATCGTAAATGGCTTCCTCAATCGGGTCCAAACGAATGTCTTCATTGTTATAATGACTCATTTTTCTGACCTCCTGGTTCCTAGAAAATGGACTATCTTATAAAAAACCGTTCGCTGCCAAAAATTCGGTGCTGATGCGGGAGCCCTCGGCCTCTTCCCTGTCTTCTTCGTTTTGCGGAGATGAGCCGTACCGGAGGAGATGATCCACGTACTTGCCCAGCACGTCGCATTCCAGATTCACGCTGTCCCCCGCCCGCTTATCGGCAAGCACGGTTTGGGCGAGCGTATGGGGGATAATCGACACCGTGAATGATGAGGGCGACGCGACCGCCACCGTCAGGCTGATACCGTCGATCGTGATCGAGCCTTTCGGAATAATGAACTTGAACAGCGACTTTCGGGCCGGCGCGATTTCGAATACGACCGCGTTCTGATCGCGTTTCACACTCTTGATCGTTCCCGTTCCGTCCGCATGCCCCTGCACGATATGTCCCCCGAACCTTCCACCGGCCGCCATGGCACGCTCCAGATTGATCCGGCTGCCTGTCTTCAGTTCCTTAAGCGTCGTGTTGCGGTATGTCTGAGGCATGACATCGGCGGTAAAGCCGTGGTCGCTCAGGGAGGTTGCCGTAAGACAGACGCCGTTGACCGAGACGCTGTCGCCGATCTTAAGATCGTCCATAATGCCTGAAGCATTGATATGCAGCACCATGCCTTCTCCGCTCGAGGAAACGCCCCGCAGCGTGCCGACTTCTTCAATCAGTCCAGTAAACATTCTGCTTCCTCCCTCCTTTTACACCAGCTCGGGTATGCCGCTGATGCACACATTATCTCCGAGAACTTCCACTTCCACACCCCGCAGCGTAACGGCGTTCCTCATTAGGTCCACTCCGTCAAAAGCAAACGCAGCCGGCGCCCCGGCGCCTCCCACAATCTTCGGAGCAAAGAAAAGCACCACGCGGTCCACCAGCCCCTGCTCCAGCATCGCCCCGTTCAGGGTTCCTCCGCCTTCCAGCAGGATCGAGCCGATCTCCAGCTCGCCGAGCCTATCCATAGCGGCTGCCAAATCGACGCGCGGCCCGGCGCCGCAGCGCAGCACCTGTACTCCAGCTGCCGTCAGCTCTTCTTCCTTCGCGGCGTCGGCGGTTTCCGCCGCAATGATGATCGTCGGCGCCTGCCCATCGGTGACAACCGCCGAATCCAGCGGCGTGCGGAGGCCGGAGTCGATGATAATCCGCACGGGGTTAATGCCCGGCACCTCGGTCCGGGTCGTCAGCGAGGGATTATCGGCTATAACCGTGCCTACGCCGACCATGATCCCCTGGTGCCGGTGCCTCAGCGTATGTACGATTTTCCGCGCCGACTCGTTGGAAATCCACTTGCTGTCTCCGGTGCGTGTGGCGATTTTGCCATCCAGAGTGCTGGCCGTTTTCAAGGTGACAAAGGGGCGCTTCGTCAAAATATATTTGATAAATTTCTCATTGAGCCGCAAGGCGCGTTCGCGCAGCAGCCCGACCTCGACCTCGATTCCCGCTTCCCGGAGCATCGCAACACCGCGTCCGGCAACCTGCGGATTCGGGTCCTCGCAAGCGATAACGACCCTTGCGACGCCTTCGGCAATCAGCCTCTCGCTGCATGGAGGCGTCTTGCCGTAATGGCTGCACGGCTCCAGCGTTACGTAGGCGGTGCTTCCCGCGGCCTGCCCTGCCGCCATATTCAACGCGTGCACCTCGGCATGGCCCGTTCCCCGCTTCAGATGGGTACCCAGTCCGATTACCGCGCCGTCTTTGACCACGACGCAGCCTACAACCGGATTGATTCCCGTCTGTCCCTGGGCCCGCTCGGCCATATCGAGCGCAAGCGACATGTAGAACTCGTCATTCATTACTTCCATGCCTAATCCTCCGATCCCCTGCGTACGCAGCGCGCAAGCTCATATCCCCATAAGTCTAAAAAACCCATCTACAGCTCCTTCGAGGAGCGGTAAATGGGCAGTTTGAGAGTGTAAATGCAGCTCTTATCATATGCGTGCAAGTCCCCGTACACAGGTACTTGTGAATTATCGCACATAATATGCGGAGCACTTTCATTAGGCTTGCCGCTTGAAACCTGCGGCAAACGGCTAACTCTCCTTCTTCCATCCAGACTGTAACTGTCGGTCCCGGAATCTCACCGGGTCCACCGTCCGCGCGACAAGCGCGATCCGGGTAGCGGACTTGTCTTGCGCATACCGCCTTACGCGTCATGCGAATCATCACCGCCGGTAGGGAATTTCACCCTGCCCTGAAGGATTGTCTTATTTATTTGATAACGTAATAAATACCAAAGATTATGTCGGTATCTTATCATTTTATCGCGCAAAAATCAATCATTATTAAGTAATGGTTTTAAATTTACTTTATTATTGTAAGTTCTGTACCGCATCCCTTGCTTACTTTTTCAGCACCGGGATCCAAATTTCACTTCTAAACGTTGGCGAGGTTACATCTATACTCTCATTCCACAGAATTTCCGGACCTTCCATTTGCTCATAGTTCGCAGAAGGGAACCATTCCGAATAGATACGCCCCCATATATTCTGCAGTGTGCTGGGGAAAGGGCCGATGGCTTCGAATACCGCCCAAGTTGAGGTGGGAACTTCAATCTGCGCCAAGCCGGCTGGACACTCTTCCGTCGTTGCCGCACCAATGTAGTGATCGAGCTCCCCCTTTTCTTCCATTCTGCCCTCGGAAAAGTTCGCGGATGCGCTGATCAGCCCCTTGGGCTCTACATTAGAAAGTCCCTTAAGCCGGCGGATTGTTTCGCTGTCCAAGCTTTCCCACATCGCGGCAATCTCCGGGTTAACCCCTTCGAATTGTATCGGGACTCTTTTCTTCATCCCCACAATGCGAAATGCTTCTTTCTCTTCGATCCGATAGTTCATTTCACTTCCTCCTTTAATGGTTAACTGAAAGGTCATCGGCGGATAAGCTTTAAGTAAATAGCCGTTATTTCTCGCTTCTGACGGTTTGACGCCATGCAGTTTCTGAAAAGCTCTCGCGAAAGCGTCCGGCGAGTCATATCCGTATTTGACAGCAATATCAATGATCTTTTTGCTGCAGCCTTGAAGCTCAAATGCCGCCAGAGTAAGACGTCTGCGCCGAATATATTCCGATAGCGTGATTCCTGCGAGGAAAGAAAACATTCTTCTAAAATGAAAATCGGAACAGTGGGCCTTTTTGGCGGCTTCTTTGATGTCGATGTCGCCTGCGATATTTTCCTCGATATATTTCAACGCACTATTCATACTTTTGAGCAAATCCATGAATTCGACCTCCTTTTCATCATAAAAATAACAGAAAATGAAGACGTTCATCCGACATTTCGTGCCTGATTATGCAGGCATGACAGCCCCATTGCGGATTCTCAGCATAGGTATGACGCCCATGCTAGTCGTACCTAAAGAAGGCAGACGGCGGAGTTCGCCGTCTGCCTTGATATTTTGTCGCCATATACGCCTGAATCAGGCTCCCGACACGGACAACGAGCTGACTTTGAGCGTCGGAGAAGTGCAGCTGCCGATAAACCGCGGATCGTCGCCGACCGTTTCAATTCCGTTAAGCAGCTCGAAAAAATTGCCCGATACCGTAATCTGATTGACCGGCCTCACGATTTCTCCGTGTTCAATCAAATAGCCGATTGCCGCCAGGGAGAAGCTGCCCGAAGTTGCATTCGTCCCGGCATGCAGCCCCTGGAGCTCCACAATCAAGATTCCCCGGTCCGTGCCGCGGATGATTTCGTCAAGGCTGTCCGTGCCGGGAGCGATATAAAGATTATGATGCGAAACCTCGACCATACCTTTGTATCCGCCTTTGGCGGCGTTTGCCGTGTTCGCAGCTCCGGCCTTTCGGGCCGTTTTGCGGTTATGCAGAAATGTCAGCAGTCTTCCGTCCTTGACCAGCTCATGGCGCGCGGTGGCGCTGCCTTCCGCATCGAATGCTTTGCTTGTCGGCGCATTCTCCATCAGCGGATCATCGATGATCGATATATTGCCGCCCGCCACCTGTTCGCCCAGCTTGCCCTTCAGCCGAGAAAACCCTTTATCGACCGACTCTGCCGAGAACACCGACGCGAAGCTGGACAGCAATGAGGTTGCGGCGTCATTCCGGAGAATGACCGGATAATTGTCCGATGGCACCGTGTTTGCGCCAAGCTTGGATACGGCCTCCCGGACTCCTGTCAGCGCTACAGCCTCCACATCAATATCGTCAAAGCTCCGCAGCGAGAAGTCGAACCAGCCCCCCGTTACCGTCTCCTTCGCATCCTTCGATTCTTTGGCAAGCACATAAATGCTCGCGGAGGCAGAGCTGTGCTGGCGGTGGCAGTTCAAGCCTTTCGTGTTGACGATCAGCACTTCGCTCTCGCTTACGGAAGTCGCCGAGCGTCTGACCATATCAATGCGGGGGTCGGCGTCCAGGGCTATACGTTCCATAGATAAGGCCGCTTCGATCAGCTGGTCGGGTACTGTCCCGATCAAGGGAGGCGAATACGTATTCACGGAATGGTAGCGCTCCGAACCGGCAAACAGTTCCTCTGGCTCCTCATTCTCCAGCACCTCGGCATTACTCCTTGCTTCTTCCAGCAAATAGTCAATGGATTCCTGATCCAGCCTTTCGGTGGATGAATAACCCATCTTGCCGCCGATGAGACCGCGGAACGACAGGCCTCCTGTCTGGGCATTTTTATACTCGTCGATTTCGCCTTTCAGCACCGACACCGAGACGGATCGGCCATTCGCATAATAAATTTCCATTTCGGCGAATCCCGCTTCCCGGCCTTTGGCAAAAAGAGCTTCCTGAAACTCTCCGATGTTCAAGCGCTACTCCCCCTTTCTTCCGCCGACGGTCATCTCCGACACCCGGATCGTAGGCTGCCCGCAGTTCACTGGAATACTTCCGCTGACAGACCCGCACATGCCCTGTCCGTGCTCGAGATTGTTGCCGACCATGTCGATTTTGCTTAAGCAGTCGATCCCCTTGCCGATCAGGGTCGCGCCCTTGACCGGCTCCGCGATTTTACCGTTCCGTATGATGTACGCTTCCTGAACGGCAAAATTGAAATCGCTGGTCGCCGTGTTGACCGAGCCGCCGCCCATGGACTTCGCATAAATGCCGTATTCGGTATTCGCGATAATCTCTTCGCGAGTCGAGGTTCCGTTGCAGATGAATGTGTTGTTCATGCGCGACGCCGGGGCGAATTTATACGATTGCCGGCGGCCGGAACCAGTAGCGGGCATACCCATTCTCCGGGAGCCCATTCGGTCGATCAGGTAGCCCTTCAGTATGCCGTTCTCGATCAGGACATTGCGCTGCGTTCTAGCCCCTTCGTCGTCGATATTGAGGGAGCCCCAGGCGTTCGCAATCGTGCCGTCGTCCACCGCCGTTACAAGCGGAGAAGCGACCCGCTCGCCGAGCTTACCCGCGAACACTGACGAGCCGGGAGCGACGGAGGTCGACTCCAGCCCGTGGCCGCAGGCTTCGTGGAACAGAACGCCGCCAAAACCGTTGTCGATCACGACGGGAAGTCTTCCGCTGGGCGCGAAGCCGGCTTTGACCATCGTGACCGCGATTCGGGAAGCCTTGCGGGCATGCTCTTCAATGTCCAGGCCTTCGAGGAATTCGTGGCCGGCATAGGCGCCCGGCCCGCTGAAGCCGGATTGCTTCTGGTCGCCGTCCTCGGCCACTGCGCTGATTCCGAGCCGTGTGTAGACCCGCTTATCTTCAGCCAGCAAGCCTTCGGTATTGGCAATCAGCACATGCTGCAGCTGATGGGTCGCATGGATTTTCGTCTGGGCAATGCTTGGATCGAATGCAGCCGCCGTGCTGTGGGCGCGTCGCATCAGCTCGATGGCGCGTTTCTTCTGCGAGCTGTCCGGCATGATTGCGACGGAATGGCGGTTATCGATGACCGCCCGGCGGAGATCGATAACCCCGCTGCTGGCTCCACCGCCGCGAATGGCAGCCGCAGCCGATCGGGCTACAGCGACCAGATTGGACTCGCTGCTGTCGTTCGTGAAGGCATAGACGGAAAAGTTCCCTTTCAGAATCCGGATGCCCACTCCGTAATCACGGCCGGAGAGGGAGCTTTCCAGTATGCCGCCCACCATTTCCAGTCTTCCACTGATCTTGTCTTCGGCGAAGATTTCCGCAAAATCGGCGCCCGTCTCTAGCGCTGCCGTCAATACATTAATAATAAGCCGTTCCTGAAGCATAGCCTTCCTCCCCGCTATTCTATAATAATACCTTTCCTTACCAGTATAGCTTATTTCGGCCGCTTCATCTCACTACCCTTCTGTTCATGCGAACCGGGTGGCATCCGGCTGTTCCTCCCACTGTCCTTCCGCTGACCCCCACTATATTCCCACTGTCCCCCCGCTCCCCTCCCGATATCCTCCCACTGTCCTCCCGCTGCTGATAAAGCGGAAAAACTCCCTCTTATTCCGCGGCTAAAGAGCATTTAAGCCGATTAAGACGGAGAAGCTACGTCTTATTTCTGGCATAAGACCAAATCCAGACGAATCCTTCAAATTAAGCTGGAGTTTTTCCCGTTCGAATGCGAGAAAGCCCAGTTTGAGTCGAATAAGCTCCGCTTTTTCCGCTCTATTTCCCGCTACCCATGACTTCCATTGCTTCTACCACCAGACGGGGCAAGATTGGCCCAAGCAAACGTGCAAAGAAACTGATGCTTGCGGGTACACTCTCTCCAGAGGCAGAAAAAGCGCCCGGGAATAAGCATCCCGGGCGCTTTCCGGCTGAGCCGGCGGTTCATTGTCCGTTCATTTCAAGTTGAATCTCTATTTATTCCTGTTTCTTGCTGCGATTGAGCCAGCGGTTAATGACAATTCCGATCAGGATAAGGCCCAGACCGCCCATATAGATCGGCAGCGAGCTTCCTTCTCCGGTCTTCGGCAGCTTGCCCGTAGCCGGGCTTACCTCCGGATTGGAAGGATTGCCTTTCGGCACGTCGTCATCGTCAATGTCGACTCCGCCAAGCGGAACCTCGTCATCGATCGGCACCTCCGTCGGCGTCACACTAGGAAGCGGCGTTGCCTGCGGTTCGCCAGGGTTCGCCGGCCCTGCCGGGATTTGCTCATCCGGGATAATAACACCCGGAACACTTGAACCCGTTGGTGACGGCGACGGAACCGGAACGACCACCGGTGGCGTTTCCGAAGATACCGGCGCGGACGGTGTTGCCGACGGTGCCGCAGACACCTCCGCCGACGGCGTCACGGACGCCACTGGCGACGGGGTCGCGGATGGTGTCGGCGATGCGGACACCACTGGTGACGGCGTCACAGATGGTACCGGCGATGCGGACACCACTGGTGACGGCGTCGCAGACGGTGTCGGCGATGCGGACACCACTGGCGACGGTGTCGCAGACGGCGTCGGCGTTGCGGATGGCGGCGGCGTCTCGGACGGCACCGGCGAAGGGGCCACATGGTTGGTTATCGGCAGAACGATGTTCGCGCCTGCCCCGACGGTTACCGGACGCTCGGCGCCATCGAGGACATAGCCTGAAGGAGCTTTTGTCTCAACCAGGATATAGCTTCCAGCCAAAATGCCGTTAAACACGGCAATTCCGTCAGCGCCTGTTGTCTGCGTTCCAATTAATAAGCGTTCACTGCCGTTTAACCGGTACAGATCAAAAGTGGCTCCGGCCAGCAGCTTCAGATAATCACTGTCATCCAGCTTTTTGACCGTCAACATGCTGCGTGTTCCATTACCCGTTCCCGAACCGCTTGATACCCCAACAATAATTTCCGTTGAAGTCTCTTTGGTTACTTCCACTACATTATTACCGCTGAGCGTTACGGCGTTCGTCACCGTTTCCCCGCTGCGCGCGGCGATGAGCGACTGGTATTCCAGAATATAGGCCGAACCGATCGGATTCTTGAAGCTTAGGACAAACGTCTGCTTGCCATCATTCGTCGTAATGACGTCCAGAGTATAGTCGGTTCCCTTGACCAGCTCGGGGCCAGCCTTGGTTACTGTTCCACTTGGAGAAACCGTGGTCGGATACAGATGGAACGAATCGGTCAGCAGCAGCTGGTTTGCGCTTCCGACATCGGTAATCTTCGCGTCGTGTATAAACGATTGGCCGCGGTTGATGTAGACGCTCCAGTTGATTTTGTCGCCGGCTTGCGCCCCGTTCTTGACCACGTATTCTCCGCCGAACGGAATGGTCACTGAACCGGTCAGATCTGCCGATACCGGCTTGTTTTCGTCATAGATGTTCGCTGTATTATTGATTTTGCCGCTGTTGATCAGCTTTCCATCCAGACTGGTCTTGAACTCGACGTAAAACGGATAATTGACTGGCTCCAGCAGCTTGATCCGCAAAATACTGTTGCCGTTCTCCTGAGTGACCGTATACGTATATTTGACGTTTAGATCCCCATTTCTAGAGGTCAGGCCGCTTGGGTACAGATAGAGCTCTTTCAGCTTCACCGAACCGTCAATCAGAGATTGCGGAGCTTGAATCACATCCACGATTTCGGCGCTCTTCAGCGGTTTGCTGTTATAGTTGGCTGCGACATACCAGGAGATGGTCTTGGAAGCGGCATTGTATTCGCCAAATTTAAAGCCGTTGTTCTTGACTTCAATCCGGGGATTGAACACTCCCGTTGCCGAAGCCGAACCTCCGTCCCAGGTCAAGTAAGCCGTATTATAAAATTTATCTTTGCCATCCGTGAGTCCGTAATAGTCAAACTGCAGCTTGTAGCTGATCGTATATTTTCCAGTGATCGGCTTCAGGAAGGTGACCGTGAATCCTTTGCCCTGCACCACCGGTTTATCGTAATCCAGGGTGTATTCCGAAGCGGGGACTACGGCTCCCGAAGCACTGCGGACTACGAGTGACTCCGGAATAAAGGTAAGGCCGCTGTACGGAAACGTATCCTTGACAACTACATTGCTCATCGGGTAGCCGTCATCATTAATCGTAATTTTCCAGTCGGCGGTTTTGTTGCGGTAATTCGCGCCGGCAGCATCGACCGTTTTATAAATGATGACGGGATAAATATCCTGATTGGCTTCCGCTTTATAAGTGCCGGAGGTTACGGTGTTAGTGATTCTTTTTGGCGAGAACAGCCGATCCTTGGACTTGGTCTTGTATTCGATAAAATAAGGCGTGCTTACATCCTGCAAAAATCGGATCTCAAAACCGGTTTTTCCATCCGCCGATGCCGGTGTGAGCGTATAATCCGTCCCTTCGGCCAACTGTGCGCCGACTGTTGCTTTTCCATCGCCATCGACTGTCACATTGTAGACTTTAACCGAGCCTGCGACCAGCTCCTGGGATTCGTTGAACAAATCCTTCAGCACCGCATCGGCCTGCGGAATGCTTCCATAGTTGTAATTATAATTTATGCCCCAGGTGATCGTCTGAATGGACGGCTCGTAATGAATGGCATACTTCTGAAGGCTTGGCGCTCGCTTAACCTCAACCGTTGCCGAGGACTCAGCTTGAGGCAAATTGTCGCCCGAAAAATATGCAGTATTTTTAAATTTCGTTTTGGTTAAGTTAGTAATATCTGTGGAAAAAGCAATGCGATATGCGCCGCTAATCGGCGAATCGGCGAACTTCAGCTTAAGCTTTCCGTCCTGCGTATCCAGCGTATAGTTTGAGGGATCAACGAGAATCCCCTGACTCACCGTGCCGTCCAGCCCGACATCAAGCTGATACACGGCAACCGTCACCGGGTCCAGACTCAATCCATCGGGAATCGGGTCGGTTACTTCCGCGCTGTACACGGACTCCAGCGTTTTGTTCACATCAACCGTCCAGTAAATGCTCTGAGCGTTATACCCCTCTGGCGTTCCTTTTTTCTCAATGGTTGACGCGACATCCGGCTTGAAGCGCAGGACTACAACCTGGGTATCTCCGTTCACCGGGAACGAAATCTGCTGAACCGTGCTTCCTTTGATGACCTCTTTATCGAACTTGGTCCTTACACTTAACGTTCCATGGACATTGTCATGATTTTCGATGAAGCTGTTGAAGGTCATGACGGCAAGGTGGGTATCTTTGTTTACCGTGAAGCTTCCCACATCGCCTTCATCCGAAACCAGCGGTCCGCTGATATCATTGTAGAGCTTGAACTGGTCGGGGATCTGGAAAGAAAATGTATCTCCCGCATGATAGCCATGCCCATCCTGTAATTCCCACGTATAATTCAAAGTTACCTCGGAGCCTTGTTCGTAGACGTCGCCAGTAACTGTCTGGCCATCAGGACCATACACCGCCATCGAAACGCTGGTGATAATGTTCCTGTCATTCTCGATTGCTTCCGCTTTCACTTCTGTCGTAAATCCCAGGCCGTAGCTGTACTCGGCAACCAGCAGCAGGATCACGAGCCACAAGGCCAGTTTCTTCCTAATCGTTCTCCGCGTCGTCATCCTTTTTACTCCTCTCCCATAGTTCATTTGACGGTACAATACCTTGATCTTTCATTTATTAAAAGCGGACTGATGCCGAATATATGCTGTTGTCTCTCCCCGCATTCTCCCTCCTTGCCGGTCAGCCTTTTTCTGCGTTTCACTTTCTTCTGCGCTCGCTTATGTATGTCTTCCGGTCGTTCCCGTCCGCATCCCAAGCTTCGGCGCCCGCTCATCTATCCGTTCCAACTCCTCCTGCCGAACCAAAATTACGCTTCAAGTCTGATATGTACGCAGATAACCCTAATTTGTATTACCCATTTTTTCATGAACGAAATTTAAATTCAATCATTTTTAAGAGGTATTATTTGGGGCCGATCAGACTGGCGGATAAACCACCTTTTTGTTCGTTTTACGTTACATAAATAGTCTACTATAAAGAACGAAAAGTGTACAAGAAGTCTCATTAAAACATTAAAGAGCAGCTGATATGACGAAAGTAAGCCAATGTTATGGGATTTACAGCAAAAACGCGCCATAGGAATCTGTATGTGGACAAGAAAGGGGCTAGATCGGGGAATTGCTATAAAATTATTTTATATACTCCATAAAACAGGTGTGGTTGAAAAATTTTGCATAAAAAAAGCCCGGACGAGGTTCCGAATTACTCGGACCTTCATGCCGGGCTTAGGTGGTGTATGACACTTACGCTTCGTATACTTCCACGGAAGTCATTTTGTCGCGGCCTTGGAAGGCGTCGACGTATTCCATGCCTTTTACCACTTTGCCGAATACCGTATGCTGGCCGTCCAGATGCGGCTGCGGAGCGTAGCAGATGTAGAACTGGCTGCCGCCCGTGTTGCGTCCGGCATGCGCCATAGCGAGCGTTCCACGCTCATGCTTGTTCGGGTTGATTTCGCAGTTGATTGTGTATCCAGGGCCACCGGTGCCTGTACCGTTCGGACAGCCGCCTTGAGCGACAAAGCCCGGAATAACGCGGTGGAAGACAAGGCCATTGTAGAAGCCATCATTGGCCAGTTTCTCAAAGTTGGCTACGGTGTTGGGCGCGTCATTGTCGAACAGGTCCAGGACCACTTCGCCGCCGTTCTCGAGTTTAATTTTCGCTTGCTTTGCCATATATAAAATACCCCTTCCTCATTGGACAAAATGTGCAATACCTTAACAGTTTACTATGAAAGCCTCCCCAAAGCAAAGAGCCATCCATGCATGGGATGCGCATGAATGGCTCTCTCGGTATTGCTATTTGGTAACCGGCTGTTTGGCAATACGCGCCGGCACGATGTCATTGGCAATAATATCGCCGTGGCTTTCGCGCTTGACCACCAGATCGCTTTGGCCGTTCTGCACAAAGACAACGGCTGGACGGCGGATACGGTTGTAGTTGCTTGCCATGGAGTAGTTGTAAGCTCCAGTGCAGGCTACGGCGAGCAGATCCCCGCTCTCCGCCTTCGGAAGCTCCACGTCCCAGATCAGCATATCTCCGCTCTCGCAGCATTTACCTGCGATCGATACGGTCTCTTCCGGCTGTTCGCCCGCCCGGTTGGCGAGCACGGCTTCGTACTTGGACTCGTACAGCGCCGGACGCGGATTGTCGGTCATTCCGCCGTCGACGGCGACATATTTGCGGACGCCCGGGATTTCCTTGCTTGTACCGATCGTATAGAGCGTCGTACCGGCATCGCCTACAATACTGCGGCCCGGCTCGACCCAGATTTCCGGCAGCTTGCTGCCGATTCCGGCAAAATGCGTCTTCACCGCATCGGTAATCGCTGCGACGTATTCCGACACCTGCAGCGGCGTGTCGCCTTCCACGTAACGAATGCCGAAGCCTCCGCCGAGATTCACGACGCTGAACTCAATGCCCAGCTCTTCTTTCACCTTGCGGGCGAATCCGGCGACGCGTTCGACGGCAAGCTGGAAGCCTTCCGTTTCGAAAATTTGCGAGCCGATATGCGAATGTACGCCGAGAAGCTTCAAATTGGCTTTGCTCGAGGCCAGGCGCACCGCTTCCTGTGCGGAACCGTTGCCGATGTCGAAGCCGAACTTCGAGTCGGTCTGGCCGGTTGCGGCGTAAGCATGATGGGCATGCGCTTCAACGCCAGGCGTCACGCGCAGCAGAACGTTGACCGTCTGGTTCTTCTCTGCGGCAATAGCCTGGAGCAGTTCAAGCTCCACCAAATTATCGACTACAAAGCAGCCGATTCGCGCATCAAGGGCCATTTCAATCTCATCCGGCGTTTTGTTGTTGCCGTGAAAATGAATGCGCTCAGCCGGGAATCCCGCCTGCAGCGCGGTGTACAGCTCGCCGTCGGACACGACGTCCAGCGACAGCCCTTCCTCATCGGCCAGGCGGCACATCGCCATTACCGAAAAAGCCTTGCTCGCGTAAGCAACCTGAAATCCAAGACCTGATGCCGCAAAAGCATCCATATATTCACGGCAGCGGCGGCGAACAAGCTGCTCGTCCACTATATACAGCGGCGTTCCATACTCCGCCTTGAGTTCCGTTACGTCACAACCGCCTATTTCCAAATGTCCGGCATCGTTAATCCGGCTCGTCCCGTGTAAGAACATATTCGCAATCCTCCGATTTCTGTGGAATATCCATCCCATTCTTTTATGATATTCAGTATAGCAGAGGAAGGGAACGTCAAAGAATGGACAAATACGCAGTTGATTTGTATTATCCTACGGCTTGCCCTTCTTGCCTTCATTTTCAGACATGCGGGTATTGTCCCGCGTTTTGTTGAACGACGGCCTCGTGCTGGAAGAAACCACCGATTGGCGATACAGGATCGCTCCCATCGCTTTTGCATTAAAAGGTATAAACGGCCACAGATAAGACGAATTGTAGGAACGGTTGATCGTCAGCAGCAAGACGAAAAGAGTCGAGCCAATCACGAATCCGGCAACGTGAAAGAGCCCCGTAGCCACGAGCAGCAGAAGCCGGACGAGCCGGTTGGCCAGTCCGAGTTCGTAGCTTGGCGTAGCGAACATACCGATGGTGGCCACGGCCATGTAGAGAACGACCTCATTGACGAACAGTCCCGTCTTGACGGCGATGTCCCCGATCAAAATCGCGGCAATGAGACCCATGGCCGAGCCGAGCGGCGAAGGCGTATGCACCGCGGCCATCCGGAGCAGATCCACACCGAACTCGATGATCAGAAACTGGACGAGCAGCGGGATCTTGGCCATTTCATGCGGACCGATAAATCCCAGCGGGGCCGGCTTAAGCTCGGGATGTAGGACAAACAGCATCCACAGCGGCAGCAGAAAAATGGAAGCGAAAATGCCCGCGAACCGCACCCACCGCAAATAGGAACCCATGAGCGGAGTCTGGCGGTTTTCTTCAGCATGCTGGCACAGATCAAAAAATGTGGTCGGTATGACCATCACGCTCGGCGAAGTATCGACGAACACGACGACTCGGCCCTCAAGCAGATGGGAGGCGACGATGTCAGGCCGTTCGGAATAACGGACCATCGGATACGGATTCCATTTTTCTCCTATGATCGCTTCTTCAAGCTGCTTGTCGGCCAGCGGAATGCCGTCGATGTTGACGGTTTTGATTTTTTCGGTAACCGCCTTGACCTGCGTTTTGTCTGCAATATCGTCAATATAGGCGATAGCCACATCTGTCTTCGTTCTCCGGCCTACCTGGTGAAGCTCGAATTTCAGGCCCGGATCGCGCAATCTGCGGCGAACAAGGGCAATATTGCTCAGCAGCGTCTCGGTAAACCCGTCCCGCGCACCGCGCACCACCCGCTCGATGGAGGGCTCTTCCGGTCCCCGGACCGGATAGGCGCGCGTATCCATGATAATGACCTGGGCTTCTCCCTCGACAAAGAGAGCGCTCATCCCCGCCATCGTCTTGATCATCGCATCGCTGAGCTTCTCCGACTTCTCGACCTGGATATGGGGAATGTATTTCTGCATGAACGCGGCAAAAGCGTCAGAGGACAGATCATCCGGTGTAAGGTAGGTAAGCCGCTTCAGGATTTCATCCAGAATAACATCTTTGGCAAAACCGCTGATAAACAGCAGGGCAGCTTTCGTTCCGCCGAACGTCATCTCGCGGAATACGATGTCAAAAGACGCCCCGAGGCCCATTATTTCAGTCAGCACTTCTTTGGTCTGCTCAAGCGAATCCGGAACCCTGTCTTCGCCATGCCAGTATTCGATTGACTCTTCTACTGAATTGGACAGCTCCTTGTCCCGTTTATTCTGCTTGGGGTCATTGGACTGCCTGTTTTCATTCTCCTTTCCCTGGACGGGTTCCGTTCCAGGGTCCTCCTCGGCCGACTTTTTCGGAGATTCCGAATCGTCACTGCCGAAGAGGAAGTTCAGAAAGCCGGACGGCTTATCTTCGGAGCCATCATCCGGCGCTCCAAGCTCGCGGGCCGCTTCCATCTCGCCTGGGCCGGTGGCTTGACCGCTGACAGGATCAGCTGCATCCGTGCCAGCCTCGCCGTTCTGCTGCGCGGCGGCATCAACTGGTCCGCCAGCATCTGCGGCGTTTTGTTCCGACGTGGCATTGGCCGTATTCGCGCCATTCTCGCCGTTTTGCCCGACAGCGGCATCTACCGCGCCACTGGCATCGACGGCGCTCTGCATTGCACCATTAACTACCGCGCCGCTTAT
The DNA here is from genome assembly GCF_000612505.1 of Paenibacillus sabinae T27. Lineage (NCBI taxonomy): Bacteria > Bacillati > Bacillota > Bacilli > Caryophanales > Paenibacillaceae > Paenibacillus > Paenibacillus sabinae. The sequence continues at coordinate 3,522,638 of NZ_CP004078.1, forward strand.
ATCCCCGGCGCTCAGTTGCGCGTCGGGATCAGCCGTATCCGCCGCTGCTGCGCCCTGCTCCGCTCCGGGGGCGGCCGTACCTAGAGCGTCCACGGCGCTTAGCTCCGCGCCGGGATCAGTCGCACCCACGCTACCCCCGGCGCTCTCCTCCGTAACGGCATCGGCTGCTCCAGCGCCGTTCACGGCGCTTAGCTCCAAAGCAACGTCAGCCGGGCCGCCGGCGTCAAGACCGCTCTGCTCCACACCAGCATCGGCTGCTCCGGCTGCGTCCTCGGCGCTCAGATCCGCACTGGTAGCGGATGCTCCGGCTGCATCCCCGGCGTTCGGATTCGCACCGGCATCATTTGCTCCCGCGTCAGCTGCCGCCCCCTGCTCCAGACCGGAAACCGGCTGCCCGGCCCCATCGGTTCCAAAGTAATCTCCGCTGTGAACGTATTTGCTCATCTCAAGCCCTCCGTTTACTGTCGATACACAAACCAATCAAACAACGAACCGGCTACCTTGCCGAATACCATCGCCATCAGCAGCCCGAACAGGTATGAAGTCATGTGAAGACGTTTAGCCAAGATCGGCAGTACGTTCAGCACCTCCGTCAAAGCCGCGGCAAGCATGCCGACAAATATCCCGTCGAACAGACCAACCGCCGTTACCACCACAGGTCCCGACGCGATTTTCCAGTTCCAAAAATCACTTACCGTCCCAAACAGCGATCCGCAGACCATCGCGCCTTCATACCAATGGACCTTATCGTAGGAGCCCGTCAACTGCGCCAGGCGCGGAATCATATCAAGAACGACGAACAGGGCGATCACCCCGCCGCCGACGGCGATGCCTCCAGCAATGCCTAAGAGCAAATTCAGGCCCACTTCGACCGGAGCCGTCATTTACGTCGCCTCCCTGCCCTTATCCGCTTCGCCGTGTTTCATTTTCCGGTATTCCTCATGAATGACATACTGGTCGATGTTTTTCTGATACAGGAACATTTCTACTTCCAGCGGGGTGGGCTCCTCGTTCCATTTTTTCTTGAACAGATGATTGAAAAAAATAACCATGCCAAAGCCGATACCGATCGAATAGGCCAGCTGGAACAAATAAGGATGCTCGTCCCGGCGGCCGGTCAGCATTTCCACAATCCGGACCTGGACCTCCTGCATGTTCACATCCGCATGGAAGTTCATAATCGTCAGCGCCGCGCCGAAGAACAGCAGCAGCCAGACGAGGGCGAACATCGCGGGCGACGGCTTGCGCGGTTCCTCGGGCCCGCTGATCTGCACAATTGTCCGGCCTTCTCCAATCGGCTCGATTTCAGCATCAGGCGCGAGCTGTTTTACCAGGGGAATGACCTTCAGCGTGTCAATAAGGATCAGGTTGCCGTCACTGTATTCCGGCTGGACCAGAAGCAGCGATTTCAGCTTCTCCTCAAGCTCCGGAGGAGCGATCAGAAACGCAATGTCGCCAAGAGTCACACCTTTTCCATGAGGAAGCGTTACCCGGTTCTTCAGTTGTATATAGATGGCGGAGCCAGATTGGGTCTTCATCCGCTGTCCTCCTCATCAAGCAATCTTTCGAAAGAGCCGCCCGCCGTGGGCGCCCCCTCTGTTTCCGGCCCCAAACGCCAGCATGCCAGATTAACGGTAGTATGGGTGGAAAGGCTTATTTTTACTCTTTTTCGCAGGCATCCAACATGGGATCGAACTTATTCACTAAAAAATGGGTTATTATCCATAAGATTCGAAACCTTTTCCAGGTCGAACCAGTCTATATCATTATCTTAAAAAAGGAGGAACGACCAGATTATGAGGTTCTCATTCCGTTTTAAAATTCGCTGTTTCGTTCTGGCCGCCGCCGTGCTCCTGGCCTTCCATCTCAACGGTTCGCCTTACATTCATGCCGAATCCGGCATTGACGTGCAGGACTACCTGCTGGATGTCTCCAAAGGAATCGAGCTGTACTCGATCAGCACCGCGGCCGACGGAACATACCGGAATTCGGTGGTATATAGACAGCAGGACGGCGCTTATGCCAAATGGCAGGAACCGTTCCGTTCATTCAGTGTGTGGGAAGACGGCACCGTGCGGATCGGAAGGTCAGATGATCCCGAAGGCGGCTATGTATATGATCCCGAGCGGCAATCCATGGTTCACAAAAATATCTATTCCCTCTCTCCCGACGGAAATTGGGGAATTTTGGAGCGTTCCCGCTACCTTTACGTTTCATCACCCGGGCTGTACAGTGACTATATCGCTAAGCTTAACGAATACTATTTGAAAAACATGAAGACCGGTGCCGTAACGCTGTTCAAATCGACGCGGACAAGTTACCTGACGGCATGGGTTGACCGCCACACTTTGCTGGAATCCGGATACGACAGCAGGGCAAAGCAGAATATGATTACGGCTTACAATCCCGAAACGAACCAAAGAACAACGGTGCTGGCGGGCAGGATGTATGCCTTCAACAATGCCAGCTCCAAGCTGCTTTACGTGCAGAACGAGCCCCGCCGGCAGCTGCGGGTATACGATCTGAAGAAGGCTTCCTCCCATCTCCTGAAGGACGAAGCCGAGCGTTCTGCTTTCTATCCGTCTGTGCTTTCCAAGCCAAAGCTCTCTCTTCCTGACGGCATTAGCCCCGATAATCTGCCCGTTGTCCCTGTTCCTGTTATTGAAGAATACGAATATACGGCGGGAATAAACGGGTTGAGCATCCCGGTATCCACGGTATTCGAGGTTAACGGCACCCGCTGGATACCGGTGCGTCCCCTCGCGAAAGCGCTCGGCTGGAAGGTAGATCTGCTGGACCAGCTGGCGGGTACGTATAAAGCAGCGAACTATCAATATACGATCACCAAAGGAGCGGCAAAAATCGTCCTTACCCCTTCGAACAGCTTTAATACCGGAGGAAGGCTGTTCATGACCAAGGGTCAGCTGGGGGCGCTTGGGCTTGGATCGGTAAAGCTTGTTCCCCATATCGAATAAGTGCCGAATCAGCCGAATTCCACCTCTTGTCCGGGAAATCCGGTTGACGCAAAAGAACGCCCAAGCCAGCGGCAACAACCGGCTTGGGCGTTCTTTTTAGGTAAAAGGTCTGGGGCGGGCCCCTGTTATAAATACAATCCCGATTTTCAAACGTCCTTGTCTCTAACGAAGATGATAAAGTCGGTGTTCACCGGCTCCAGTCCTTCCATCCGCAAATAGGAAGAAATTTGTCCTCTGTGATAGCTTCCATGAAGCGCAACATGCGTCAAAATATCCGAAACGGTAGTGTTGAACGCCGTTCCGGTGCTGTTGCGGTATGCAACCTCCACGTTCAGCCCGGAATCATCCAATCTGTTCAGAAGCTCCCCATACCCTGCGGCGTTCTCCTTCGCCAGAGCTGCACATTCCTCCAGGCTTTGGGGAGACCACGGCGCCATCCCTTTAGTGTCTAACCTATTGATGCGCATCAGCCATATCTTTTCCGCATTCAGTAAATGTCCAAGCAGGGTCAGCGGTTTCTCGGGAATCCGGTCCGCTTGGCGAAGAGTCGCTACAATCTTGTCGTCCGCCCAGCTTGCATGCCGGAAGAGCCGGCTGAAATAGTCCTTCAAGCTGCTGTTCTGTCCACTCATATCCCCGCCTCCTTTAAACTGAATAGCAGTCGGCGTTTATCCGGCTGCGGGTCTTTCACCACTGACGATGCCTCGTCAAAGATCAGCGTTGCCCGATCCGCTAGACTGTACTGCGGCCACTGGAGCCGGGCGGTATCCGGATTTCCGCTGTGGGCGAATGCGGCCCATGCGCCCCGCATCGTATCCGACAGACTCTTCATCGCCGGACTGATCGCAAGCCCCAGCCGCCGTAAATGCGACAGATTGCCGAACACATAGGGAATCTCAGCGGTATGTACCGCTCTGGAGAGCAGAGAATGGGCTTCCACTACCCAATCGAAACGGTACATCCAGACCGGTCCATGCTCCAGCAGACTCTCCGCAAAAGCGACCGCGCCGCGCCAGAAGAACACATCCGTCAAGATTCCGGCTTGTCCTTCGCGGGTCGCGGGATAATGAGCGGCAAGCCCCGACAAATCCGGCAGGCCCAGCGTCTGCTCAAGCGCCCGGAGCGACTGGCCCATTTCGGGTAACGGCGCGCCTTCGCGGAAGAAATAGTCCCCTTCGTGGAGATTGGTTCCAATCATCACGGGAATGCCTTGAGCCACCCCCTTGGCTGCGGCGCGAACCGGTTCCTCCGGCAGCGTCAGCGGATCGATGACGGGCTGAAAAAACAGAGCTGGCGCTCCCCCGGTCATCCGTTGCATGACCGTGCCTGCGGCCTGGGTGATCGTCTCGGCCGGAAGCGTCCTTAGCTTCCCGGCATCCTCCGGGGCGAGTCCGAGCTCGGCAAGCAGCGCTTGGGTGATCCCCCAGCCGTGGCCGGGGCTTAGCGCCTGTGACGGGCCGCTCTGCAAGATCGCTCCGGCGATCAGGCCGCGCGCCTTGGGGCTTGCCAGCAGCGCGGCTATGCTGATGCTCCCCGCCGACTCGCCGAACACCGTAACACGCCCGGGGTCGCCCCCAAAGCCGGCAATGTTGTCCTTTACCCATTCCAGCGCGGCGATCTGATCCAGCAGTCCCGCATTGGACGTGAAGGTGCCGCCCAAGGGGGACAAATGGAGAAAACCGAACGGTCCGAGCCTGTAATTGACGGATACGACGATCACGTTTCCGTCAAGGGCCAGAGCCGTTCCGTCAAACAACGGCTGGCTTCCCGCTCCCGTCAGGAACGTCCCTCCGTGAATCCAAACCATAACGGGCAGCGATTCCGCCTCCGAAGGCGCCCATACATTCAAATACAGACAGTCCTCGTCATAGACGGGAGGCTCTTCCGGGAACCGGGTGCCTTTGCGGTCGGGCGGCTGATGGCTGACCGGACCGAAAGCGGAAGCGTCCCGTACCCCCTGCCAGCTCTCCGGAGGCAGAGGCGCGCCAAAACGGCGTTCGCCGACAGGCGGAGAAGCGAAAGGGACGCCGCGCCAAACGTTGACGCCGTCTTTTTGCATACCTCTAACTATTCCATACATCGTTGCAGCTTCAGGCTGTCTCACAAGCGGTCACCCTTTCGTCAAATGTCTTAGGAGTGTTCTCCGCCATCCTCGCCGGATGAAGCATATAGTCCGGAACGGAAACGGAACCACTGAAAAATATGCGTCGCCACAACCTTCAGCACGGCGTAGCCAGGCACGGCAAGAATGATGCCGACAACGCCGAACATTTTGCCGAAGAACACAATGGCGAAGATGATGGTAATCGGATGAATCTTGAGCGTTTTGCCCATAATCTGCGGAGAGATAAATTTGCCTTCGATCAGCTGAACGGCTGTCCAGACAACGATCATCTTAAGCAGCATCAGAGGCGAGGTGACCAGCGCCACGATAAGCGCAGGCGTAATCGCTATGGCCGGGCCCAAATAAGGAACCACAGCCGTACAGGCCGCCACGATCGCCAGCACCAGCGAATATTCCAGCCCAATGATCAGGTAGCCGATATAGAGCAGCGCGCCGATACAGCAGCTTACGATAATCTGGCCGCGGATATAGGAAGAGATCTGCTGATTCATCTCGGACAGAACCATCCGGGTCTGGGGCTTCAGCGCGTCGGGCACAAGCCGCAAAATATAATCAGGCAGCCGTTTCCCGTCCCGAAGCAGATAAAAAAGAATGAGCGGGGTCGTCACGATCCCCAGCACAATCTCGGTCAGCGCCCCGACAAAGTTGCCGACACTGTTCAGTGCGTTATGCAGAAATGTGGTCAGCCATGTCGTAATGCGGTTGGTCACCGTGCCTAACTCGGCCCCCGTGTTCTGCTGCAGCTGATCAAACAGTTCGCTGCCCGTCAGATGGGCAAGTTCATCCTGGATTTTCGAGCTGTACCGGGGAAAATTGTCAATCAGACCCAGCAGCTGTCCCCGGATAATCGGAGTAACCGTCAGTAGAATGACGGTGATCACGCCGGCAATAAACAGATACAGCACGATAATGCCGTAAGTGCGCTTCACCTTGCTCTTCTTCTCCAGCCGGTCCACCAGCGGGTTCAGCAGGTAATAGGCCACGCCCGACAAGATCAGAGGCAGCGCCACCGTGTGAAGCAGCACCGACAAAGGTCTAAAAACGAACGGTATCTTGGCGAATACGAGCACGTTAAGTCCGATTAACAGCAGCACCAGCAGAAAGACGACGAATTTATTGTTGAGAAAAAAATTGCGGAATTTATCCGGCCAGAACTGCAACCTTTGCATCCTTCAGCCTCCCACTTTGCGAGTAATTCGTCTTAACATGACGCCGTCAGACGTTCCTTCTTGCTAGCATAGTCAACTTGACTTGGACAAGTCAAATTAGGCAGACCCTTTTTTTGCAAGAAGCGTTCGTTCAGCGCTTGAACCGCAGATCCGCAATCCTCCCCGCGCCTTTGAAGCCGATGGACCGATAGACTTTATTGGAATCGGGATTTTTGACATCCGCGTAGAGCATCGGCGTTAGGCCGTCCCGCAGGCAATAGTCGGACAAGGCGGCCACAATGGCGCTTGCATATCCTTTTTTCCGCGCTCCCGGGACCGTGTACACATCATTGATTCGGGCATGCCGCGCTGTGCGGTGGGCGATTCTCGCAATGGATACCGTTTCGCCGCCCTCCTGCCAAAGATACAGCCCTCCCGTGCCGATCGCCGCCGTCGCCGCTTTATACACCTCGCTTGGCTGGGGCTTGACATTAAAGGCTTCTATCGAAAAAGCGGCCAAATAGGCCGCGATCATCTCCGTATGCCGCGAGTTCGCGCGTTCCAGGGTTCCGCTAACATCTGCCGGAGGCTTGACTTCCGGGCATGCATACGCTTCCAGCATCATGTAGGGTTCAGGCTTCAGCCCGCGGCTTCCCGTATAATAACGGGCAAAAGATTCCGAAATCTCCAAATCACCGGATATGCCGGGAAAGTCATGCGAAGACACTTGTTCCGCCAGCCCGCGGAGCAGCTCGTCCTCCCTTTCCTTCGAAAGCCCTGGAGCGATCCACAGCCAGGGATTGAACCCCGGGGTTTGAGCGAATATCAGCTCGTTGCTGTCATTTTTTATCCGCAGGGCCTCAGGAGAACTGCAGATGAGATGAAGCAGGTTAAATCGGACCTCGTCTTCCAGAAACGGACTTCCGTTCAATACGTGATCCCTGTCGGCAAGCTTTACGAACATCCGGTCCACTCCCATCATTTCCTTTTATATCCTAACCTCTTTCGATCATAATCCCGAACGTCATAAAAAGAAACCCGCGGCGGCAAAATAGCCGGAGCGGGTTGTCAGGCGCCTGTCCCATTTCGGAATCCGTTACACCTTGGCTGCTTTTCCTCCTTTTTTCTTCCCCTTGGTTCCCCGTTCGCTTGACGCTGTCATACCGTCTTCTCCGAAGGTGTACATCCGGTTTTCTTCGGGCATCTCATCCTTCAGCACTGCTCTGACCAGGGCCTTGCCGAGCTTCGGCGACATCTCCCCGTACCAGACGCCTTCGGGATAGGCAACGATTACCGGAGCGTCGTTGCACCGGCCCATGCAGCGGGTCAGCGTCGGATGAATCCGGGCTTCGGCCCCCTGCTTCTCAATTTCCTCCTCGATCGTCTCCAGAATGTCTTCCCCTCTGCGCTTCTTGCAGCTGCTTCCCCCGCAGACCAGCAGATGGCATTTCGTTCCTTCGAGATTCCATGTCGTCATGACATTCACTCCTCTCTATAACGTTTATACCCCGTAGACACGGGTAATTCAATGAATAACGGGATGGACATACGATATAATATATTCAGCATATGTCCGCCAATCTTGCAATGCAAGGAGGAACAGGATTTATCATGAAAACCAAAATTATCTGTACCATCGGACCCGCTTCCGAATCGATTGAAACGCTAAAGGAAATGATTGCGGCCGGCATGACGGTCGCCCGCCTGAACATGGCGCATGGAGAGCTGGAGGAACATTCAGCCCGAATTCGCAACGTGCGGCAGGCCGCGTCCGAGCTGGGCACTTTTGTGCCGATTATGATGGATATCAAGGGGCCCGAGGTACGGATCGGGAAGCTGAAGGAAGAGTTCTGCGTCCTGAAGGCCGGGGAACCGCTCATTCTGACCACCGAAGAAATCCTCGGAGATGCGCAGCGCATCTCCGTTAACTATCCCGATATGACCGCGGTTGTGAAGCCCGGGGACCGGATTCTGATCGACGACGGGCTGATCGACCTGACCGTAACGGGAGTGCAGGGTCACGACATCGAATGCCTGATTGTCAGCGGCGGGAACCTGAAGCCAAGAAAAGGCGTCAATCTTCCCGGCATCCGCACGACTCTGCCCGGCGTCACCGAGCGGGATATCAGGCATATCCATTTCGGGCTGAAGGAAGGCGTTGAAATGATCGCCGCTTCATTCGTTCGCCGGGGCGACGATATCCGGGAAATCCGCAGCATTCTGGATGCTAACGGAGCTGATCATGTGCAGATTATTTCCAAGATCGAAAATCATGAGGGCATGACGAATCTGGACGATATTATTGAGGCGTCGGACGGCATTATGGCGGCCCGTGGCGATCTTGGCGTTGAGGTACCGATCGAAGATGTGCCGATGCTGCAAAAGGAAATGATCGACAAGTGCAACAAGGTCGGGAAGCCCGTAATTGTAGCGACGCATATGCTGGAGTCGATGCAGATCAATCCGCGCCCGACCCGCTCGGAGGTCAGCGATGTGGCGAACGCTGTGCTGCAGGGCGCCGATGTTGTCATGCTGTCGGGTGAATCGGCTGCGGGGAAATACCCCGTGCAGTCGGTTCGCACCATGGCGGCCGTCGCCGCAAAAGCCGAAACGATGATCGACTATAAAAACCGGTTCATCCGGGGCTTTGAATGGGACAGCGAGAGCATTACCGAGGTGATCAGCCGCAGCGCCGTCAGCTCCTCGCTGATTCTGGGTGCCAAGGCGATCATCGCGGCGACCGAGAGCGGCTTCACCGCCCGGATGATCTCCAAGCACCGGCCGCAGGCGCCGATTATCGCCGTTACGCCGCACCGGGAGGTCCTGCCCAAGATCTGCCTGCTGTCGGGCGTCATCCCTGTCCTGGGCGATCCGGTATCCACGACCGACGAGATGTTCGAGTCCTCCGTCAAGGGTGCGATAAAGACGGGAACAGTCTCCGCTGGCGATACCGTTGTGCTGTGCGCGGGCATCCCGATCTGGAAGACGGGAACAACGAATCTGGTTAAAATCCAGCAGGTCTAACCGGGAACAGCCCCTGGTGTATAAGATTTAGAAAAACAAAGCGGCCGCCGGGGACATGAACCGTAGTCCCGAACGGCCGCTTGTTTTTTGCCAATTAGGCTTTATTGGAGGAAACGGATGACAAATTTCAATGAAGATGACAAACGATTTGAGCAATTGGTATGCAGGATGGAGCCCCATGGAAAACTGCTCTCCGTACGGGAGATGACCGGCGGCGTATCCGCCCGGGTGACAGCGATTGAAATGGTGTTGGACAGCGGCCAAATCGCGACCAGGATTGTCCGCCGGCACGGTGAAGCCGATCTTAAGCGCAACCCGGGAATCGCCGCAGCCGAATTCAAGCTTTTGCAGGTGCTTCGATCCGAAAGGCTTCCTGTGCCGGAGCCTTATTATTTAGACGAGTCGTGCAGCATTTTTCCGCAGCCATATTTAGTTATCGGGTATGTGGAGGGCGAGACGGATCTCGAGCCCGCCAATATAGAGACTTATCTTCTCCAAATGGCTGAGAATCTGGCGGCTATCCATCAAGTGGATTGTCCATCTCAGCGCTTGCCCTTCCTGACCCGACAGGAGGAACTGGCCGCCGAAATACTGGATCAGGATTCCGTACAGACTGACGATTCTCTAAATGTAAGTAGGATCAGGGAAACCTTAACAGCGGTCTGGCCCTTAAAACAGACAAATCAAACGGCCCTTCTGCATGGAGATTATTGGCCGGGAAATATTTTGTGGAAGGACGGCAGGCTGGCGGCCATTATCGACTGGGAAGACACGGCTTTGGGCGACCCTTTGGCTGACCTTGCGAATGCCCGGCTGGA